>JANLQX010000164.1:0-1555 GCA_031368095.1 Actinomycetes bacterium | reverse complement strand
CGGTCAGCCCGTATGTGGCAAGAACGTTGGCAGGCCGGTTGGGGGGTGGGCGACTGCCGCCGAGGACGATCCAGCGAAACAGCGATGGGTCGATCCGACGCAGCGCCGTAGCCACGAGCGAGACGAGTGTGGCACCATGCGCGGCCGCCCGGTGGACGGCGGCCGCATCGAACATGGGAAGCACCGTGAGCGGGGTGCCGGTGACGAGTGCTCGCGTGACTACCGAGAGGCCGCCGATGTGCGACAACGGAAGGCACGAGAGCCAGTGGTCGTCTGCGCCGACCGCCAAGCGGTCGCTGGTCGCCAAGGCGGATGCTCGTACTGCGTCGTGCGTGAGCACGACACCCTTTGGCGTTCCAGTCGATCCGCTCGTTGCGATCACCAACGCATCGCCGGTCTCGGTCGGCAACCCATCGAGCATCACTTCACCATCGGGATCTACGATCGAGGTCGGCCGCATGGTCGTGAGCAGAGCCCGTCGGGCCGGCCCGGGTAGCCGTTGGTCGATGGGCAGCGCGGCGCTGCCCTCGTCCCATACTCGCCGCAGGGCGGCTACGAACGGAGGTCCAGCGGGCAGATCGAGTGCGACAAGACCGGCCATGACCGCAGACTATTGCAGCTTAGAGTGATCGGCCGCCAGACTGACCGGATGAACGAGTCGCCAAGCCGCACCGGGATGAACGGATGAGCGAATGAAC
Source organism: Actinomycetes bacterium (assembly GCA_031368095.1). GTDB lineage: Bacteria > Actinomycetota > Acidimicrobiia > Acidimicrobiales > JANYDT01 > JANLQX01. The sequence goes on along the minus strand of JANLQX010000164.1, from coordinate 857 downwards.
CGGTGGCTCGTCGGCGCGCGTCTGCGCACGCTTCCCGCAGCCGTGGTGCCTGTCGCTCTCGGCTCGGCCGTGGGCGTGGCCGAGTCGGGGGCCAGGTGGTGGACGGTACCGTTTGCCGGCGTCGTCAGCCTTGCCTTGCAGGTAGGGGTCAACTATGCGAACGACTACAGCGATGGGGTTCGAGGCACCGATGACATCAGGGTTGGCCCACCTCGGTTGGTCGCCGGGGGACTCGCGTCGGCATCGGCCGTCAAGCGTGCGGCGATGTTGTCGTTCGGTGTCGCCGCAGCGGCCGGTCTCGTGCTTGCGGCCACCACCACGTGGTGGCTTCTCGCAGTCGGAGTGGCCAGCGTGTTGGCGGCATGGTTCTACACCGGGGGACCGAATCCCTATGGGTACCTCGGGTTAGGTGAGGTGTTCGTGTTCGTGTTCTTCGGGCTCGTCGCTACGGCCGGCACCACCTACGTGGTGATCGAGCGTTTGCCGGCGATCACGTTCGTTCTCGGCTGTGCGGCCGGATCGTTGGCGTGTTCGCTGCTCGTCATCAACAACCTCCGTGACATCCCCACCGACCGAGAGGTGGGCAAGAGAACCCTCGCTGTCCGGTTTGGTGATCCGCTCACACGTAGGTTCTACGTCGCGCTGATCGTCGCAGCCGGCGTGCTTCTTGTGCCCGTGGCGCTGCTCGGCCGCCCGCTTGCTCTGGTGGGTCTGCTGTCGATGGTTGCTGCGCTCCCGCCGATTCGTGTCGTGCTGCGTGGCGCTGTCGGCAAAGAGCTGATCGCCGTGTTGGCGGGCACGGGCAGGGTGCAACTCGTGTTCGGTGTGCTTATCACTTCGGGTTTGGTGCTCAGCGG
>JANLQX010000143.1:0-7192 GCA_031368095.1 Actinomycetes bacterium | reverse complement strand
TGCCCACTGACGGGCAAGCAAATCCGAGCGACATCACGATGGCGTTGGCGCGAGGTGCTCGGATGCAGGGCGTCACGATTGCCGAAGACACTGAGGTCGAGTCGATCGAAGTTATTGAGGGCGTCATTGCCGCCGTTCTGACCAACCGTGGTCGGATCGCCTGCGAGAAGGTCGTCGTCTGTGCCGGTCAGTGGACGCGCGCTCTCGCTGCGACCGTTGGCGTGAACGTTCCCCTGGTGTCCCTGGAACACCAGTACGTGATCACCGAACCAATGGGTATTTCGCGTGATCTCCCGACGCTGCGCGATCCCGATCGGCTCACGTATTACAAGGAAGAGGTCGGCGGGCTGGTCATGGGCGGGTACGAACCCAATCCGGTCCCGTGGGCAGTGCGCGGTATTCCGAAGCCATTCCAGTTCCAGCTTCTCGAGCCGGACTTCGACCACTTCGCTCCGATCATGGAGCAGGCGTGTGGTCGAGTTCCGGCACTGCGCGAAGTGGGCATCAACACGCTGCTCAATGGTCCGGAAAGTTTCACGCCCGACGGCAACTTCATCCTCGGTGAAGCGCCCGAGCTGGCCAACTTCTTTGTTGGCGCCGGGTTCAACGCGTTTGGTATCGCCGCCGGGGGAGGGGCCGGTCAGGCTCTTGCGCAGTGGGTCCAAGCGGGCATTGCGCCGTATGACCTGTGGGTCGTCGACATTCGCCGCTTCGGACAACCGCATCGGGACACGTCGTGGGTTCGCAGTCGAACGCTGGAGGCCTACGCCAAGCACTACGCAATGGCCTGGCCGCACGAGGAGCATGGCAGCGCCCGTCCGGTACGCACTTCTCCGCTGTACTCGCGCCTTGCCGAGTCCGGCGCCTGCTTCGGAGAAAAGCTCGGTTGGGAGCGACCGAACTGGTTTGCCCGGCGTGATCTTGGCGAAGTGGCGAAAGATACGTACACCTACGGTCGTCAGAACTGGTTCGAAGCGGTCGGTCGTGAACATCACGCCGTGAGAAATTCCGTGGCGCTCTTCGATCAGACGTCGTTTGCCAAATTTACGGTGAAGGGTCGCGACGCTCTTTCCTCGCTGCAATGGATGTGCGCAAACGACATCGACAAGCCGGTCGGTTCGCTGACGTATACGCAGATGCTCGATGATCGTGGTGGCATCCAGTGCGACCTCACCGTCGCCAGGACCGGCGCGAACGAGTTTCTGCTCGTCACCGGGACCGGGCTTGCCATCCATGATTTTGACTGGATCGCCCGGTCGATCCCGTGCGAAGCGAAAGCCGAAGTCGTCGACGTGACCTCGTCGACGGCTGTCCTTGCGCTGATGGGACCACGATCGCGAGACGTCCTCGCGGCCGTGACCACAGATGACGTGTCCAACGAAGCGTTCGCATTCGGAACACTAAGGACACTGAGCATCGCCAACGTTGGCGTGATGGCGCTTCGGGTCACGTACGTCGGAGAATTGGGCTGGGAACTTTACGTGCCGGTGGAGAGTGCGACTCGTGTCTACGACGCCGTCATGAAGGCGGGTCGGCCGCACGGCATCGTCAACGGCGGTTACCGGGCGATCGAGTCCTGCCGACTGGAGAAGGGCTACCGGGCCTGGGGCTCCGACGTCGGTCCGGACCATTCGCCGCTTGATGCGGGGCTCGGGTGGGCGACACGCCGCCACGGCCCGGCGTTCCGGGGACAGCGCGCGGTTGAGCATCAGCGACGCCACGGCGTCAACAAAATGCTGGCCACCTTTACCGTCGACCCGACGGACGTTGGTTCCGACGTGGTGCTCCTCGGCCGCGAAACGATCTACCGGAATGGCGAGCGAGTGGGCTGGTTGAGCAGCGGTGGCTACGGGTACACCGTTGAACGATCAATCGGACTCGGGTATGTCCGAAATCCCGACGGGGTGAGCGCCGACTACGTCCTGTCCGGTGACTACGAACTCGACGTGGCCACCAAGCGGTACCCCGCCGCCGTCACCCTGCGGCCGCTTTACGACCCGGCGTCGTCCCGGGTCAAAAGCTAAGCGCGCATGCAACCGTCCGACGCCGAACTTCGCACCATTCTCGAGTCTGTTCCCGGGTGGCGTGATGCCATCACCGCCGTTGATCCGCTACCTGGTGGAATCACCAATCGCAGTGTGAAGGTCGCCACGCTCAATGGATCATTCGTGGTGCGCGTACCCGGCGAGCAGACCGACCTGCTCGGCATCGATCGGCGCGCCGAAGCGGCGATCACGCAGATCGCCGCCCGCCGCGGTATCGGGCCGAACACACTGTGCGAGCTCCCGGCGTTCGGTACGGTCATCTGCGACTTCCTCGACGCCCGAACGGCCACGGCCGACGATCTTCGGGTGCCGGCCACGCTGCGTGCCGTTGCCGACCTGATCGCGCGCCTGCACGCCACCGAACCCGTTGCGTTCGAATTCCCGATCTTCGAGATCATCACTCGACACGCGCACGACGCCGCGACCGGCGGTCGCTCCCACCCGGCCTTGCCCCATATTCTCGACGTCGTCGATCAGGTCCGCCGGACCTACCGTCGATCGGAGCTGACGGCCGCGCTGTGCCACAACGATCTGCTGCCCGCCAACGTGCTGATCGGGCCGGACGACCGTGTCTGGTTGATCGACTACGAGTACGCCGGGATGAACCTGGCGTTGTTCGATCTTGCCAATCTCTCCGTGAACGCCGGCCTCGACGACGACGCCGACTCCGTGCTGCTCACCGTGGCCCATGGCTCGGCGACGGAGGAAGATCGTGACCGGCTCGCCCTACTGAAGGTGGTGAGTGAGTGTCGCGAAGGTTTGTGGGCCCTGGTGCAGGCGGTCATCAACCCGGATGGACCGATCGACTACTACGCCTATGCCCATGCTCGACTTGCGAGCGCGGCGACGCTGTCCTCGTCGGAGGAAATGGTGGCCCGACTCTCCCGCACGGCGCTTCGCTGACTGTCGGTCATACCCCCGTCGGTTCGCCGAAGTTCATCCCGGTGCACTACAACCGTGCGGGTGATCGAGCACCTCCCCGCCACCTGGACGACCCTCACCGCCGCCGGCTCACCGTTCGGTCTGACCGACGTCACCGTGCGCGGGATTCCGATGAAGGTCTTTGCGGCCGCGCCACCGACCATGCGGACGATCTGGGAGATGGCAGCCCAACACGGTGACAAGGACTACGTCGTCTACGAAGACGAGCGCTACACCTACGCCGAGATCGCCGCCCAGGTCCGGGCGCTGGCGTGGCGACTGCGCGACGTCCATGGCGTTGGTCCGGGTGACCGCGTCGCCATCGCCATGCGGAACTATCCGGAGTGGGTTGTTTCCTACTGGGCCACGCTCGTTGTCGGCGCCGCAGTCGTTGGGATGAACGCCTGGTGGACGGGCGCCGAAATGGAATACGGCCTCCTCGACTCGGCCCCGAAAGTCTTCATCGCCGACACCGAACGCGTCGTCCGGGCACTTCCGCACCTTGCGACGGTGCGCGCCGCTCACCCGCTCGACGTGATCACGGTCCGCATGGCCGACGCGCCAGCCGGGACCACCGCATGGTCCGATGTGGTCGCGGCCGCGGACGTGCCGGCCACGCTTCCGGATGCGCTGATTGATCCCGATGACGATGCCTGCGTGTTCTACACGTCCGGGACCACGGGTTTCCCCAAGGGCGCCCAGCTGACCCACCGTGGCTGCGTCACCAATCTCATGCACCTCGGGTTCTGGGCCAACGCTGTGGGCATGGCCAGCGCCGCCGCAAAAGGAGCATCTGGTGCGCCTGCTTTGGCGGCATCGCCTTCGGTGGCTCCGGCATTCATGGCGCCGACCCCGCTGTTCCATGTGACCGCCAACAATTGCCTGCTCCATCCGGCCACGTTGAGCGGCGCCAAAATAGTGTTCACGTACAAGTGGGATCCGGGGCGCGCCCTGGAGCTGATCGAACGCGAAAAGATCACCAACTTCTCCGGTGTGCCGACCATGAGCCGCGAACTTCTCGCCCATCCCGATTGGAGCCGACGGGACACGTCATCGATCGCCGCCATGGGTGGAGGCGGCGCCGCACTTCAGCCGGACCTGGTCGACAAGATCGAAAAGTCGTTGTCCGGTGGACAACCGTCGACCGGTTACGGGCTCACTGAAACGTGCGGGATCGTCACCGCTAATTCGGCGGCGTTCTATCTCGCCAAACCGGCATCATGCGGACCGCTCATGCCGACCTTCGAAGCGAAGCTCGTCGATGAGGACGACAACGAGGTCGGACCGGGCCTGCCGGGACAGCTCTGCGTACGCGGGCCGGCCGTGATCCGCGGCTACCTGAACAAGCCCGAGGCCACGGCCGACGCCATTCGTGACGGCTGGTTCAACACCGGCGACATTGCTCGCATCGACGACGACGGCTTCGTGTACATCGTCGACCGGGCCAAGGACATGGTGCTTCGCGGAGGCGAGAACGTGTACTGCTCCGAAGTGGAGACTGCCATCTACGAGCATCCGGCCGTCGCCGAGGTGGCCGTATTCGCCATTCCTGACGATCGCCTGGGGGAAGAAGTCGGGGCCGGCGTCTTCCCGCACCCTGGCGCTGCAATCGATGAGGCCTCGCTCCAAGCGTTTCTCGACGGTCGCATCGCCAAATACAAGATCCCAGCCCGAATCTGGATTCTTGACGAGGCCATTCCCCGCAACGCCAGCGGCAAGCTCGTCAAGCGTGAGCTCAAGACCAAGTTGCTGGGACCCTAAGCGCGCCTAGCTTCCTTCCCTTAAGCAACCGTGGACGGCGCGTATACCCCGTCGAGTGTTTCCTGATTCCACTCCGGGATTGTCCCGGTCGTGTCGTAGGCGGCCAGCCACGATCCGAGCCACTCGGGATCTCGCCACATCGACGGGTGATGGCTGCGGGATAGACACAGGCCGAGCATCGGCAGGACTTCGAAGACGAACGAACAGGACCACCCGATCATGCGGGCGTGTGTTCGCGGTTTCCACCAGTGCCCCTCACGGATGAGGAGAACGGCACTGCCGGCTACAACCGATGCTGCCATAATAATAAGCGCGCCTACTATACCGAACAGATAGCGAAGACGTCCGCCGCCGTTCGCCCGGTAGACGTCGAATGCCACGTTCTTGTGTTCGACCTCTTCGGCCAAATGCCACACGAAGAGTCGAGCGGCGTCACCGTCGGCGTCGGCGAGGAGGTGATGATGGCGATGGTCGACCCATCGGGCGGTGAAGAAAGCCACGGCCTCAGCCCCGGCGGCGAACGCCAACCCCCAGATCGACGACTCGGTGCGGCGGAACTGTTTGAACAGCCATCCCTGAAACCGTTCGATCACTCGAAGCGTCGGGACCTGAGCCGTCAGCTCTTCGTTGAAGGACCGGTGCTGGCGTTGATGCATGGATTCCTGCACGACAAAGGCGCCGGCCAATGTGCGGTCCCTCTCGTTGAACCCGCTCGGACCGTCGATCGTGGCTTTCGTCGTGCCGTGGCGGACGGTTCGAAGGACGTAGGGCTCCAATACCGGCATCAGGAGCGACAGAGCGTTCGCCACGGCCGAGAACTCGGGCACGGCAGGCGTCCACGTGGTCGAGGTGGTCGACGGCAACGTGCCTCGCACCTCACGCCGGGGCAGCGAATCGGCGGCGCGACCAGTCGACGAGAGCGCAGCGAGCACGGCAGTCACCCGTGTTGTATCGGCCCGGACGGCCGGCAGCTAAAGGTCGCACCGCCGGGATACCTTGGCCGAGTGAGATCGTCTGAAGCCCTCCCGCAATCGCACCATCAGACTCGGTGGGTTCCGCTCCCCGGATCAACGATCGTGACCCTTCTGCGCCATGGAGCCAGCCAGGGATTCACCCCGGGACAGCCGTTCCCACTCGTCGACGGACATGGAGACCCGGCGCTGGCTCCTAGCGGACACGAACAGGCCCTCCTGGCCGGAAAGCGTTTGGCGGCGCAGCATCACGGCGCCGGTGACGACTGGGCTTCTCGTATCGGGGCGCTCTACGTCACCAGCCTGACCCGAACGCACGAGACGGCGGCTCCGCTGGCGGCGGCGATCGGTCTGCAGCCGATCGTGGAGGCCGATTTGCGAGAAGTGTTTCTCGGGGACTGGGAGGCCGGGCTTTTCCGCCAAAAGGCGGCCGAAGCGCATCCGGCGGCAATGCGAGCGATCGAGGTGGGGGAGTGGGGCGAGATTCCGGGGGCGGAGTCCACCGCCCAGCTCACGGCGCGGGTCATGGGTTCGCTCGACCGTCTCGCCGATGCGCACCGGAATCAACGCATCGTCTGTGTCGTGCACGGCGGGGTGATTGCCGCGGCGCTCAACGACATCACGGGGTCACCGTCATTCCTCGGAGCGGAGAACGCGTCATTGTCAACGATCGTCCACGACGGGCAGCGGTGGCGGCTCCGCTCGTTCAACGACACCGCGCATCTCGACGGGGGCTGGGCGGCGTGAATAGCGAGCTGTTGTTCGATTCGTATGCGCACTTGGTGAAGCAGCGGCGCACGTCGATGCTCGTGGACCGCGACCGGGCCGTTCCCGCATCCACCATCGAGCGGCTGTGTGACCTTTCGCAATGGGCTCCGAACCACAAGCGGACGTGGCCGATGCGCTTTGCTCGCTGCACCGGAGAAGGTCGCGCCCGGCTCGGTGAAGCGTTCGTGGCCGACATGATCGGCAACGGGGTCGGCGACGAGGGGAAGCGCACCAAGACGAAGACGAAATACTTGCGGGCCCCGTCGATACTCGTTGTCGGGTGCGCTCCGCCGGTCAGTATGAACCTCGCCGCCGACGATCGCGACGCAGTTGCGGCCGGCGTGCAGACTCTGCTCCTCGGGGCCACTGCGCTCGGCCTGGCCTCGTTCTGGTCAACCGCGCCGGTCCAGACCCCGGCCACGGTGAACGCGCTGTGTGATTTTCCTGACGGCACCCGGGTCGTGGGAATCGTCTATCTCGGCTGGCCGATCGACACCGTCGAAACTCCGATCCGTCCACCAGCCCAGATCGTCCATATCGAGTAACCCGCACCCGGTCGAGGTACCAACATTCGACCCCTACGGATTTTGCAGAAGGTGGATCAGGCTCGACGTGTCCCACCGTTTTCCGCCTCGGTCCACGACCTGCTTGTAAAGCTGATCGACCAGTGCCGTCAGGGGCAGGCGGGCGCCATTGACGTTGGCCTCGTCGAGCACGATGCCCAGG
>JANLQX010000142.1:0-24203 GCA_031368095.1 Actinomycetes bacterium | reverse complement strand
GGCTGCGCGGCTGGTCGGTCGAGGCGAGCGCATCGAGACACCGCCGCACGTCGGCCACATGACCGACCGCCCCATCGGCATCGAGGCCGCGCAGAAGACCGGACTGGATGACTTCGTCGATCCAACTCTTGCCCCAAACGTCCGGCCAACGAGCGACCTCGACACGCGCCGCATCGCGGGCGTTTGCTCGTATTTGACGATCAGCACGTCGTTGCTCATTGGCGAACGACATCCCATGGCCGACGTTGTCGAGCGCGAGCACCAGATCGACACCGGCTCCGACGCGTCCGAGCGCCCGTTCCAACTCTCCGAGGTCGACCGTCACCGTGATCGGCCGACCAAGCAGGGAAGTCAGGTGCTGGCGACCGGCCGTCGAAAGCATCGGCACGCGAAGTCGGCCGCGACGCGTCGAGCCGAGACGTTCCAACCGCTCCCGAACGGCGTCCCACAACGGCGCGAGGTCAGCGCCGACAAGTGAGCTCGGTGGCGCACTCACCACAACGCTGCTTGTTCGACAGAAAGCACCGTGACGGTCGGGGCGTAGCGTCGGGCGGCCGGGAGCACGTAAAGCAGTTCGTCGTCGACGCACACGAGGCGATGCGCCGCCAGCAAAGCTACGACCTCACGGGCGAGACGCTCCGGAGACCCCGTGAGATCCTTCGCCCAGTGCGATGCGTGTTCGTTGGCGAGCTCGGTGACGAGCGCTTCGACATCGCTGATCGTCATGGACGGAGCGAGGCGCTCGATCAGCAGCAGCGCTGCGTGGCCGACCGTGCCGGCGCTGGGGAATCGGAGATCGCTCATTGCCCCGCCAGGATCGATTGCTGCGATGCCCTCAGCCCGCGATTCAACGATGAGTCCGAACATCTCGTCGAGCATGCGCGCCTCGTCTCCCTGACGCCGACGCAGCTCCGCCCACTCACCATCGGTCAGGTCGCTTCGGTAGACAACCGAGTCCTCCACGAGATGACACCTGGCCCATTGCCGAAACGTGTCTCGACGATCAGCACGCGCCAGCAGTGCCGCCGCATTCGACTCGCCGAGCAGTGCACCGATCGGAAGCAGGGCGATGCGGTCCGGTCGAATTCGCAGTACTGCGTCGGCGTCGGCGTCGTCGACGTAGCGGTCGACCTGTTCATGCAACTCGGTCGCCAAACCTTGATCGACCATCCACCGCAACACCGTCACCAGACAGCGGCGCTCAGACGCATCGGTGCCAAGTTGTGATCCGGCTTCGGCAGCGGCGGAGCGAATGTCACCGACGAGGTCACGCAGACTCACCACGAGCGGGCCCGCAGCGGTACTCGCCAAAACAAGGGCGAGGAGTTGCAGCTCGCGGCGATGCAGTGGCCGTCCGGTTTTCGTGCGCAACGGCCGGTTGTCGGGGACGATGCCCGACTTGAAGAGACGGGCCGTGTCGGCGTCGAGATGCAGCCGGTAGCCGAGGCGTTGGGTGAACCACTGGTCAAGATCGTGATGATGACGACGAATGAGCCGGAACACCTCCGGGTAGTGTTCAGCACCCGTCAGCGGGTTCATGAGGAGATGTCGAGCACACTCACGCCGCTCGTGGTCGGCCTGAGGGTCGCCCAACTCGGTCGGAATCTCAGCCACGGGCCCGCACCTCCAGCGCGATATCGACGAGCCCGAGCCGTCCCTCGGGGCAGTCGATCTGGGTAACGACGCCTGGCGTGCGATGAACCGTGCACACGAGGTCGGTTCCTTCCGGTTCGCGGAAGCGACTCTGTCCAATCAGTGCCTGTAACTGACGGAGGGCCGTCATCGTAAGCGTACGTATTGATTCACCATCGAAGGTCCCGATCGAGAGCAACTCCAGCTCGGCGTTTCGGCGAAGCTCAGCGTCGGCATCGCGTCGACGACGGATCAACTCGCGCTCCTGGCGTCGGTCACGGATCGGTGAGGGCTGACCAGGGTTTCTTGTGCTGCCCCTCTCACGCAACGACAACGCCACATCGGCGTGGGGAGCTTCGTCCCACGGCGTCGTCGACGACACAGGGTCGTCGTGATCACCGGCGAGCGCGCCAAGATGGCGACACGAGTACAGGCCGAGCGCGGCGGCTGCGAGTCGGTCCAGATCACCGTCAGCGACCTCGCCAAAAAACGAAGCAAGCCGAAGGAAGTCGGCGCGGCGCGACGACGCGCCGAGCCCGGACCGCGAGAGGCGTGCAAGATTCTGGGTGAGCGTGCGGATAGCTGCCAACGCCTCGCGTCGGAGTTGCTCGATGCGCGACGGGGCAAGTGGCCCTCGCACGAACCAAGCCGCAAGGTTCGCCCAGTCCTCCCGGCGCTCGCCCGCAGCACGGCGCACGGCCACCGTGTCGGCGAGACCGGCGCGTTCCACTCGCAGGGCAAGTCCACCGGCAACGCGCCGAACGATCACTTCGATATGCGGCTCAAGCGTTTGGAGATGACGGGCAATAGGCCGTGACGCTCGTTCGATCTCATCGAGTCGATCGCTCACGTAGCCGACGAGTACTTCGGCAAAGAACCGCAACTCCTCGGCGGAGAGGTCGTAGCGGCTCTGCCATTGGTTGATGGCGGCGAAGAACTGGGTGATCTCGGCGGTAAAGACGACGTGCGGGTCGAACACGGCGCGCACGAGTTCACCGAGTTCCGATGCTGATGCGGTGGCGAAGGCGCTCGCATCGTTCGCCAACGCCGCCAGTCGGGCGACGGCGTCACGCACCGCACCGAGGCGTCCGGTCGAAACGTCGCGCACGTCGTCCACGCGCCCGAGTACGCCCTCGACCAGATCATGTACTTCTTGGCCGGCGCTGGTGATGAGGTAGCGGCTGCGGCGCCGGTAGTAGTCGGCAAGGCTCGACGGGTTCCCGATGGACGAGGAGACGGTGAGGTTGCCCCAGCGCCGCAGGCTTTCGAGGCGATCGGGCACGGTTTCGGAGGTGACGTCGACGCCCCCGGCGACAAGACGCGACACGACGTCGTCGGGCGACAATTCGGCAAAGAAGGTATTGGCAAAGACCGCCAGAATGGCACGGTAGTCGCGCCACTCCTCGGCTGTGACGTAGCGGAAGAGCTGTCGCCCGCCGAGGTCGCGGTCCGCCACTGCGTCGTCAGGCGAGTTCACCGAAACCGAGTGGTGCGGTCGGCGATTGCCTGGTCGTGTTCGCGTTCGATCGACCGTCCGTTCCAGCGCGAGTGTTCGAGCACGATCGTGCTCATCTCGGCGTCACGGACCACTTCGCAGATCGAAAGTGCGGGCACGGTGGCATGCGTGCCCCACAACCGCTCGCTCGTGGCAATGAAGTCGAGGTCAAGCTCGACGAGGAGGCCGAACAGCGGGCCGTGATTGTCCTCCGAAACCTTGGCGAAGGCATCGTCGAGCAACAGGAATCGCGGGGCCGTTGGCGCCCGCTCCGCCAACGCATCACACGATGCGGCGACGGCGGCAAACAACGGAAGATACGACACCACCTTCTTCTCGCCCTCGGACAGACGCGGGTGGCGGGCCAACTGCCGCGGCGACTCCCCTGGACGGTGCACAAGGATCGACATCTCATGCCATGTGCGGTAGTCGAGCACACGGGCGATGAGGTCGCGATACGTCGCCTCGGGATCGTCGCGACGAGCCGAGTCGATGCGCGACGACAACGCCGCAGCGAGCGTTAGATCCTCATCGGCATCACGGTGATCCGGGCTCTTGGCGAGAAGGTCGATGATGCCGGCGAGATCGCCGTCGATATCGTCACGACGTCGCCAGCGCAGCGACGCGCCAATGCCGTGCGCGGTTGTCACCGTCGACAGCCGCTTGTTCATGAGCTTCACCAACTCGCCCGCGGCAAAGAGCTTCGCCGCGACTTCGGTGGCGACGACGCCCTGCAGCAGATTACGCAGCGCCTGGTCCTGCTTCGCCGTGAGCAAACTCGATTGCGCCCGCAGCTGGGTGACCACCTCGGCCGACGCATCGGCCAGCGGCATGCGGCCTAGCGGACCGGTAACCACAATGGCGAGGGGAAGCGTCGGGTCGGGCTGATGATCCTCGGCATCCCAACCCGCACCGAGGTTCTCGCGACGCTGGCGCAACGATTGGCGAACGCTGTCGGCTCCGACATCGCTCCGTTCGGGGGTCGGGATGGCCCGCAGTACCGCGGTGGCCAACTCGCGTGCGCCATCGGCCGACTCCGTCACGCTCGGCCAGCTCGGTGCCGATCGCACCGGCGGCCCTCCGGCGTCTCCGGGCGCCGTCGCCGACGCTGAACCGGACACGGCGGCTGTCGCCGACGCGACGAGTCCACTCACGCCCAACGCCGCGCGGAGGCCTGGGAGCGACGCAACGCATCGCTGCTCCCGGTCAGCCATCGTCGCCGCCGACGTGCGCGCCACCTCAGCCGTTCGCGACTCTTCGGCCCCCGCCTGTTTGAGGGAGGCGCGGGCGACGTGCAATTCCCCACGCGTGCGTTTGCGATCGCGCTCTGTCGCATCGATGATCTCCACGACTTCCGCCCACGCTGTTCCGACGGTGTCTTCCAGCGTCACCAACCGAGCCTGCTGCTCACCGTGTTCACGGGCCCGAAGATGTATTCGGTCGACGCGGTCTACGTGGTCGGCGAGTGCGCGTCGCCATGCATCAGCCGACGTCGACCAACCACGAAGTGACGACTCGACCATCGACACTCGGGGCTCGGCGGCTCGGCCGTCGGCGATCAACGCCGACATCGCGTCGGCGCCGTCGCGCAACCGACTTCGATCGAACGGAAGTCGACGATTGGCCGCAGTCCGTTGACCGTCGGCGAGCTTCTCGGCGTGAGCGGCGTCGGCCCGGACAACTTCTCGCTCGGCATCAGTTGCTGCGGTTCGGGCTCGCTCGGCAACTCGTTGCGCGGCGTCGCTCTGGGCGACGGAGGCGGTCAATGATTGCGTCGTGGGAAAGGCATTGCGGTGCGTCGTGGCACGGTCGAGTTGCCGTCGTCGTTCGTCGAGTGTGTTCTCTGTCGCGCCAACGACCGCCTCGGCGATAGCCAGCGACTCGGCCGCCTCGGCCCGTCGACGTTCAAGAGCCGCCCGGCGATTCGCCACGCCAATGTGCTCTACGAGCGACTTCGTGTGGCGGCCGCGCATCGCGCCGATGCGGAATTCACCATCGACGGCAATGAAGGTTTGCGCGTCGGCATCTCGTTCAGTGGTGATCGAGTGCAGGATCGCGAGGAGGGTCTCATCACCGTCGAGAGCCATCACAAATTTCGATAGCGGCGCGTTTACCGGTGACCGGACGATGGCCACGAGCTCCCCGTTGGCGAGGGCCACGACACCGTTCGACTGGAGCTCGGCACTCAACAGACCCGACGCTTCCATGGCTGCTTCGATGCCGAGCTGATCCTCCGTGCCGACATCAGGGGCGAAATCGATGGCTTCGGCCAACACCTTGCGACGGCCCGACCGCTGCCAGGACATCGACGGTGGATCAGGCAGCGTGGCGTTGGCCAGATCACGCAACACAGTGCCGCAACGGTCGACCTCAGCCCGCTGTTGTTCGAGCAGCGCGCCGAGTTGGGCGATCCGTCTGCGGTGGAAGTCGGCGATCGCCTGCACTGCATTCGTAAGTACACCTACGATCTCGTCGAGACGTTCGACAAGATCAGGACTTGCCGCGACCGACAGGAGTTCATCCATGGACACGTGGTCGTGTTCGTGGTCACCGTCGAGGCGGTCCATCTCGTGCAGCCACGATTGCGTTGCGGATCGCCAGCCGTCCTCGATGCGCCGCCGTTCGTCGCGGGCCATGGCCGCATCAGTGTCCGCCGATACGGCCTGGGCAAATAGTCGGGCGTGTCGCTCCTCAGCAGCCCGCAGTTCGGCTTCCATCTTGATCACGGTGTCGAGGGCGGCGATGACCTCCCCGATGTCGACCCGACGGAGCTCGGCATCGGTGATCGTCCGCGTCAGCGCACTTCGCAGCACGGACAGATCGAGGGTCATCGACGACGGCACGGGCACATCACCGACGCCTGGCTCGGGCTCGCTCGAGGCGGCGACGTTCGGAACGGCCGGCAGCGGATCAATGCGCCATTCGGTGGCGGTCGACGAGGTCTCCTCGAGATGGCGGTGCAAGGAGGTGACAGCGGCGGTAAAGGCGACGTGCATCGCCGATACGCGGCGGGCCGACTCGACGCGTCGCGCGCCACATTCGGCGGCGTCGTCCTCGGCCGTCTGAAGGCCCTGGGCGAGCGAGGCGACATGGTTGCGGAGGTGCACGAGGTCAGCACCGTCGCGGTAAGCCGGGCGTTCCCGGAGGACCTGCAGTTCGTTGTCGATGCGGGCGTCTTCACCTTCGAGCCGAGACACCGCGGCCTCGCCGGCGTTGAGTGAGACCGCAGCCGCAGAGGCGTTCGCGCTCGCCGCTTCCTGGTCGCGTCGAGCCGAGCGCACGACTCGATGGAGCTCCTCCGTGTGCGACGCCCGGGCTCGCAATTCGGCGCAGGCGTAACTCTCGTAGACAGCGCACAGACCGGCCAGGGCGTCGGTCGTGCGCCGAAGCGACGCCACGTTGTCACGGTGCTCGTCGAGATCCTCCAGCGGTTGGGCGGCGTCGGCGAGCGCGGCCTCCGACAATTGCGGGAGCGCACTCTCGAGGTACGACGGGAGGTCGACGTCGATACGGTCACCCACCCGTGGACTGCGCACGATGTGCAGAAGCCGGATGTGCTGCTCCAGATCGGCGCCGCCGAAGAGCCGAGCGCGCACTTCGGTCCGGTAGTCGCCACGCCGTTCCTGAGGAAACACCGCCGACGGTCCCAGGATCGTCCGGAGCGCATCGACGGTCAGCGGCGTGCGCCGATCCACCAGCGAGAAGTCGAAACCCGGTCGACGATCGGTGGCGAACCACCACGTCGTGACCCGGTCGGTCGACGCGTTCGCCCGGATGCCGCAGCCGCACACGAAGTGGCCGATTTCGCCAGTGTTGGCGTCGACCCGCTGGAACTCGATCCAGAGGTAGCCGACCGGGTTGGGCTCCTCCCGGCCGGTCAACATCCACGAGCGAAGCACCCCGGTCTGCTCCCCGGCGGCATCGATACGACGCACGTCGGCCTCCAGCAGGAACGGCAGGAGCATGTTCATCGCCGTCGACTTCCCGGAACCGTTCACCCCCCGCAAGAGCAGCCGACCGCCAGCCAGGTCGATGGTCTCGTCGCCGTATTGGTAGACGTTGAGAATGCCCGCCCGATTGAGGTGCCACCGACCCAGCATTGGCGAGGATCCTAACGGGGCCGCCTCTGCCGCGATCCAGCGTGGGAAGCAGAACAGGCCCGAACGCGTCCTCGCCACTCGACCAACGAGGTGAGTCAGTCCAAGCCCAACACCGTCATCAGCGCCTCGTTGACGGCTCGCAACTCGGCGCCGCCGAGCCGCCCGGCGAACTGACCCAACCGGGTTTCCGGATCCACAGCGGTGAGCTGCTCGACCATCACCCGGGTTCTCACCCCGTCGATCTCGATCTCCGGTCGAAAAGACGCCTCGCGCCGGCCTGTAGAGGTCGGTGCGACGATCCACGTGGACAGCGGCAGATCGTCGGACTGCACCACCACCGCAAACCGGGAGCCGGCCTGCTCGTGGCCACGGGCATCCTTGGGCGCTCGCAGCCGATACACGTCACCTCGCACGAATGGCATCCATCTCCGCCGCCAACTCGCGCGACGCGGCGACATCTTCGGGATCGTTGCGCAACGACTCGGCTTCGGCCCGAAGGCGCGCCCGGCGATTCGCCCGATCAGCCTCAAGGATCGCCGCCCTGGCCGCCTCTGAGCGCGATAGACCATCGCGGGTCAGCCCTTCGAGAGCGCGCTCCACCTCGGGGTCAGTGCGTATCGTAAGCGAAGACATTGGACCGAACGTAACACAAAATGCACGACGACCTGGGCCGTCGCCGCTGCGCCGACATTCAGCCGTTGCGCCGGTGGTGCCAACGTCGGCGGCGACTACGAACGAGCCACCGATCCGTGGGTGACGTTCGGAGCTGACGGGAAGGCGTACCAGATCGCCGATTCGTTCAATGATTCAAGTCTCGTCAACGCGATCCTGGTCAGTCGTTCTCTTGACGGTGGCATGTCGTGGAGTGCCCCCACAACGCTGTTGCGGGAGAGCGGCGAGCGCGAAGTGAGCTTTGGCTTCAACGACAAGGAATCCATCACCGCCGACCCGACCGCGCCGTGCAACGTCTATGCGGTCTGGGACCGGCTCTCGGGCCCGTCGCTCAAGTCCAACGCGTCAGCTCGAGCCTTCGAGCGCGCCCAGGGGTACCGCGGGCCCACGTGGTTCTCGCGTTCGACGAACTGCGGCGTCTCTTGGGAACCCGCCCGGCAGATCTATGACCCGGGTCAGATCAACCAGACCATCGGCAATCAGATCGTCGTGCTCCCCAATGGGACGCTCATCAATACGTTCGATCTGATCGACAACCACAAGAACGCCAAGGGACTTCGCGGCGAGAACATTGCGATGCAGCGTTCGTTCGACAAGGGCCTCACCTGGGAGGCACCGATCATCGTTGCCAAAGGGCAGTCGATCGGTGTCGTTGCCCCGGACGGAACCCCATTGCGGACGGGCGACAACATCCCCGATATCGCCGTGGGGGCGGATGGGTCGATGTACGTGGCTTGGCAAGACGGCCGCTTCAGCGGTGGCGCCCACGAGGACATCGCTCTGGCGGAATCGCGCGACGGTGGGCTGACGTGGTCCGCTCCCGTGCGCGTGAACGGAGGTGATGTCGCAGCATTCGATCCATCGATCGCCATCACTGCCGGTGGACGTCTCGGTGTCAGCTACCACGAGCTGCGCGGGACAGCCGTGACGGCGTTCGTGGCAACGCGAGGTGCGGGCCAGTCGGCGTTCACCCCTACCGCGAAGGCGGGCGGGCCGACCTTCGAGATCACCAGTGCGCCGGTTGCCGGTGGGTACTTCCTCGGTGACTATCAGGGGCTCACGGCGGCTGGCGACGATCTGGTGCAGTTCGTCGTGCTCCCGTCACCCAGCCCCGCGTCGCCGACGAACCGCACGGAAGTCGTCGCTTCTCGGGTGTGACCCTTTGTGGGCCTGCACGACTCAGCTATTCCTGGCGAGTAGCTGCATCGCATTACGGACCGGCCGCTTGCTCACCCGGTTCTCGTCGGTCTTCAGCTGTGGCCGGGGTTGATGAGTCCGGTTTCGTAGGCGACGACGACGAGTTGGGCGCGGTCTCGGGCCGCGAACTTTGTGAGCAGGTGACTCACATGGGTCTTAGCGGTGGCGTGGCTCATAAAGAGCTCCTCAGCAAGTTCGGCGTTGGATTGCCCTTTCGCCACGCACATCAGCACCTCGCGTTCTCGGCCCGTGAGCTGGTCCAATCGAGGATCAGCTGGTTGGGTGAGTGGTCGTCGGACATAGTCCTCGATAAGCCGTCGGGTGATGCTGGGGGCGAGCAGCGCGTCGCCAGCAGCAACGACGCGCACTGCGTTCAATAGGTCGACCGGGAGCGTGTCTTTTAGCAGGAATCCGGATGCGCCTGCTCGGAGAGCTTCGTGAACGTAGGCGTCGAGATCGAACGTGGTCAGAACAACTATGCGCACTGAGGAAAGTGACGGGTCGGCGGTGATCACCCGTGTTGCCTCCAGTCCGTCCATCTCGGGCATCCGAATGTCCATGAGGATCACATCGGGACGTTCCTTCTTGGCGACCTTCACGGCGTCGTAACCGTTCGCCGCTTCACCGACGACCTCAATTCCGTCTTCCGAGCGGAGGAGAGCAAGGAACCCGCTGCGGACCAAGGCTTGGTCGTCCGCGACCACAACCCGGATCGGCGAACTCATCTGGCCTCACCGACTTCCATCATGTCGACTGGGTCAACAACTATCGGCGCATAGCGGATTGGCATGGTTTCCGTTCGGAGGCGTTTCAACAGGCTTCGAAGGTCGTTCAACGCGTCTCGGCTCGTGGTCGAAATCTTGGCGAGGATCTTGCGTGCTTCGTCGGGGTCGGTTCTGACGAGGTCTGAACCGTCGCCGGCTTCGAGCGAGATGGTTCGGATCGAAAAGCTGATGATGGCGCCGAGTTCATCGGCGATGCGAAGCCGCTCATTGGTCACCGCTAGTCGGTCGCGCCGGGTCTCAGCTTCCACACTGCGCTCGCGTTCGGCGAGATCCGTCGTGCGGACTTCGCGATCGTGGCGAAGAACCACTCCAACCACGGCCACCGCGGTCGAAAGGACACCAATCCAAGCCACGCCGAGCGTGGTGAGTTCGGGGGGCTTCGACCACGCGATCAACCCGAGACCTGAATAGGTGCCAAGAACGGCGAGGGCGGCCCGACGATGCACGGCGTAGTTCACCACGCTGTAGAGCCCGATCCAGAGCGCGAATGTGACGACACCGACTCGGTAGTCACCAATGGCCAGGAACAGGTACAGAAGGCAACTAGCGGTGAAGGCAGTGGTCGGGAAACGCCGCCGGAACACGATCGTCAGGCAGCATCCAATTCGGAGCATCCATGCCCACAGGTGGGTCGCAACGTTGAGCGACCCGCGAGTCGAGTCCGAGGTGGTGATCTCAACGGACGCTAGAGCAACCATCAGTGCGGTCAACATGACGTCCCCGGTCCACGTCGGAAAGCGCCGCGAGCGAGTTGCCGCAATCGGCACCGAGGTCACGCCGACGTCTGGATCTCGGAGAGCGCTGGTGGAATGCGAAGATTCGGTGCGGCGCAACGTTGCGCAGACGCGGAACCCGCCGCCCGGTCGCGGCCCGGCCCGCAATTCGCCCCCGTACATCTCGGCGCGCTCTCCCATCCCGATGAGGCCATGACCGCCGCCACCGACGCGTTCGTCGAGTGTCGTCGTGACTCCATGGCCGTCATCGTCGATGGACAGTTCGACCTGATCGTCGGTGGCGCGAACGGTAACCGTCGCATGGGCACGGCCGGCGTGGCGGACAACATTGGTCAGTGCCTCCTGGGTGATCCGGTAGGCCGCCAGCGAGATTCCGGCTGGCACCGTGTCGAGGTCACCGAAGATCGTGAGTGTGACCGGAATGCCTGCAGCGCGAACTTGGTCGACAAGCACGGAAAGTTCGTTGATCGTCGGAGCCAACGTGTGATCGGCCAGTCGACCTTCGCGCAGGAGCAGGACGAGACGGTTGAGTTCATCGGTGGCGGTGCGGCTGGTCGAACGAATCGCATCGAGCGCGCGGGCGGCTTCCGTCGGCGCACGATCGATGAGATGGACACCGATACCGGCCTGGACCGCAATGACGCTCAATGAATGGGCCACCACATCGTGAAGTTCCTGGGCGATTCGTAGCCTTTCGTCGGCTCCCTTCAGCGCGGCCATCTCGGCCGACGTGGCGGCACGCTGAAGTGCCGCGACTGCTTCACGCTGTTGGCGCGCACGGCCGTACTGAACCACCCGACCAAACACGAAACCGGTGGCGAAAAACATCACGCCGACTAGCCGAGCCGACGAGATGATCGTCGTCCCGTTGACATGCAACACCGCATAGAGAGCGCCGAGCATCGCCACGGCCTTCAAGGCATCTCGGAGCGCACAGTGCGCGGCGACGCTGAAGAGCGCGATCACCAAAGCAAAGAAGGCGACGCTGTCCCGGTGGTGGCCGAGTTCAAGCGGGGCCATGAGCACGAGGCCAGCGGCAAAGGCCAACAGCGGCCATCGGCGAGAACCAGCCAGCGTGGCGCAAATCGCCAGGGGGATAGCCCAACTCCACCAGGTGTCGGCTCGAAACCGGCTCGTGTCTTGGTCTTGAACATCGATCCGGGTGACGAGCGCAACCATCGCCACCGCCATCATCGCGATGGCCACCGCATACTCCCGAACATGGACTCGGAAGTCGCGTCGGACGACATTTACGACTCCCATCCGTTGACCGTAACCCCCCCGGGCACCGTCGCGCATCGGCCCAGAGGATGAGGTCATTTCACCGTGAGGACGACTCCCGGTTCACGGGTTTCAACCCTCGGCGCATGAACGTGCAGCCGTAGCCCGATGTGCCTGACGAAGGAAACGGTCACCGTGGATGACATGACCAACATATCGACCCTCACCGCAACGTTCCCCACCTCAACGCTCCCCGCCCAACGACCGACAACGCCTCACCGAATTGCCGCGTGGGCCATCGACGCAACCAAGACCTACGGAAGCCAAGACGCCATTGTCCATGCCCTCGAAGGCGTGAACGTCAGCTTCGAAACCGGACGATTCACCGCGATGATGGGACCGTCGGGCTCGGGTAAGTCGACGCTGCTCCACTGCCTCGGAGGTCTCGACCGACTCACGTCAGGTTCGATTTGCATCGGCGACATTGATCTGGCCACGTTGCGTGACAACGAGCTCACGGAACTGCGCCGGGACCGCATCGGATTCGTCTTTCAATCGTTCAATCTGATCCCCACCCTGAACGCCCTCGAGAACATCACCCTCCCGATTGCGTTGGCGGGTCGCAAACGAGACCAGCCCTGGATCGATCACGTGATCGACACCGTCGGGCTCCGCACCCGGTTGAGCCACCGCCCATCCGAACTGTCCGGCGGCCAGCAACAACGCGTCGCCGTCGCTCGGGCGTTGGCGTCTCGCCCGGAAATCATCTTCGCCGACGAACCCACCGGCAACCTTGACTCCCGGGCCGGAGCGGAGATCCTCACGTTCCTGCGCAACGCCGTCCGTGAACTCGACCAGACCGTCGTGATGGTCACCCACGATCCAACGGCTGCGGCCTACGCCGATCGTGCCGTATTCCTCGCCGACGGCCACATCGTTGACGACATCGAAGAACCAACCGCAGCCACTGTCCTTGACCGCATGAAGAACCTCGGGAGCTGAACCAACATGATATTCACACTTACGATCAAGCAGATCTACGCCAACAAGCGGCGGTTGGTCTCCACCGCCTTCGCCATCATCCTCGGAGTGGCCTTTCTGGCCGGCACCCTCGTGCTGACCGACACGATCAAGGCATCGCTCAACGGCGCCCTCGCCACGGCCAACGCTGGCACCGATGCCTACATTCGCGGCCAGAGCACACTCGACTTCAACTACGGCCAAAGCGGACCTCCCGTCGATGCCAACCTGCTCGAAGCCGTCAGCCACGTACCCGGAGTCCGTCAGGCCAGCCCGGAGATATCGGGTTACGCGCAGATCGTCGACAGGACCGGCAAAGCCATCGGCAAAGCAAACACCGGAGTTCTCGGGATGAACTGGGTGACGATCCCGGAACTGAATCCCTACAGGATCAATGCCGGTCGCGCCCCGACCCGGTCAGGCGAGATTGCCATCGACAAACATTCGGCCGATACCGCCCATCTTCACGTCGGTGACCAAACAACGGTCCTGTCGAAAAGCGCACCGCGCCGCGCGACCATTGTCGGGATCGTCAGGTTCGGAACCCTCGACACGCCGGGCGCACTTTCGGTCGTGCTCTTCGACCGGTTCACCGCCCAAGCCGTTCTCAACGACCCGGGCCAACTCGACGCGATCGCCGTCACCGCCGAAGCGGGAGTCTCCCCCCAGCAACTCACCGCCCGCCTGGCCCCGATCGTCGGCCCCGAGAACGAGGCCGTGACCGGAGCCCAACTCACCAAAGAACATCAGAAGAAGATCGACAAATCCATCAACCAGTTCGGGACCTTCCTCACGATGTTCGCCCTCATCGCTCTCTTCGTCGGGGCGTTCATCATCTACAACACCTTCTCCATCGTCGTATCTCAGCGGACCAAAGAAATGGCGCTCCTCCGAGCAGTCGGAGCAAGCGGCAAGCAGGTGCGAACGGCGGTACTCGCCGAAGCAGGTCTTGTCGGTCTCGTCGCTTCGGGGTTGGGTGTGGTCGGCGGCATCGGCGTCGCCGCAGGACTCCAAGCACTGCTGGGCTCGGTCGGCCTCAAGATCCCGATGGGCACCCCGGTCGTCACCCGAACCACCGTCGTCGTATGCCTCCTCATCGGCGTGGCGATCACGTTCGCGTCCGCACTCATGCCGGCACGGCGGGCGTCCAAGGTTCTCCCCATCGAAGCCCTGCGCGACATCGCCCAGGACCGCTCCGCAGTATCCCGGCGAAGGATCGGCATCGGACTCGCGACAACCGCGGTAGCCACCACCACACTCCTCGCCGGCCTCACCGCAGATAGCGCGACGGTTGTCGGCCTGGGCGGCCTCGCACTCTTCTTTGCCGTCTCCATACTCGGACCGGTTCTCGCCCGCCCATTCGCCGCCAAGTTGGGCCGCCCCATCGCCAAACTGAGAGGTACCGCCGGCGCCATCGCCCGACAGAACGCCATGCGCAACCCGCACCGCACCGCCCGAACCAGTGCGTCACTCACGATAGGGGTTGCGCTCGTGGCGTTTCTCACCATCTTTGCGGCATCGGTCAAGTCCGCCGGAGCCGACGAGTTCCGCCACGATTTCAAAGGAACCTCGATCATCGACTCGGGTGCCATCGATGCCACCAGTGGTCTCAGCCCGACCCTCGCGGCGACTCTCAAAACCCAGGCCCGTATCGATAGCCTCGCAGCAACGATCAAGCAATTCGCGAGTGCAGTGTTCGGCGCCGACCGCAGCAGCGCACCGAAAGATTCCACGACTAGAAACGGTCTCCGCGCGTTCTCCGAAGAACGGGCAGCCGACGTTCAGATCGACGGGAAGCCAGATATTCTGCGCGCATACGACACTCGAACTATTGCGAAACTGTTCAACCTCGGACACGTGAGCGGCAACCTCCGTGACCTCGGACCTGACGGCATCGCCGTGCATGCCGAAACCGGCACTCACGCCGTCAGACTCGGCGAGACCCGAACAATCACCTTCCCGACCGGCACCGCCAGATTCACCGTCCGAGCAACCTACGACCACAGCAACAAAACCCTCGGTGACCAGTTCGTCGACCTTGACGCGTTCAACGCACATATGCCCGTCAGCATCGACTCGCGGATCTTCGTTGACACCGACAACCCCGCAGCCATCGATCGGGCCGCCGCCCCGTATCCGACTGCCACCGTCCTGAGCGTCAATGGTTTCATCGCTCAGCAAAACGCCAACCTCGACACCATCCTGGCGCTGATGTACGCCCTCCTCGTACTGGCCGTCGTCATCGCCCTCCTCGGCATCGCCAACACGCTCGCCCTGTCGATTCACGAACGCACCCGAGAGCTCGGACTCCTTCGTGCCATCGGCATGAACCGAGCGCAGGTCCGCTCATCAGTCCGCTGGGAAGCCGCCATCATCGCCGTGTTCGGCACCGGGACCGGACTCGCCCTCGGCACATTCCTCGGCTGGATCATGGTTCGCGTGGTCGCCACCAAAGGATTCGACCAGACCGTGATCCCGATCGGGCCTCTCCTCATCGTCAGCACGATTGCGACCGCCGCCGGAGTCGGAGCCGCCCTCCTACCGGCCTGGCGCGCCGCCCGCGTTGACGTCCTTCGGGCCTTGGCCGCATAGATCGCTCGTCGATCTCAAAAGACCCGAGGCGTTTGCCGCTGCTCCGGCTGGTCCGGTATCGCACGGGTTCACCGGCCGAACCGATCGAAACCGCAACGAGCCAATCGAGTGGCTTCGCTCACACGCCACCCGACCTCGAAGGCACATCGAGCAACGCTGGGGTCATCACTGTCACGCCCGACCGCGAACTCACCGCCGCATGATCAATCCGATCGAACACACACGAAACGAACGCCCGACTCGCCGATTCGCGGCCTTCGACAACCGGAATTTCCGGCTCTACTTCATCGGCCAAACCATCTCCAGCATCGGAGTGGAAACATGCTTTTACATCAACGCTGCGTCATACCTCATCGTCATAAGTGCACTTATCGCTCTCCGGACAAGCGAACTCATTGACCGTCCGCTCATCGGGCGAGCAAAGGGAAAGCTCCGCGAAGGATTCGCCTACGTACGCAGCAATCCCGATGTCGGCCGGCCGCTACTGGTCATGGCCGTGGTGGGCACATTGGCGTACAACTTTCCAATCACGTTCCCGTCGATGGTTCGTTTTGGGTTCCACCGTGGCGCCGGATCCGTCGGCACGGCCATGAGCGTCAGCGCCATCGGCTCCATCATCGGCAGTTTCTACATCGCCGGCGTGAAACCACATCCACGTTGAACTTTAGCGATTGCGCTGACGGGATTCGCCGCCGCATGTCTGGCCCTGTCGATCACCCCGGGCTTCTGGCCGTTCGTCGCCATGAGCGTGGTGTTGGGATTCGCGTCCGCATCATTCCAATCAGTCAATGCCGTCGTGCTGCAACAGGCCACCGACCCGTCCATGCAAGGGCGGGTCATGGCGCTCCACCAGATGGCACTCTTCGGCAGTACGCCTATTGGTGCTCTGCTTATGGGCTGGATAATCCAGCACTCCTCCTCCCGCATACCGTTCGCTCTGGGCGGGCTTTCGGCACTGCTTTGCGCGGCGGGAGTCGTCGGGCATCGGCACCGTGTCACCGTAACGACGGCGTACTACATCGACCGACCGAGCCGCTGACAAGCGCGACGGCACGGAGAACGGAAATCGGGGTTGGAGCGGTGCCCCTTTGGCGCTCAACGAGCTCAGCAGCGTTCGTGCCGCCGCCCACCGGTCA
Organism: Actinomycetes bacterium; assembly: GCA_031368095.1. GTDB lineage: Bacteria > Actinomycetota > Acidimicrobiia > Acidimicrobiales > JANYDT01 > JANLQX01. The sequence continues at coordinate 7,619 of JANLQX010000142.1, read as the reverse complement.
CCGGCCTCGAGCGAGCCCTCGCAAGTCCGACCGGTGACACCGCCCTCGTGTACCTCTGAGACAAGCTCGGCGATCGATTCACGAACGGCGCTCCGCGGACAGACGTTCATATGTTCGCCTACGATCTTAGTAGGATCGAGGCAATCGCAGAACGTGCTCGGCGATGTAGTTCTGCACCATCTCCTGCGAGACCGGTGCCAAACGAAAGATGCGAGCCTCGCGCCAGTAGCGCTCCACGTCGTACTCCTGGGCGTACCCCATGCCGCCGAGCGTCTGAACAGCACGATCGGTCGCAAGTGCGGCAGCGTCGGCGGCGATCCACTTCGCCGAGTTTGCCTGCTCGCCGGATGGCAGTCCTTCGTCGTAGCGCCATGAGGCCTCACGCACCGCAAGCTCAGCCATGTTCAGCCGCATGTGCGCTTCGGCCAACGGGAACGCAATGCCCTGGTTCGCGCCGATCGGACGGCCGAACACCACACGTTCTCGCGCATACTCGCACGCCCGGCAGCGCACGACGACCGGTGCCCAGTGCCTCGGCAGCGATTAGGACGCGTTCGGGGTTCAAACCGTCGAGCAGCGCGTGAAACCCGCGTCCTTCCTCGCCGACTCGATCCTCCACCGCGACAAGCCGTCGTAGCGGACCTCGCACGAGGCGACCGCGTTGCGCCCGGCTTTTCGGGATCGCCCGGATGTCGACTGCGAGGTCCCTCAGTGACGCCAAGAGCAACGTCATGTCGTCGGTGCGCTTCGCGACCTGATCGAGCGGGGTTGTCCGCACGAGCAGCAGCACGCACTCGGACTCCAGCGCCTTCGACGTCCACACCTTGCGCCCGGTCACGACGTACTCGTCGCCGTCACGCACCGCCCGGGTCGAGATGTTCGTTGTGTCCGTTCCTGCATCGGGTTCGGTGACACCGAAGGCGACGTGCAGGTCACCCGTCGCGACACGCGGTAGGTATCGCTCCTTCATCTGCGAGGTCCCGTGCTTCACCACAGGGTTCATTCCGAAGATGGACAAGTGCACAGCGCTCGCACCGTTCATCGCCGCGCCTGACGCCGCAACCTCTTCGAGCACGATCGACGCCTCGGTGATGCCCGCCCCACCGCCGCCGTACTCCTCGGGGATGGCGATGCCGACCCACCCACCCTTGGCCATGGCGTCGTAGAACTCCCACGGGAAGCGGTGCTCCTGATCACACGCCCGCCAGTACGCATCATCGAAGTTCGCGCAGAGCGAGCGCACGGCATCTCGAATGAGCTGATGGTCAGGATTCGGGCTGAAGTCCATAGTGCTCCGTCCGTTCAGGGAGCCAAAAGTCAAACGGGTCTCAGCGTTCTGTGCCAACCGCCAGCCGATGGCCGGCAATGGAATCCGTTCTCGGCAAGCTGCACGACGGGGCAGAGGAGGCGGGCTGCTTCGTCTTGAGCCAGTAGCGCTGCCACGGAGCCGTTCTGCCTCAGCGACGCAGACCCATAGCTTCACCACCGCCACCTTCGATGTCGGGATAGCGAAGAGGGCACGATGGCGCCAGAGCTTCGCGGGTACGCTCGTCGACCTCGGTGAGGAACGTTGCGTGGAACCGGTTGATGGTATTGCTCAACCCGACCGTGAAGCAGATCTCGATGATCTGCTGCTCCGTGAAGTGCGACCGGAGGCGTGCGTACAGCTCATTCGTGATCGCCTCGTTCCGCGTCGACACCTGTGCATATTCGACGATGGCCCAGGACGCGTCATCGTAGATTTCGTCCGGACGGGAGGAGTCGCCCAGGTGCCCTAGTTGCTCTTCCGACAATCCCGCTGCTCGACCGAGCAGCACGTGCGTCGGAATTCAATAGTGGCAGTCGTTGGTCACGCTCGCCGTGAGGTAAGCGAGTTCGCGCTGTCCCGGGGTGAGCGAGTTGTCGAAGTAGACGGCGGTGCCGAAGTCGACCAACGCACGGAGGGCCTTCGGATGGTTGGCCATCGCTCGGTAGACGTTGGGGTCGACCGTCCGATTGCGGTGCCGGCTCACCGATCTCAGTACCTCAGCGGCATGCGGATCGGTGGATGGGTCGTTCGAATCGACCAGCGGGATACGAGTCAAGACTTTCCTTTCATACAGAACAAACGAAATCGTCGGCGAGACGAGATTGGATTGCAAGTCTCACGCATCGTTCGCATACGAGAGGATTACGATCGCACCCGTGCAGGCAAATGACCTCCCGACGGCGCCGAGTGCTGCTCGGCTGCCGATGAACGAGCCGCTCCAGCGACTGTTTCAGCGATTGATCGATGACCTGCCCGTACCACGCGTGGACGTACGACTTACATGGTGCGCTGCGTTCGATACCGGGGCGTGAGGGATTCCCGACGATCGACCGGTCGGATCGCAGTCTGCGCCGGCTTCCTTCCGCAGTCCGCCACGGACTGGTGTGGGTGGGGCTGAATCCGGACCAATCGGACCCTGATATCGATCGTTGCGTGATCACGGGGAAAGCTCCACGGATCGGCAAGCGGACCTGCGTCCGACGCGATCGTTCGCTCAGGACATGCCGAGAACGTCGGACAGGACCTCGCGCAGGGCACGGAGTTTTGCCGGACCAACAACTCCGAGGTGCTCGCCTGCAGCCAACGACGAAACGGTCGTGATGAGATGTACCTGCGCTTCACCCCACTCGCTTGATACGTCCGTCGGCCAGTTGCGCACCGTGGAGGTAAACGGAACTACCTGAAACGTTGCAGCGATGGATTCGAGAATGTCGTCGTCGGTGATGACGACAGCGGGCCGCACAAATCCCGCTTCGCGACCAAGAGGCGATCCGAAGTCGACCTGGAAGACGTCACCGGAGCGCATCGAGAACGCTTCTGCTCCCCGCGGCGGCCACTGCCGCTTCGAACAACAGGTCCTCGTTCGTCCGGTCGAGGTTCGTCTCGATCAGCATTTGACCGATCCGGCGGCGGCGCTCGCGACGAAGAAACCGGTCGACGAGTTCCCACATGGCGATGCCGTCGGCGTTCGCCATCTCCTTGAGCTGCTCATGCTGCTCGGTAGTCACGGAGATTGTCGTGAGTTTCGTCATGACATCCACGATATCGATCTCCCGACGGGGGTTGCAACGGGCTGGCGCGCTCGTCGTCGATGGACCTGCGTCCGACGCGATCGTGACGTCCCACGACCCGTGGCGTTCACGAAGGTAGAACGCGCAGCCGTCCGCGTTCCGGGGTTGCTCACGGTTTCCAGGATGCCGCGGCGTCCGAAACTCGACCTGAGGGCACACCACCGGGTGTCGCGGGAGCGAGCAGCGTCACGGGACAATCCGTCCGCGGGACCGGAGCGCTCATCAGATGACGAATGTCGTTGGCCGTCGCATCTCGATTCGTCATCGGAGCGAGACCGAAGAGGCGCTCAATCGACGCGGGAACCGAGGCATGGTCATACACGGTTGGATCGACCGTGTGCCTCGGTATCAACGGCGAGACGATGATCGCCGGCACGCGCACGCCGTAGTGATCGAACAGGAAACCACCACTGTTGATGAGCGGGTCGTTCGGACTCCCATCGCGTGGTGGCGGCGCGCCGCCCGGTGGGAGCGAGTCGTAGAAGCCACCGTGTTCGTCGTAGAGCACGATTAGCACGCTGCGCTCCCACAGAACCGATCGACGAATCGACTCGTACGTCGACTTGATCAAGGCCTCACCGCGAACTACGCCGTCCGTCGGATGCTGCGACGACCCGCCCACGAACGAACCGTTCAGAACGTCGCCGTAGTTCGGCTCGATGAAGGTGTAGGCGTAGTCGTACGAGCAGGAAAGATCGGCGTCGAACTGGCTAAACGGGAACGTGTTCTGCTGATAGGTCACTGCGCCAAGGGCGGCCACGAGCGGAACCCCGCCCATGGGCGGGCCGTCCTCGTCGGCGTACACCCGCCACTTATGCCCCGCAGCACTCAGCCGGTCGAAGATCGATGCGCCGCACGGGAACACGAACTTCACGGTCTTCTCGTACCAGGCCTTGAACTGGTCGGGAGTCGGACTGTCGGCCCAACCGGCCGATGACGCTCCATGCAAGAAAAGACGGTTCGGCCAAGTGGGCCCCGGCAACGACGAAAACCAGTGGTCGCACACCGCGAACTCGGTCGCCAGCTGGTGCAGCACCGGAAGCTGCCGGGGCATGTCGAAACACTGCATGACATCGTGGACGTCCGCCGGCCGAGGCGGCGATGGACTACCGGGTGCGCGCTCAGAAACCGACGTTGCGTAATTCGCAACAAATCCGGAGTTTGTAACCGAAACCGGTGGAGTCGGAAAGGGCGTCCACGGTTCGTGCACGAAACCTTCGCCGCACAATTGCTCCACCACGTCGGCGAATTCATGGCCGGGATCGGTCGGCATCGTCCACGGGGCGCCCGGAGGGCCGACCGTATACGGGACGCCCTTGTAGGTGTTGGAGGTGAACGACGATGCACTGACGATGCCCGGGATGCCGGAGAACGCAAGCATGTGATCGAAGGACCGGTTCTCGAGCATGAGCACGAAGACGTGATCGACCTGCAGGCCCGACGTGCTCGCCATCACTTACCTCCGGGTGCGGACAGGGGCCAGGGGACACGGCCAGTGGACAAGGCCAGGAGACAACAATGCCCGAACGAGCTAGGGTACCGCTCGATTCGACCCAGTTCGATGGAAAGCGGCGAAGCGACCATGCCACGCCAAAACATCACGGTGCTCTTCACCGACATGGTGGATTCGACCGCGGTTGCCACGAGCATGACCCCCGACGCTGCCGACGAGCTGCGTCGAAGACACTTCGCTCTCTTGCGTCAAGCGATTGGTACCACGGAAGGGCTCGAGGTGAAGAACCTCGGCGACGGGGTCATGGTCGCCTTCCACTCCGCCTCCGCTGCGCTGTCCTGCGCGGTGCAGATGCAACAGGCGATCGAAATCGACAATCGCGCGCGCACAATGTCGATTGGACTTCGCGTCGGCCTCAGCGGCGGCGAGGTGTCCTACGAGGATGGCGACTATTTCGGCGATCCGGTCATCGAAGCAGCTCGCGTGTGTGCCAAGTGTGAGTCCGGGCAGATTCTGGTGGCCGATGTCGTTCGGCTCATGGCTGGGCGTCACGGGGGACACGTCTACGAGTCTGTCGGGGAGGTGATGCTGAAGGGCCTTCCGCACGCGGTGACGCTCATAAAGGTGGCCTGGGTACGTGATCTGGGGGCGACGGCGATCGAGCTCCCGCAGCGGATCGCGCTCTTGCCGACCGACGGGTTCGTCGGACGAGCATCCGAGCTTGCGATGATCGAGCAACACGGCATCGCTGTGGCCGCGAGCAGCAAATGCGAAGTGCTCCTCGTCGTTGGCGAACCCGGCCAAGGCAAGACCACACTCGCCACCGCAGCTGCACGGCGAGCGCACGAACACGGAGCATTCGTCCTGTTCGGACGCACCGATGAACATCTCGGGTCCCCGTACAAGCTGTTCTCGGAGCCCCTCGGGCACTTCATAACGCACGCATCCGACGACCTGCTTCGGGCGGCGATTGGCCCGCAGGCGTCGGATCTGGTTCGCCTGGTTCCGGCACTCATTGCGCGCCTCGCCGATGTCATTCCGTCATCCGGGTCCGACACCGACTCCGAACTCTTCCTGATGTTTGCCGCCGTGGTATCGACCTTCGTCGAGCTCTCGAAGTTGCAGCCGATACTCCTTGTCCTCGACGACCTTCAGTGGGCCGATCAGTCAAGTCTTCGTCTCCTCGCCCACGTCGCGACTTCGGCGCAACCCATGCGGTTACTCATCATTGCGACGTGTCGCGACGACGAGCTTCCTCCATCACACCCTCTGGTCGAGACCCTCGCCGCATTGCACCGACACGAGAGGATCAGCCGGTTGGACCTTGGCGGACTGAGCCGAGACGAAGTCATGGCTCTGATGGGTGCGACTGACCGTTTCGTCGGTTTCGATGCCGACAGTTTCGCGGATGACATTCACCGCGACACGGACGGCAATGCGTTCTTCGTAACCGAGCTCCTCCGTCACGTGTCCGACAACGGGGCTTTCGGGCAAACCGGTGTCGATTCGCTTCGGTCGAAGATGGCGATGTCGCCAGGTGTCTTGCCGAAGAGCGTCCAGGAAGTGATCGCGACGCGTGTCGGAAAACTCGGTGCAGACGACGAACGAGTTCTCCGCAACGCTGCCGTGATCGGGCGGGAGTTCGATCTCGACACGCTCGAGCGGCTCACTGAAACCTCCGACACGATGCTTCTCGATGTGATGGACCGAGCCGTAGCGGTAGGGCTCGTGCGGGAGTTCGGTGATGTTCCGGGGCGGTTTCGATTCCAACATGCACTAATCCAGCGGACGATCTACGACGGACTCGGTAGCTCCCGGCGGGCCTCGATGCACCGGCAAGTGGCGCTTGCCATCGAAGCGGCGCGGGTCGCGGAACGTGACCGCCGATTGGTGGAGCTGGCCCGCCACTGGTCCTTGACCGGGCGCGTCAGCGATCTCGGACGGGCCGTTGACTACGCACGCCGATCGGCCGAGGCGGCGTTGGCTGGCCTCGCCCCTGACGTTGCGCTCCGCCACTACAGCGATGCCATCGGATGGCGCGTTCGTCTCGATGAGCCGAACGTCGACGTCGACCTCGATCTCACGATCGGACTCGGAATCGCACAGCGAAAGGTCGGCCTGGCCGAATATCGCGACACCCTGCTTGGTGCCTGCCAAGTCGCCGCGAAAATCGGCGATGCGCGTCGACTTGTCCACGCGGCGCTGAACAACAGTCGAGGGTGGTCGAGCGCGGTCGGCGTGATCGACAGCGACCGGGTCTCGGTGTTGGAAACCGCTCTCGCGGATCTCCCGCGAAGGTCGACGGATCGAGCGCTCATCCTTGCTGCCTTGTGCAAGGAACTCTCGTGGGGTACGCCGCTTGGCCGCCGTGAGGAGCTGGCCGAAGAGGCCGCAGCCATCGCCGTGGCGTGCGATGACGACGCTGCGGCAGTCCGCGTGCTGAACGACCTCGCACTTCCGCTGAGTACTCCCCACACGTTGGCTACTTCGCTCCAGCGCACGGCAGTCGCGTTGGAGCGGGCCGAACGGCTGGGTGATCCGCTCCTGCTTTTCTTCGCATCGCTCTGGCGTGGGCAGACGTTGCTCCTCGCGGGCGACACCGACGGACGGAACGCCCTGACCGAACGATCGAGTGGCATGGCGGAGCGCCTCGGAGAACCGACCCTGCTCTGGTCACGAATGCACAACACCGCAATGCGAGCAATGTGTGAGGGAGATGTCGAAACTGCCGACGGAATAACGACGGCCGCCTTTGAATTCGGCATCAAAATCGGCGAGCCCGACGCCGCGACCTACTTCGGCGTCCAGCAGATGGTCGTCTGTCTGCAACGCGGCAACATGGGCGAGCTCACACCGCTCATCGAAGACACCCTCGTCTCAATGCCTGAGCTCGGCGACGCCGGTCGGGCGGCACTGATGATGTCGCATCTTGAAGGTGGCAGGACCGACGAAGCCGTCGCCATGCTTGATGCTTCGGCAGCCGTCAACTTCGGCTTCGGTCTCGACAACTCGTGGATCGTCGTCACTGTCGATCACGCCGAGGTGGCCGTCGAGCAGCAACTGGTCG
>JANLQX010000124.1:0-5625 GCA_031368095.1 Actinomycetes bacterium | reverse complement strand
GCGGCCCGCTCGAGTTCCGTCGTCAGGAAATGACGAATTCGGTAGTCCTCGATCAGGTTCGACTTGTAATCCTTTTCGCTGAACCAGCGGGATTTCCAGTCGGTCGTGATGCCGAGCCGGAAACCGTAAGGGTTGACTTTTTGACCCATGGTTTGTCTCTCGTCTCAGCTGTTGTTCTTGGTATCGCGGTCCCAGGTCCCGGCAAGGATCTCCTGGGCTTGTTGACGCCAGTCGGTGATCTGGTCGGCCGAACGGCTGACCTTTACATCGAGGGCGGTGATTTCGTCGTCGGTGAGGTCGGCAAGCTCTTGAAAGGTGAAGATGCCAGCGGCATTCAGTTCTTCATGGAGCTTGGGGCCGATCCCAATGATGAGGTTCAAGGCATTCGGGTCGTCGATGGCACTCGGTGCCGTGGTCGCCACCAGACCCTGCACCTCGGGCACCGAAACTGCTTCGACGACCGCGTCGGCCATGGTGGCTCCCGCAATGACTTCCTCGGCTCCGGCCGCGCTCCGACGGGTATCGGCGGCCACGGACTCGGCTGTGGCCCGTGCGCCGGCGGTGCGGCGAGCACGATTGGCGGCCACTTCGGCGCTCTGGTTCCGGGCCTGGGTGAGGAGCGCGTCGGGCAGGCGACCGACCACGATGGTGATGTGGGACGTGCGCTTCAGGATCTGACCGGTCCGGCCGCGGGCCCGCGGACGGAACCGCTTGATCGTGGGGCCCTCGTCGGCGAAGCATGCAGACACGTAAAGCTCTTCGGCCGGAATGCCATCGTTGTGCGATGCATTGGCGACCGCCGAATGCAGCACCTTGGCGATGTCGAACGCAGCATCGCGTTCACACAACCGCAAGACGTTGGCGGCTTCGGCAACGTCGTGGCCGCGGATCAGATCGAGCACAACCCGAACCTTCCAGGCCGATGAGCGCACGTAGTACGCGTAGGCATGGGTGGTCTGATCGGCCGGGCCGCGCTGGCCGGTCTTGCGGGCCTTGGCGGGAGACTCGTTGGTCTTCACTCCGGGCATGTCAGCGCCTCCCCGACCGTTCCTGGCCGGCGTGGAACTTGAACGTGCGGGTGAGTGCGAACTCGCCGAGCTTGTGGCCGACCATCGACTCGCTGATGTACACCGGCACGTGCTTGCGCCCGTCGTGTACGGCGATCGTGTGACCGACCATGTCCGGAATGATCGTCGAGCGGCGTGACCAGGTCTTGATCACTCGCTTTTCGGTCTTCGCGTTCAGATCATCGACCTTCTTCAGAAGATGGTCATCGACAAACGGCCCTTTTTTGAGGCTGCGAGGCATAGCTGTGTCCTCAGTCCTTTTCCGGGCTTATCGACGGCTGCCGCGGGTGCGGCGACGACGGACGATGAGCTTGGCGGATTCTTTTTTCTTATTGCGGGTACGGCCCTCGGGCTTGCCCCAGGGAGAAACAGGATGGCGACCACCGGAGGTACGGCCTTCGCCGCCACCGTGCGGATGGTCAACCGGGTTCATCGCCACGCCACGGGTTTGCGGACGCTTGCCCATCCATCTGGCTCGGCCGGCCTTGCCGATGGTGAGCAATTCGTGCTCGGAGTTGCCGACCTCACCGATGGTGGCTCGGCAGTCGATCGGCACCCGACGCATTTCCGTGGACGGCAGACGCAGCGTGGCGTAGTCGCCTTCCTTGGCCACGAGTTGCACACTGACGCCGGCGCTGCGGGCCATACGGCCGCCACCGCCGGGCTTCAGCTCAACGTTATGGACCGTGGTGCCAACGGGGATGAACCGCAGTGACATGGCGTTACCGGCCTTGATGTCGGCGCCCTGACCTGACACAACGGTGTCGCCGACGCCCAGTTTGGCCGGGGCGAGGATGTAGCGCTTCTCGCCATCGGCGTAGTGCAGGAGCGCAATTCGACACGTCCGGTTGGGGTCATACTCGATCGTGGCGACACGAGCGGGAACGAGATCCTTGTTCCGCTTGAAGTCGATGATGCGGTACTGACGTTTGTGTCCGCCACCACGGTGTCGAGCCGTCTTGCGCCCGTAGACGTTGCGGCCACCAGACTTGGTGAGCGGAGCGAGGAGGCTCTTCTCCGGCCGGTTGGTGGTGAGCTCAGAGAAGTCCGACACCGTTTGGAAACGGCGACCGGCGCTAGTTGGCTTGCGTTTGCGAATACCCATGGCGCTTCGTCGATCAGTTGTCGAAGAGAGCGATGCGGTCATCACCGGAAAGGGTGACGATTGCTCGCTTCGAATCGGGGCGGGTGGAGGAAATGCCGGTGCGACGATTACGGGTCTTTTTACCGGCCCGGTTCAACGTGTTCACCGAGGTGACCTTGACGTTGAAGATCGTTTCAACAGCGGTACGGATCTCGATCTTGTTGGCGTCTTTGGCCACCACGAAGGTGTAGACGCCGCTGTCGACGAGCCCGTAGGACTTCTCGCTGACGACCGGCTTGATGATGATGTCGCGGGGATCTTTCACAGGAATCTCCTTCAGCCTCAGGCGCTCATGCCGGGCAAGGTTGCCTTGGTGAACAGCACGTAGTCGCTGCACAGGACGTCGTAGCTATTGAGCTCGCCGGCCTCGATGATCTGCGCCATGGGAATGTTGGCGAAGCTCTTGGCGGCGATGATGTCGGCGGCGTTCGTGGCATCAATAACGATGAGGGCCCGGCCGGTCACGCCCAAGGCATCGAGCACCTTGACGGCATCCTTGGTCTTGGGAGCGGCAAAGCTCCAGCCATCGACCACGATCACACGGCCTTCACTGGCCCGATCCGACAGGGCCGACCGCAAGGCCAGGTTGATCATCTTCTTGGGCGTCCGTTGGCTGTACTTGCGGGGCTTCGGCCCGAGGGCCACGCCGCCGCCGATGAACTGCGGAGCACGAAGCGAGCCTTGGCGAGAGGTACCGCCGCCCTTCTGGCTGCGGCTCTTCTTGGAGGTCCGGGAGACTTCGGAGCGAGTCAACGTGCTCTGGGTGCCGGCCCGCCGATGGGCCAGCTGCGCCACGACCACCTGGTGCATGACTGGACCGTTCGGGACAATCGAGAACCAATGGTCATCGAGCGAAATGGAGCCAGAGGCCGTACCGGCCTGGGTGCGTAGGGAAACGTCAGCCATGGTTACTTGGCTCCCTTCTTGGCCGCAGCCTTGATGAGGACGGTGCCGCCCTTGGGGCCCGGAATCGCGCCTCGGACGAGAACGATGGCCTGCTCCGTATCGGCCTTGACGATCCGGAGATTTTGGGTGGTGACCTTCTCGCCACCCATCCGGCCGGCCATCTTGAGGCCCTTGAACACGCGGGCCGGGGTCGAACAACCGCCGACAGAGCCCGGTGCGCGGTGCGTGCGGTGCACGCCGTGGGAGGCGGACATACCGGAGAAATTGTGACGCTTGATGACACCGGCGAACCCTTTGCCGCGACTGATGGCCGTGACATCAACGAAGTCTCCGACGGCAAAGGCGTCAGCGGCGATCTCCTGGCCGATCGTCCACGCGCCGGCATCGTCGACGCGGAATTCGAGAAGCTCCGAGCCGGGTGCCACGCCAGCGGCGGCGAAGTGGCCAGCCTCGGGCTTGGTGAGTCGGCTCGGCTTGACCGTGCCGTAGGTGACCTGGATTGCGGCGTAGCCATCGCGATCCGGTGTTTTCACCTGGACAACACGAGCGGGCTGCACCTTGACGACGGTGACGGACACGACGTTGTTCTGGTCATCCCAGAGCTGCGTCATGCCGACCTTTTCGCCGACGATGGTGGTTCTTGCCATTGGAATCTCGGATCCTCGAGCGGGTTCGAATACTGAGTACTTCGGTGCTGACTACTTCGGTGCTGCAGCCGTCGCCGTGCGCAACCGTCTGTGCAAGGGCACCTAGGCATGAGCCCGGACACACAAACGCTCCGCACGGTAGAAAACCGTGCAGAGCGTGCACATGGGTTGTGCCATCTGGTTCCTACAAAGAGGCGCAGATGGACGTCGTCTTCACATTGCTGCATGTCCTGCTGGTGCTGCTTTCGAGCGGTTCCCGTTTCCGGGGCCTAGAGAAGATAGCAGTGTTTCGACCCGCCCGAACCACGACCCTGACAGGGGATTGACGAGCGGCCATCCCACGATAGGGCCGAGTCGCCACCCTTCAGTTCCCCTACGGCCGAGTCGATGACGCCACCGTTACTCCCCGATCTCCGGGTCCTCCGGAGCCAGCTCGAGCGCGCCGTTTCTAACGGGCGCCGAACGACCGCGACTACCCTCACGGCCTCCCGGCGTGGTCGCGTGGTGACCCCACACCTCCGCACGCTGGCGCTATGGGCAACTCTTGGGACGGCCAGCGGAGCGGTCCTCGGTCAAAGCATCGACCAGGTCCGCTATCGCCACACCAGGGCCGAAATTCCTTGGCACGGTCACGAGCTCGCCATTCGCGATGGCCTCAACGAACTCACACTCACCGCGCGAACTCCCGCCAGCCGAGCCGCCGGGCAGACTGCTCGCGCCCGCTTTGACGACACCCCCCCATGACAGCGACGCGTTCCTGTCCGTGCTGCGTATTGGCGACTTCGGCGCCGCCCTTCGACGAGCCACTCCCCTCACGATGGGTGCCGCGAGCGATCCGCAAGAACAGCAACTCGCCACGGAGTCAACCATCTGGAGGTCGTCGAGGCAGCCGTGATCGTCCTCGACTCGATCGGCCACATCATTACGCCAGCACTGTTGCGGCGGAACTGATCGGCCTTGATCCCGGTTCAGAAGTTGGGTTGTCTCTGGTCGGCGCCGCCGGCCCGGAGTTTGCTGAGCTGGCCCGAGCGACCGGTGACCTATATCCGATCGAGATAACCATCAGCCGCCGGGCCCGAATCGTCCATCTCGAAGCGTCCACCCCGGTCAATCAGCAACTGTTCCATGCTCTTGCCTCGTCGCGACTGGCGCTCAGCATCGACGACCGCACGCCGTTGCTGACGACCGACGCCCGGTCACGGGGCCACGTCAAAGGAACGGTCCTTGCACTGCTCGAACATGTCCTCGCGGCGGCCACGAATCAGGCTCTGGTCAGCCAATAACCATTTGAACAGCTGGTCGAGTACACAAAGCCCCGCCGGAACCGGCGGGGCCTTCGTATTCCGAGCTGCAAGTCCGGCGCACCGACGCTTGTCGGCGACGGACTACGCCGTCTGGATCTTGATCTCGATATCGACGCCCGCCGGAAGGTCGAGGCGTTGCAGCGAATCAACGGTTTTGGCCGACGGCTCGAGAATGTCAATGAGGCGCTTGTGGATCTTCATCTGGAAGTGCTCTCGGCTGTCTTTGTGCTTGTGGGGGCCACGAATCACGGTGTAGACGTGGCGCTCCGTGGGCAACGGCACGGGGCCACGGATCTTGGCCTGCGTACGAATGACCGTTTCGACGATCTTCTTCGTCGACTGATCGATGATTTCGTGATCGTAGGCCTTGAGCCGGATGCGGATTTTCTGTTGGTTAGCCATCGTCTTTTCCTTACTTCAGGATCTTGATGACGCGGCCGGCACCAACCGTACGCCCACCCTCACGAATCGCGAACTTCAAACCCTCTTCCATCGCAATCGTCTTCCCCAACTCCACCACAACCTCCAAATTATCACCCGGCATCACCATCTCCGTA
>JANLQX010000013.1:0-5090 GCA_031368095.1 Actinomycetes bacterium | reverse complement strand
CGTGACCTCATGGTTGTTCGATCAGGAGCGGAGTTCTGGGCGGGAGCTTTCGTTTCGTTGGCGTGGGTGTTGGTTCGGGTTCGTCGAGCCGTTGACCGTGTCGGTGCCATGGTGACGTTGGCGGCGGCGATGCCGTATCTCCTGATTGGTGTCGCTCTGTACGAGGCCAGCTGTCTGGTTCGTGATGGCTGCCTCGGGCCGGTTGCGGGAGTGGGTCTGAAACCGAACGGTCTTGGTTCGACGATGGTTCCGGTAGGCGTGCTCGTTGCCGGGGTTCTCGGTGTTGCTGCTCTTGTGCTGCGCCAAGCATGGACGCTCGAGGCCGAGCAGACCGTGTTGGGTGCGTTTGCGGTCTTGGGTGGTGTCCGGCTCGTGGCGAGCTGGTTTCTTCCGGCCTTCGGACCGTCGCGGGTGGAGCGTGAGTCTGCGTTGGTTTTCGTCGTGTCCTTCAGTGCACTTGTGGTGCGCGCTGTGCGACGTCGCCGCGCTCGCCGGGCGGCGTTCGAGCCGGATTCGGGTTCCGACCAGAAGGCCGTCGACAACGACGGCGGGGACATGACGTTTTCATGAATGCACCAGTCGCGCTTGCCGCCACTGCGGGCATGGTGGCTGCCGTGAACCCGTGTGGGTTTTCGCTGCTTCCGGCGTATCTCGGGATGTTTGTCGGTTCGGCCGATGTAAACGCGACGATCCCGAAACGGCTCGGGCGTGCAGCGTGGTCGGCGCTGGCGGTCACCGCAGGATTTGTGACCGTGTTTTCCCTCGCGGGCATAATTCTTGACCGGGTCTCGACGAGCTTCCAACAACGCCTACCGTTCGTCACGCTCATCGTTGGAGCGCTCGTTGTGCTTGCCGGTGTCGCGGTGCTAACGGGCCGCAAGGTGGCGCTTCCGGTGCTCATCACCCGGCACCGGATATCGGGCCGAGGCGTGGCGTCGATGATCGGGTTCGGGGTCACGTACGCGGTGTCGTCGTTGTCCTGCACGGTAGGCCCCTTCCTGGCGATCGTCGCGGTCGGCCGACGCCGATCAGCGATCGGGGGACTCGTCACCTACGGTGCATACGCCTTGGGGATGGGCATCGTCGTGGCTGCGTTGGCCATCGGCGCAGTGGTTGCCCGCTCGCCACGAAACGCCTTCCGGAGGGCGTCGCGGTATGCGCCGAAGGTCGGCGGCGTCATGATGATTCTGAGCGGCAGCTACTCGATGTGGTATGCGCGCTGGGAATTACGCGTCTACGCGGGCAACCTATCGACCGATGGGCTGGTGGAAGGCGTCGATCGCAGGCGGGCATGGATTGCGAACTATCTCGCCGGCCTCGGCCCGGCTCGCGTGATCGCCATCACACTCGTCGCAGTGGTCGGGATGATGGTCACGCAGTCACTTCGAAAGCGGCGCCCGCGTGTCAACACCTGGGCCTCCAAAGAGCCACCGAAAGACTACGACATCGTGTAGAATTGAGACTTCTTGTTTGGCTCTAAGGAGATCTCCATGAAACTTCACTCGATTGCGATCACCGCACTCCCCCTGTCGCTCGCCCTCACCCTCGGTGCCTGCTCGTCGTCGTCTGACAAAACGGCAAGCAACACGACAGCCGACACCGTTTCGGTGGACAGCACCCCGGTTGACAGCGTCCCAGCCGATGCAGTCGCGGCAGAGACGATTCCCACAGACGCCGCGTTCAACGCTGGCGATGTGACCTTCGCGCAAGGCATGATCCCGCATCACCAGCAGGCAGTGGAGATGGCGACGATTGCCCTTGACCCGGCCCGCAACGCCGGCGCAAAAGTGAAGGATCTTGCGACCAGGATTCAGGGAGCGCAGGATCCCGAGATCCAATTGATGACCGGTTGGCTTGCCGAGTGGGGACAGCCAGTCGATGGTATGGGCGGCATGAGCATGGATGGCATAGAGATGGCAGACATGCCCGGGATGGAGGGCATGATGACGGCCGACGAGATGACGGGACTCGAAGCGGCGACCGGTCCAGCGTTCGACAAGTTGTGGTTGGACATGATGGTCCGCCACCACCAAGGGGCGGTCACGATGAGCAAGACCGCGAAGACCGACGGAAAAGCTGCGGTCGTGAAGGAACTTGCCGCCAAGATCGTCTCGGCGCAAGAAGGCGAAATCGCCGAGATGCAGAAACTGTTGGCCGCCTGAGTTCGATCGTCCATCACCGTCGCCGAGCTACCCGGCGAACGGCTAATTCGCCACCGCACATGACGCCGACTCCTGATCGCGCCACGCGAGCGCAACCTTCCCCGGGTCACGAGGCCACCATGTTCAAACGACTTGCGGTCGTTTTTGGACTGGCGGTGCTCATTGTTGTCTTTGCCGGTGGCGCGGCGTCGGCCCACAACTCGTTCGATTCGAGCGCTCCCGCCGACGGCGCATCGTTGACGCAAAGTCCTGCCGAACTTTCGCTCAAGTTCACGAAAGACGTCGAGCTCGACACGCTCACCGTCCGAGTTCAGATTTCAGACGGCACGTCGACAAAGCTGACCTCACCTCGCTTCGGACCGTCCGGCACGACCGAGGCACTCTACGACCTCGTCCCTGCACTGAAGCCGGGCAAAACAATCATCCGGTGGAAGCTCGTTGGCACAGACGGTCACGCCGTCGTCGGGACCATCACGTTCACGATCGCCGGCGACGCACCACCCACCGGCACCTCGGCGGCTGCCACCCCGGCGGTGGCAGAGTCGAGTGGCGAGCCCTGGGTTGCTCCGTCGGCGCTTCGGTGGTTGTTCCGCTACGGCTCCTACCTGGCCATGCTGGTCGTCGCTGGAATCGTGCTGACTGACGCGTTTGTGTGGCGTGGCGCACTCGAAAGCGACGCGCTCCGACGTTGCGTCGTTGCGGGTATCGCAACTGCTGCGTTCGCTGCCGGTGGACAGCTTCTGTTCATCGCTTCTGATATCAACGGGATCGGGAGTTGGCGCGCGGCACTTCGTACCGACGCGGGTCGTGCGTTCCTTGTTCGCATTGTGTTGCTAGTGGCCGTCGCGGTGTTGCTCTTTGTCCAGATGAACATCTCAAACATGGTGCGCGATGTTGCGGTCGCATTGGTGTTCACGCTGTTGTTCGGTACGTGGGCGTACGCAGGACATTCGCGGTCCATGCGATGGCCCGTCGTTGGAGTTCCGCTCGACATCGCGCACCACATGGCCGCCGCTGCATGGCTCGGAGGTCTCGGCATCCTCACGTTCGTGGTCGTTCCGAGCGAGGAACGCGAAACCATTGTCGATTGTGTTCGCCGGTTCGCTGATGTTGCCGCCGCAAGTGTTGCGGTCATCGTGGCGACCGGTGTAGCGCAGTCGATCCGGCTTCTCGGAGACCCAATGAAATTACTCAGCGTTGCGCACGGCCGATTCCTCTTGCTGAAGCTTGTCGTACTCGTGGCGATGTTAAAGATCGCAGACGTCAACCGGCGACGCGTTGCCAGTCGATTCCAAACCGACGAAGGCCCGCCCCAGAGCATGATCGAAAATACTCGGCGGGCAATGCGAACCGAACTCGGCGTGGGATTGGTCATTGTCGGAATCACATCAGCGATGGTGGTTTCGCCTCCTGCGGTAGCGGCGTCAAACAAACGACGCGCCCCGGCACCAGTCGTTTCCACGCCCCTCAGCGTTCCGGCGACGATGACGGTCTTTGGCTCAGGGACCACGGTCGCACCGGCCGTTGTGAAAGCTTCTCCGGGGGGCGTCGGGTGCGTGTTGACGGGAGTGGTCCTCAAGGTTGGCTCGATGGGCCCCGACGTCATCTGTCTTCGCATGCGTTTGAAGACGCTCGTTCCACTCGCCGGGCTCAATGCAACAGTGTTCGACGAGGAAACGAAACGGGCCGTGCAGAGGAAGCAGATCGCGTTGGGTCTACCGCCCGATGGCGAGATCGGACCCACGATCGGTCAGGCGCTGGGTATCTGGCCGAACGCTTCGTCAGTCACAACCGGCGGCGAAGTAAGCGTCAATGGTGACCCTGGTCTGTAGGATGAGCGTCTATGCGTCGGCCTGATGGAGCTTTGGAAGACGACGTTCTGCGGGCACTGTGGAACGCCGACCAAGCACTCCTTCCTGCGGAAATTCTCGCCCAAACCGGTCTCGATCTTGCCTACACGAGCATCGCAACAGTTCTCACGAGGTTGCTCGACAAGGGACTCGTTGAACGGGAGGCTGATGGGCGCGCATTTCGGTACAGGGCGGTGCTCGGAGAAGGTGCACTCGCAGCGCAACGAATCGCCGCCATTCTGAGTCACACCACCGATCGGCGAGGAGCGCTTGCCGGGTTCGTGAGTGGTCTTGGCAAACGCGATGCGGCGACGCTGCGCGCCCTGCTGGACGGAGGGCGAAGGTGACGCTCCCTTTTCTCTATCCCTTTTTGGCCTGTCTCCTGCTGTCGGGCATCCTCCCGCTCGTGCACCGTCGACTGCATCCGCGAGCCTCAACTGCTGTTCTCACCGCAAGCACCGTTTGGGTTACGTCCGTCGCAGTCATCGGCATTTGGCTGGTGGCCTTTCGGTACCTGGCCCATATCAGCTGGCTGGCTGCCCAATTCCAGTGGTGCTCAGTAATCGTAGGTGCACATAGCACGGTGACTGGTTGGGTAGGCGTACCGGCGGTTTGCGCATTGTCGATAGGCGTCGTTCGTTTCGTGCGCTTTTGGAAGGTGCAGCGACATCTCCGCTCAACAAATCTTCGCGGAACAGCAGTTGTGGCGAGCGATGACGTGTTCGCCTTTGTTGTGCCCGGACCGGACGCCGCGACCGTCGTCTCGACCGGTCTGCTCTATCATCTCGACCCGGACGAGCAAAAGGTCGTGTTCGCCCATGAGCGATCGCATGCTGAACATCGACACGATCGATTCCTGGTGATCGCGCGTGGCGCAGAAGCTCTGCTGCCCATCATTCGCCCGCTTACTCGCCGCCTGGAATTCTCCCTCGAACGCTGGGCTGATGACGACGCCTGGTCGCCGTCAACGGAGACCGCCATCTTGTGGCGTACACGATCGCCAAGGTGGCGTTGCATCCCCGACGAACGTCCGGCCCGGCGCTCGGGTTCTCGGGCTTCGGCGAAGCAGCCCGTGCCG
>JANLQX010000008.1:0-40155 GCA_031368095.1 Actinomycetes bacterium | reverse complement strand
ATCGGTTGGTGCCAGCTTGTAGTCGGTGGCGAGTCCGCCCGGAGCGGTGGTCGGGATGGCCAGCGCCTCGGGTGGGGTGTCGATGACGCTGCCGATGACGGCACTCTGACTGGTCGGAGTGCCCGCCACGCCGGCGGTTTCGCCACCGGCATTGCCGCTCGGCGTGGTGGCCGGCGCCGCCCCCGTCACCGTGGTGGCAACGGCGTCCGACACGGTGGACCCGGAGCTGCCACACCCGGTCACCAGGAGCGCGGTAATGGCGATCCCGCCAACGCTTTGCCAACGGCGAACGGCGAGAGAAGGTCGGTCGCGGAGGTGCCGTTTCACGGTTCTCGATCCTACCTGCCGGGTCATGAGAAACGGCTGCAGTCCTGCCGATGGCGACATCTCGCGGACGTAGGATCGGATCCCGTGCCGCTGCCGTCCGTGTCTGTCGTCTTCCCGGCGTACCAGGAGGAAGAGTTTCTCGACCACGCGGTCCGGACCGTGGTCGACGGTCTGCGGGAAGACGGTCGGGTCTTTGAAGTCATTGTCGTGGAGAACGGCTCTCGCGACGGAACGCGCGCCGTGGCCGATCGGTTAGCGGTCGAAATCGCTGAGGTCCAGTCACGCTCCATTGCGCAGGCCAACTACGGATTGGCGCTGCGTGATGGGCTTCTCGCCGCTACCAACGACCTCGTGGTGAACTTCGACGTTGACCTGTTCGATCTCGGGTTCCTGCGCGAAGCAACGGACCGCATTGCGGCAGAAGGTGGGCCCGACCTGATCGTTGCCTCGAAGCGGGGCGAAGACGCCGACGATCGACGGCACTGGACCCGCAAGGTGGTCACCGGTGTGTTCTCGACCCTGCTTCGGGTGGGCTTTGGGCTGAAGGTGTCCGACACCCACGGCATGAAAGCAATGCGGCGCGAGCCAGCGCAGCGCCTAGCGGCTGATTGTCTCTTCGGGACCGATCTCTTCGATACCGAACTCATCCTCCGCCTCGAGCGGGCGGGGTTCCGCACTGGGGAGATCGGTGTGCGGATCGAGGAGACCCGTCCGGCCCGCACTCCCATCGTCTCTCGCATCGTCCGATCCCTGCGCGGGCTGGCCACGCTCTGGCTCGCCTTGCGTCGAGAGGGTCGACGCGCCAAGCACAGCTGAGGGGCGTCGACGTCGGTCGCCCACGACCAGTGCCCCGAGCGCCACGAGGCCGACGGCACTAAGGCCGTGGCCGAGAAGTTCGGGACCGGTACGAGCCATGGTGATACTGACGTTGTTGGCCGTGGGCACGACCACGAAAAAGTTCGGCGCGGCGCGCAAGATTTGCGAGGCGCCCTTCGCCCGCCATCCCGGCGACCACGACATTCGCACCAGGACCGGCACACCGACGCGGTCGACGTGGAAGCGAAGTGACGTCGGTTGAAGATCGACCTCCGTCACCGCAACACCTGGCTGGGCAGGTGCCGCAGTTGGTCGCGGCGGCGTGATCGAGACGCCGGTGCCTCGGGTGTCTCGCAGTTTGCCTGGTGCCCGCGTTCGCTTCACGGTCAGGTCGGCCCGTGGCCAATCAGCTGGCCCGTCGACCACGTAGGTGTCGGGAAACGTGGTGGGATCCGACCACTGCGCGAGCCCGAGATCCATGAACCCACCGTCGAGCCCAGCCGATGCGCCGCGCACAACGACCGGTCGAGCGGTCAGGGGTTCAACAACGGCGTGATTGCCGATTTCGTAGACGATGAATTTCCCTGATCTTGCTACTTCGCGAAGGTCAGCGCGCGTACGGGCGGCGTTCTTGAGACGATCAGAGGAAGCCAGGAGGTAGCGGGCGCCGAGGCGGCGAAGTCGGTCGACGCCGCGGTCGAGATCAAAGGATCCGTAGCGGAGATCGCGCTGGGGATTCGACGGTGCATTGCTGACGAGCGACGACGTGATGAACGAAAACGGCGTTGTCTGCGTCGATTCGAAGTACAGACCCTCGACCGACTGAATGCACGATTTGGTGAAAAAGGGAATGGCCATGAGCGACATCGATGATCCGAAGCGCACGTAGCCCTTGTCCTGCTCCCAGAACAAACGGCCGCACGGCAACGTGTTCAGGCTGCCCATAAGTGCCCGGAATTCGGGCCACGACTTCTTGCGTTGCATACCCTCAGCGTTGGTCGACGCCCAGGCGAAGGGAAGGTCGGCGCTGCGGTACTCCTTGTTGTCCTTCAGCGCCTCGAACTGCCAGCCGCTCTTCGCGTGCACCGGCAGGGGGAACCACCCGGGAAGGGCGTCGAACGTTGGGGCGAGGGCGATGAACATGATCGCCACCCCGCTTACCGACGCCACCGCCGAGGATCGCGTGAGTCGGCCGACGATGGCGGCGGCGCCGACACCACCGAGCAAAAAGATGGCGAAGAACCACATGGGGAGCAGGCGGTTGTTCCACATACTGCCGGTGGGCCAGACCACGAAACCGATGGCGGCCGCACCGCCCATCAACACGAATGCCGACACGAAGGGGGAGCGCCGCCAGAGTCCCCAGGCGATCGCCACCATTGCGAACGCGAATGCTCCGGCAATCAGCGCACCGCCGTCGGGCAGCACGTGAAGGGTGTGCTTGCCGGGTAGGAACGGCAGGAGTGAGGTCCGCAGCAGCGTGTTGCGTTCGTAGTCCATCGAGTTTGTGTACGGAAGCAACGAGGCAAAGGGAACAATCCAGAACGCGGCAAGAAGAGTGCCGATCGTTCCAACCGTAAGTGTGCCGATGATTTGTTGACGGAGTCGTGATCGGTCGGCGAAGGAGAGTAAAAGCGCACCGGTCCCGACCACGGCCAGCATCGACGGAACAACGTGACAGAGCCCGGTTGCGGCCAGGAACACCACGGCCGACACTCGGTGTGTCCCGTGTCGAACAACGTCGAGGAGCGAGCCGAAGTACAGAACGCAGAAGAGCAGGCTGAGCGAAAACGAGAACTCGCCGGCCATGGTCGACAGGATGTTGCCGCCGAGAATCCGGTAGGACCGATTGAGCAGATAGGCCACCGAAGCCATGGCCAGGAACAACGGTGCCGGCGATGACAGCGAGGCCTTGCGTCCAAGCCGCCAAGCCGCCCAGGGCAGGAGCACGGTGCCCGCAATCGTGACCAGTTTGTAGGCGATGCTGTACGGCAGAACGGTGTCGAGGGCGATGATGATCCACGTTGGCAGCGGGAAGTACAGCGCCAGAATCGGCACGCCGGCGAACCAGTCATTGGACCAGCCGGTGAGTCGCCACTGCGGGGCTAGGACCCGGCGCACGTAGGCGGGCATGCCGAGATGTCCGCCATTGTCGCCTCCGGTCGGAAACGTGTTGAGAAGAACTCGGTCGATCCGCACGCCAATGGCGAGGATGAGACAGAGCGACGCGACGAGGATTGCCTGGTGGTGCTGTACGAAGAACCGGGTACTGCGCCGTTGCTTCGGGAGAGGAATCGTCACTCGTCTTCGGGAGTTGGTTCGGGGTCGGCGACGGTATCGGCATCACCGAGATCGCCGTCATCCGGGATGAGCATCTCATCAGGCTCGGCCGGGAGCCCGCGGCGGCGAGTGCGGTGCAGCAGGCCGAGCATGGCGACGCCAGCAAATGATGCGGTGTAGCCAAGGGTATCGGCGCCGGAATACCCGTAATGGAGGTGAACGTCGTTCTTCGTCGGGATGACCACCATGAAGTTAGGCATCACCCGGTACGGACCTTCTGCTCCCGATACTTCCCAGTTCGGGAAGTAGGAAACCTTCACCAGAACCGGTACCCCGATGCGGTCAACGGTGAAGCGAAGGTCGGTGTTGTTGAGCGAAATATTCGTCACCGTCACGGGGCTAAGGGGCGTTCGTGGGCCGACGTTGGTGGTCGTCACGCCGGATCCGAATGTACGGACGGCAACAGCCGGCAGGTCCTTCCCCTTGGGGTCTTTGCCCGGGCTCACTTTCGGCTTGTCGACCTTGGCGGTGAAGCGGTTCCATTCCTTCGGGCCGCTCCAGGCAATGGTTGCGGGGTAAGCGGTCGGGTTGTTGTACCACTCGGTTTCCACGTCGAGCCATCCTCCGTACTGGTCCTGGTCGATGCCGGTCACCACTTGCGGGGTTTCGTTGAGTGACGAGACCAACTGGGAGCCGACGA
This sequence comes from Actinomycetes bacterium, assembly GCA_031368095.1. GTDB lineage: Bacteria > Actinomycetota > Acidimicrobiia > Acidimicrobiales > JANYDT01 > JANLQX01. The sequence goes on along the minus strand of JANLQX010000008.1, from coordinate 36,032 downwards.
CCTCATAGAACGTGAAACACGACGTGGCGTCTTTGATCGGATCAGGGGTGAAGGTGGCCGACGGGCACTTGCCAACTTCGCCGACCTTACGCATCTTGTCCGGCATCGAGTCCGACGCGGCACGGGAAGCGGCGGTGATGGAGAGGTAGTAGCGGACACCCGATTCCTTCATCTTCTCGATACCGCGAACCAGGTCATAGGTCGGATAGGGGATGTTGCGTTGTGGGTTCGACGGACCCGAATACAACTTGGAGCCATCGGCGTTGTTGGTCAGTGGGGTGGTCACGAGCGCCGCGGTCATCCAATGCCAGGGCATAGTGGCCGACGACTCGAAGTACACACCTTCGAAGGACTGCAGGCAACCCTTTGTCCAGTAGGGAAGCAGCATCGGCGACAGGGTGGTTCCGAAGGAGCCGAGCTTGGCATCTTCGTATTCATAAAGCACTCGACCGCATCCGTTGCCTCGGCCGACGTCCACGGCCTTATCCATGAGGGCCTTGTATTCCGTCCATCCGCCCGCGCCTTGGTAGCCCCGGTAGTTGTAGAGCGCCCATCCGGGGGAGAAGTTCGAATCGTTGCTCTGTCGAGCCAGTTGCACGCCGAGCAGCCCCTTTTCGACCTTGGGGATCGGCAGCGCGTTCGGCACGAGATTGAGGGGCAGCCCAACGGCGATGAACACAGCGGCGCTGGCCGACAGTGCTCCGTATAGAGGAGCCCGGCCCGAACCTGGGCGGATGTCGGCGATCAGGGCCAAGCCACCGCGTGCTGCGCTGGCCGCCCGGAACACGCCGTGGGCGGCGAGTAGGTAAATGGTCAGGAACCAAAACGGCAGCACCCGGGCGTTCCAGAGACGGAACTCCGGGGTCTGGACGAAGAACGCAACGCAGAGACCGGCGGTGAGAACCAGTGCGATGCCCAGTCGTTCGAACTCGAGGCCTCGCAGTCCGGCGGCGCCAACGACGGCAACGGCCCACGCTCCGGAGACGACAATGAGATGCCCGGGCGAGGTCCCGGCGGAGATGAGAAACGCCGCCGTGGCGAGAGCAGCCAGGCCGACCATGAGTTTGGTGACAATTGGTCCGTCGAAGAGCAACGCGGCGGCGAACGTGATCACGAAGAACGCCGCGCCGAGCACCAGGCCGACGGTTGGCTTGCCCTGCACCAAGCCAATGGCGAGGCCCACGGCGGCGGCCACGAGGCTGGCACCGGCCAGCGTGGGGGCCGCCACTCCTAGGCGGGTCTCGGCGGACTCGGCGATAGCACGACCGAGCGAATACACCGCCGAGATGGCGGCAATGAGCGCCAGGATCATGGCGACGGCGGCGATATGGGAGTCGGCGTAGGGCTTGGGTCCCCAGAACGGGAAGAGGTTCCGCTCGTAGAGCTTCATCTTCTCCCAGCCCATGTCGTTGGTATAGGGCAGGTTGTGGGCGAAGGGCACGAGCCAGAACCCGGCCAGCGCACCACCGGTACCGAGCACGAGAAGGGCGTCGCGAAGCTGACGAAGACCGAAGAGATTGCGGAACTGGTCGGCCAGCGCCAGCCCGAACAGCGTTAGCCCCACGATCACCAGGCCGTACTTGTGGTCAACACCCACCCCCACGATCGCGCCGAGCACGACACCGCCGGCGATAACCGCTCCCAGTAAGCGAGCGTTGCGGGCCCGCAAGCGGGTCGGTCGCAGATGGGTGACGAGGATGAGGGCGGCCGTGCACAACACCCAGATGGTGGGCAGGAGATGACAAAGACCGGTCGCGGCAAGGGTGAGCGCGGCCCGTCCGCGCATTTCCCCGGTGTTGAGAACTCGGACGAACAGGCCGAGGAAGAGCACGCCGAAGGCCACCGAGATGGCGAAGGAGAACTCACCGGCCATGGTCGAGCCGAGGTTGCCGCCGTAGATGAACAGGTCGAAGTGGCGTGAGAGGACGAAGGGAAACGCCGCCAGCCCGAGAAACAGGGGAATGGGGCGAGAAAGCTGGGCGACCCGACCCGAGAGCCACGCCATGGTGGGGAGGGCAAGGATGCCGAACGCGGTAACGACTTTGAAGGCGATGTTGGCGGGGATGAGGAACCCGAGGAATCCAATCACGATCGTCGGCAAGGGGAAGTAGAAGTTCAGGACGGGGAAGCCGCCGAGCCAGTCGTTGGACCAACCGGTGAGTCGACCCTTCGGGAGGAGCGCCCGTCGGAGGTAGTCCGACGACCACACATGGGCGCCCATGTCGCCGCCAGTGGCGAGTGTGTTCTTGAGCATGTCACCGCGGCCCCACCGCCATGGAGTGATCCAGTCGATGGCGGCCTGCAGGAAGGTGGTGCGCGGCGCCGGCTTCTGGAGCGCCACCGCTCGTTCGCCGGCGATCTGCGACGGGAGCTTGAACATATGCAGTTTCCAAGCCAGCAGGAGCGTCCCGAGGAACAACACCGCGAACGTGACTCGCGCCATGGAGTCACCCGGGATCTGCACCGTGGGTCGGGTTCGTCCGGGGCCGGAAGCGCCCGTCTCGGTGGTCGGCGGGGTGGGGGTCGTATCGATCGTCGCCGCCGGAGCAGTTCGCAAGGAGTCGAGTACGACGCGAGGTTCAGCCTCGGCATTCATTCCTTTAAGCGTAAACCGTCATTCTCGGCCAAACGTGCCTTCGGCCGGTCCTTCCCGATCAGCGAACGCGACGCAGTAGGGTCGCCTCGCCCCGTCACCGGGCGCGGAAGTGCCTCTCGAAAGGGGAGCGTTGTGACAGCGAAGTCCAGCAAAACAGACGGCGGAAAAGCAGCGGCGGGGGTCGCGGTCGGATCCGCCACCGAGCGCCTTCATGCGATCTTCAAGGCCTACGACGTGCGCGGCCTGGTCGGCGAGCAACTTGACCCGGATCTGGCGAAGGCGATCGGCGCGGCATTTGCCCGATTTGTCGCCGCCGAGGAGGGTGCCACGGCCATCGTCGTCGCCCGCGATATGCGACCGTCCGGGGTTGACCTCGTTGCCGCGTTCATCGATGGAGTAACCGGCGAAGGAGTCGACGTCACCGACATCGGTCTCGCGTCAACAGACGTGATGTACTTCGCCAGCGGCCGACTCGGGGTGCCGGGTGCGATGTTTACGGCGTCGCACAATCCCGCCGCGTACAACGGGATCAAGATGTGTCTCGCTTCGGCGAAGCCCATCGGCGACGACACCGGACTGCGCACGATCCGTGACCTCGCCGCCGACTTGGCCACGGGTGTGGCGGCGTATGCAACGACCGCCACGAGAGGTACAACACGCCTCGAGGACATGCTCGATGCGTTTGTCGATCATGCGCTGTCGTTCATTGACGTGGCGAAGATCCGGCCCGGCTTAAAAATCGTTGCCGATACCGCCAACGGAATGGGCGGACTTGTTGCGCCAGCGGTGCTGAAGCGTCTCCCCGTCACGTTCGAAATTCTGTTTCCGGAGCTCGATGGGACGTTCCCGAACCATCCAGCCGACCCGATCCAGTTGGAAAATCTGCGCGACCTCCAAGCCGCCGTGGTGTCGTCGGGCGCCGACATCGGCCTGGCGTTCGACGGCGACGCCGACCGCGTCTTCCTGGTGGATGAGTTGGGGCAGCCGATCTCGGGATCAACGACTACGGCAATGGTGGCCTCAGCGGTATTGGACAAGAACCCGGGCTCGACCGTTCTCTACAACTGCATCTGCTCCAAGGCGGTGCCGGAGGTGATCCGTGAGCACGGGGGTGTGCCCGTGCGCACCCGAGTCGGCCACAGTTTCATCAAGGCACTCATGGCCGAGACCGACGCGGTGTTCGGTGGCGAGCACTCGGCGCACTATTACTTCCGCGACAACTGGCGAGCCGATTCGGGGATCATCGCCGCCCTCCACGTGCTGGAGCTTCTGTCCACGGCCCGCGAGGGTGCCCCGATGAGCAAGGTCCGCGCCCCGTTCGAGCGGTATGCCGGCTCGGGGGAGATCAACACCAAGGTCGCCAACCCGCAACTGGTCATCGCCCGGGTGGAATCCGCCTTTGCCACACGCGCCACCTCGGTTGATCATCTTGACGGGTTGACGGTCGACATGGGTTCGTGGTGGTTCAACCTTCGTGCATCGAATACCGAGCCACTGCTTCGCCTCAATCTTGAAGCCGCCACGACCACGGAAGTCGGGACCCACGTGGCCGACGTTCTCGCCCTCATCATGGGCCTCGCCTCCGTCAAGGAGTAGGTCTCCGGTAGGCTGGAGGGCTCTCGTCGGGCGCTTCTGCGCTGTCACCCCGTGGTCGGGGCCGACTCCATCGTCATCTCACGGCCCCGCTGGGGTCGTGTTCATTCTTCTCGAAGGAGTCCTGCCATGCCCACCCTGACCGACCACGACTACAAAGTCGCCGACCTTTCGCTCGCTCCGTTCGGGCGTCGGGAGATCCACCTCGCCGAGCACGAGATGCCCGGATTGCGGGCGATCCGCCGTGAGCTCGGTCCGTCGAAGCCGCTCAAGGGGGCGCGGATCAGCGGCTCGCTCCACATGACGGTGCAGACCGCGGTGCTCATCGAAACGCTCGTGGAGCTTGGGGCCGAGGTGCGCTGGGCGAGCTGCAACATCTTTTCGACCCAGGACCACGCCGCCGCCGCCATTGCCGTGGGGCCGGAGGGTTCCATCGAATCGCCGAACGGCATTCCGGTATTTGCCTGGAAGGGCGAGTCGCTGGAGGAGTACTGGTGGTGCACCGAGAAGATGATGTCGTGGCCGGCTGATGCCAATGGCAACACCGGTCCGAACATGATTCTCGACGACGGCGGCGACGCCACGCTCGTGATGCATAAGGGCGCCCAGTTCGAGGCCGAGGGCGCCGTGCCCGACGCCGGCGAGGCGTCGAGCGCAGAGTTCGCCATCATCCTGCGACTCTTGGCCAAGACGTTGAAGGACGATCCGACCAAGTGGACGAAGATGCTCGCCGGAGTCAAGGGCGTCACCGAAGAAACCACGACTGGCGTCCATCGTCTGTACCAGATGCATGAGCGCGGCGAGCTAAAGATTCCCGCCATCAACGTGAACGATTGCGTCACCAAGTCGAAGTTTGACAACCTCTACGGCTGTCGTCATTCACTCGTCGACGCCATCAATCGTGCGACCGACGTGATGATCGGCGGCAAGACCGCCGTCGTGTGCGGCTACGGCGACGTTGGCAAGGGTTCGGCCCAGTCGTTGCGGGGCCAGGGTGCGCGCGTCATCATCACCGAGATCGATCCGATCAACGCCCTTCAGGCCGTGATGGAGGGCTACCAGGTCGTGCCGATCGAAGACACCCTTGGATTTGCCGATATCTTCGTGACTGCCACTGGGAACGCCGACATCATTACGGCTGAACATATGTCACAGATGAAGCACAATGCCATCGTTTGCAATATTGGCCATTTTGACAACGAGATCGACATGGCCGGCCTGTCCCGCTACCCGGGCGTGACCCGGGTGGAACTCAAGCCCCAGACCGATCTGTGGACGTTCGAAGATGGCCATGCCGTGATCATCCTGGCCGAAGGTCGGCTGGTCAACCTGGGCTGCGCCACCGGTCATCCGAGCTTCGTGATGTCGTGCTCGTTCTCCAACCAGGTGCTGGCGCAGGTCGAGTTGTTCAAGCACACCGAGAACTACCCCGTTGGTGTCTACGTGCTCCCGAAGGCGCTTGACGAGAAGGTGGCTCGCTATCACCTCGACGCTCTCGGCGTGAAGCTGACCCGACTCACCGATGAGCAGGCCGGGTACCTGGGCGTGGAGCCGAGCGGACCGTTCAAGTCGGAGCACTACCGCTACTGAGTGGGGAGCTACTGAGTGGGGTTGGGGTGAAGGGCCGCGGCGGTACCATGACGTCGTGGCCCTCGCACCGAAACTGCTCGACATCCTCGCCTGTCCGGAAGATAAGGGTCCGTTGTTCTACGGCGTCGACGGCGACGCCGAGATCTTGTGGAATCCCCGCCTCTTGCGGGTCTATGCGGTCCATGACGGCATTCCGGTGTTGTTGATCGATGAGGCGAAAACCGTCGACGAAGCCGAAGCGACGCGGCTGAACGGCCTCGGCCTCCGGGCCACGTTTGTGGCGGCGTAACGCCTTCCAAGGCGAGAACTGTCATACCGGGGGAGACACGATGGTGCCATGTGGCGCCGCCTTTTCCCTCTTCACTGTCCAACGTGTGGCGAACCGTGTGCTGAGCGTTGCGACCCCTGCTGGGCCACGTTCCCGCCGCCTCCCGTGGCCCCACCGCCCGTTGGGATCGACTCGTTGTTCTGTGTGTTTGCCTACGACGGACGCGTTCGTAATTTGATTCTCGCCGCCAAGGCAACGCCGGCGCACGGCTGGCTCGACGTGATGGCCGACGCGCTACACGGGTTCGTCGGTGTTCCCGGAACACTCGTCACGTGGCCGACCGGATCGGCTGAGCATCGCCGTCGTCGCGGCTACGACCCCGCTGAGCGTCTGGCTCGGCGCTATGCCCGGCGCCACGGTTTGGTTGCCCTCCATGTGCTCGAGCGCCACGGCGGTGCTCAGGAAGGTCGCTCGGCGGTAGAGCGAGCGTCACTGCGCTTCGTTGCGAATCGCTCATTAAGCGGCGCATCGGTCCTGGTTATCGACGATGTCGTTACCACGGGGGCCTCGATGGGCTCGGCGTCGGCGGCCTTGCGAGACGCCGGGGCGGCCACCGTCGTCGGGCTGGCCTTCGCCCGCCGACCCTGATCCCTTCGTGTCACTGAACATTCGTTCGTGAAGTGGACCTGGACTTGGGCGTGCGGTGTATGGTCGGCCATGGACCGGTTCCCCGAGCGCCTGTACGGCGTCTCCTGCCCTCGGCGGCAATGCGGAGCGGCTCCACGTCTTGGCGGAATCGTCACTGTGGCAGCTAGTGCTACAGGTCTCGCTTCTCGCCGCCGAGGAGGACGGTAGCGTCCGCCGCGACGGGCTGGAAACACCGCATCAACCTGACCCAAACGAACCAGGAGGAACCGCTGTGCAGATTACGTTCAAGTGTCGCAACCTCGTCATCTCCGATCAGCTCAAAGCTGTGACGACAGAGAAGATCACCCGGTTGACGAAGTACCTCGAGGGCATGGACCATGCCGATGTCACGTTCTTTGAGGAAAAGAACAAGCGCATTGCCGCCCACGAGGTGTGTGAAGTCGTCCTGTTCGGTCACGGCCATTACGTGCGGGCTAAGGCCACGGCGCCCGAGTCGTTCGCCGCCGTCGATCTGGTCATCGACAAGCTCTCGCAGCAGTTGACGAAGCTGAAAGGGCGGATGGTTACCCGTCATCACAGCCATTCCCACCACAACGGTGTTGCGTTGGTCAACGGGGTAAAGGTTCCAAAGGGTTCAACGGCAGTGCTGGAGCGGCCGGAGCAGCCGGTTACCGATGACACGACAGCGCGGATCGTTCGGAAGAAGCAGTTCGTCATGGAACCGATGTCTCCCGACGACGCCGCGCTGAAGCTCGATCTGCTGCAACACGACTTCTTTCTGTTCACCAACGCCGAGACGGGCTTGGCGGCCGTGCTGTATCGACGCGAAGACGGTCACCTCGGATTGATTGACGCGGCCTAAGCGACCGAGGACACCCCGTCGGGGGCTGTCCATCACACGCCGATGACAAGTGGGCAATTCCTGGCCCACGTGAAGCGTCCAGAATGCAGGGGTCCGGAGCAGTTCCGGGCCCCTGCTTCGTTCCCTTCTCGCCCGAAAACCCTGATCATGTCCTTGCGTCTTCCCCGCACCTCCAAGCGTCCCGTTGGCCGTCGGCTGTTCGCCGCCGCGCTGACCGTCGCTGGCCTGGTTGGCCTAGTTGGCGTGGCGCAGCCGGCCGAAGCGGCCAAGAAGGTCAAGTGTGACGCCACCTCGGGATGGACGAACATGACCGGCCGGCCACCGTCGTACGTCGCCGGCGGAGCAACCGGGCTCTACGTCTGGCAGGAGGCGGGCAAATGGCGGGTCGGCGCCACCAACGACCGGGCGGCCCGGACCACGTTCGTTGCCGTCGTCACCTTTGATGCGCCGATTTCGGCCAAACCCCAGGGCACCGAAGGCAAGAGCGACATCGTCGACATCCGGGCCCAGTCCGTGCGTTTTCGGTTCTCCAACTTTGGCGGCCTCGACGGCGTGTCGATCGAAGCGCCCTGTGCCACGACGATTTCCGTGCAGGGCCAGGTCGATGGGCAACCTCTCACCCCCCAGCAACTGTTCTTTGGTCCATCGGCCACCAACCCGACAACGGTCCCCGGCGTCCTCGCCAGAAGCGTCGCGGCGCCCTCCACCACCTCCGTTGCGCCGGCAGTGGTCCAGCCCGTAGCCGTGACCACGGCCTGCCCGACCACGCCGTGGCCGACGTTGGTGAGTGGTCAACCGAAGTTCCGGCGCGGCCCGGCCGGGCTCTACGTCTGGATCGACGCCAAGGGCGTGCTGCGTCTTGCCTTCGAGTCCGACCCCGGATCGCCACGTTCCTTCGTAGGCCGGATCGTGGCCAACGCTCCCGTCGCGTTGAGCGACAATTCGCTCGAACGCAAGGACCAACTGAGCGCTGTTGGTCAACAGGTCTCCTTCGCCTTGAAGGTCGGTGGTGGCGGTGACGGATTCGGGGTCTCAGCCCCGTGCGCCAGCTCGTTCAGTATCGAAGCGGCGATCGATGGCGTCCAGGTCGCGCCCGCCACCGTGTTCGTGGGGTCGACGGCCACGCCCGCCACCGCCGTCCCGCTCGTCCTCTCTCGTCCGTAGCCGCGCGGCTCTGCCGGAGTCGGTGCGTCCACCCCCACCGGTAAGCTGTCCGGCCTATGTCGATCTTCCGCAAAGTCCTGCGCGCCGGCGAAGGCAAGAAGGTTCGTGCACTCCAGGCGCTCGTTCCGGACATCAACGCGCTCGAGGCAACGACTCATGCCCTCACCGACGACGCCCTTCGGGCCAAGACCGTCGAATTTCGGGAGCGTCTCGATCGGGGCGAGGCACTCGATGACCTGCTGATCGAATCGTTCGCCGTTGTGCGTGAGGCGGCCAACCGGGTCATCGGCCAGCGTCACTACGACGTCCAATTGATGGGTGGGGCGGCGCTGCACTTTGGGTGGATCGCCGAAATGAAGACCGGTGAAGGCAAAACCCTCGTCTCCACGCTTCCGGTGTATCTGAATGGCCTCACCGGTCGTGGCGTGCACGTGGTGACCGTGAACGACTATCTGGCCAAACGTGACTCCGACTGGATGGGGCAGATTCACCGCTCTCTTGGAATTTCCGTCGGCCTCGTTTCCTCCGAAGTCTCGGACTCGGTGGCGAAACGGATCTCCTATGGCCACGACGTCACCTATTCGACCAACTCGGAGCTCGGCTTCGACTATTTGCGCGACAACATGGCGATGTCGTTGGAGGAGCGGGTGCAGCGGCCGCACTACTTCGCCATTGTCGACGAGGTTGACTCGATCCTGATCGACGAGGCGCGTACGCCGCACATCATCAGTGGCCGTCTAGCTGACGCCGCCAAGCTCTACGTGCAGTTTGCGTCGATTGTGCGTTCACTCGTGCGTGGCACCGACTACGACGTGGACGAGGAGAAAAAGCAGATTTCCCCGACCGAATCGGGCATCGACAAAGTTGAGGCGGCCCTCGGCGTCGAAAACATTTACGACGATCCATCCGCCAACTTTGTCCATCATCTCAGTGCCGCGCTACGGGCCAAAGAGTTGTTCAAACGCGATGTTGACTACCTCGTGGCCGACGGCGAGGTAAAGATCGTCGACGAGTTCACCGGTCGAATTCTCGAAGGGCGTCGCTGGTCCGAGGGGCTCCATCAAGCGGTCGAAGCCAAGGAGCGCGTCAAGATCAAAGAAGAAAATCAGACGCTGGCCACGACCACGCTGCAGAACTACTTCCGGCTCTACGAGAAGTTGGCCGGCATGACCGGAACAGCGGAGACTGAGGCGGGCGAATTCGCGTCGACCTACAACCTGTCGGTAGTGCCGATCCCGACCCATCGTCCGATGGTTCGCCTCGATGAGGCCGACCTTATTTACAAGTCGGAGGAGGCCAAGTTCGAGGCGGTCGTCGACGACATTGCCGAACGCCACGCCAAGGGCCAGCCAGTGCTCGTCGGCACGGTGTCGGTGGAGAAGAGCGAACTGGTGTCGCAGTTGCTGTCGAACCGCAAGGTCCCTCACGCCGTGCTGAACGCCAAGTACCACACGTCGGAGGCCGAGATCGTGGCCCAGGCCGGTCGCTCGGGCGGCGTCACGGTGGCCACCAACATGGCTGGTCGTGGCGTCGACATTTTGCTCGGCGGCAATGCCGAGGGTCTGGCCCGTCGAGAGGTTGCGCAAGCGGGCATCAACCCTGATCTGCTTGATCTCGATCCCGAAGATCCGCAGATCGCCGCCGCCCTGGCCGAGCAGCCTGAAGCGGCCGAGGCGATGGTGAAGGCAAAGGCGATCTATGGCGAGGCCCGTCCTCGTCTGGAGGCGTCGTGCAAGGCCGATGGTGACGCCGTGCGTGGCCTCGGCGGGCTCTACGTGTTGGCCACCGAGCGCCACGAGAGTCGCCGCATCGACAATCAGCTCCGCGGTCGCGCTGGTCGGCAGGGCGATCCTGGCGAGAGCCGGTTTTATCTGTCGCTGCAGGACGACCTCATGCGTCTCTTTGCGACCGGGGCGATGAACTGGGTTATGGGTAAAGCGCTCCCTGACGATGTGCCGATCGAGGCGAAAATGGTGACCAAGGCCATTGAGCGGGCCCAGAACACCGTCGAGGCCCGCAACGCCGAGATTCGCAAGAACGTCCTCAAGTACGACGAGGTCATGAACGAACAGCGCAAGGTCATCTACGCCAAGCGCGAACAGATCCTCGCCGGCGGTGACCTTCGTAGTCAGCTCATGGCCGATCTCGATGAGGCCATGACCGATGTCGTGGCCGAACACTGCGAGGGCGATTTTCCGGATTCTTGGGACTTCGAATCGTTGCTTCCGGCGATTCAGGGGTACTACCCCACGGCATTCACGATTGAGGACCTCAAGCAGGCCTCGTCGAAGACGGTGCTGGCCGAGAGCTTCGTGGCCGAGGCCACAGAGCTCTACGAGACCAAGGAGGCTGAACTCGGCGCCGATACCGTGCGCGAGGTCGAAAGAAATGTCCTGCTCGGTATCGTCGACCAGCGTTGGCGTGAGCATCTCTCCGAGATGGACTACCTGCAGGAGGGCATCAACCTTCGGGCGATGGGTCAGAAGGACCCGCTCGTGGAGTGGCAGCGCGAGGGCTTCGACATGTTCTCCAGCATGGTCGGGGCCATCGACGACGACTTTGTGAAATACGCCATGCACGCCGACGTCCGGACACTCGATCCCCTGCAGTCGCCCGATATTCGCGATATCCAGCTCTCGTCGGCCGACGAGGGTTCGATCGGCGGCTACGGCATGGATGTGGGCGCCATGTTCGCCGCCACGGCAACCTCAACAACCACGGCGTCCGATGGGAACGACGACGATGACGACGAAGACGGTTCGCTCGTGCAGCGCGTCAGGGAGGTCGAGGCAGAAGCGGAACCACAGAAGCCGATCATCAAGTCGGATCAGGACCGCATCGGGCGAAATGATCCATGTTTCTGCGGAAGCGGAAAGAAGTTCAAGAACTGCCACGGAAAGTAAGTTCACGAAGTAGTTGGCTCGTGTCGGTTCGTTGAAAGGTTGTTGTCGTGGGTCTGTCTGAGCATCGTGACGAAGTAGCGGCACTACGTGTTCGCCTCGTCGAGGCCGAGGGCTATTTGCGGAGTTCCGCCCTCGAGGTCGATAAGTCGCGCATCGAAACGGCGCTTTCCGACGCCGACATCTGGACCAACGATCCGGCCAAGGCCCGCGAATTGGGAGCTGAGCTGGCGGCCATAAATGACGATCTCCAGTCGTTGCACGGGCTTCGTCAAGGAGCTGAGGATGCCGAGACCTTGCTGGAGCTCGGCTTGGCCGAAGGTGACGAATCGCTCGAGTCCGAACTTATCGAGGTGATCGCCGGCGCCGACAAGATTGCGCACACGTTGGAGCTGCGCAGCCTGTTCACCGGCGAGTACGACGCCGGTGATGCCCTATTGGAAGTTCATTCCGGCGCGGGCGGCGTCGACGCTCAGGACTGGGCCGAGATGATGCTGCGTATGTACCTTCGGTGGGCAGAAGTACGTGGACTTACCACTGAGGTCGAGTCGGTGCTCGACGGGAACGAAGCCGGAATCAACTCGGCCACGGTCTTGGTGAAGGGACGTTATGCGTACGGACTTTTGTCCGCCGAGCGCGGCGTACATCGTCTTGTCCGAATCTCGCCCTTCGATGGTCAGGCACGTCGTCAGACGTCGTTCGCCGGTGTGGCCGTGGCTCCGGTCATCGAAGATGCCACGTCCAAAATCGTTATCGACGACAAAGACCTTCGCGTCGACGTCTTCCGTTCTTCCGGGGCGGGCGGTCAGCACATCAACACCACCGACTCTGCCGTTCGGATGACGCACCTGCCCACGGGAATCGTCGTGAGCTGTCAGATCGAACGCAGCCAGATCCAGAACCGAGCACGGGCAATGGACATGTTGGCGGTGAAATTGTTGGAACGGGCCCGGCTCGAGGCCGACGCCAAAATGGCCTCGATCACCGGCCCGCAGAAGGATGCGGCATGGGGAAATCAGATCAGGTCCTACGTGATGGCTCCGTACCAAATGGTGAAGGACCTCCGCACCGAGTACGAAACGGGCAACGTGTCCGGCGTCCTCGACGGCGACCTCGACCAATTCATGGAGTCCTGGCTCCGCTGGCGCCGCACCGAATCCGACGAAGACTAATCACTACGAGAGAGGTTGCCCCCATCAACGTGAGCTCGTTACCTCGGAGCGGCGCGTCGAGGTGAATGGCACGGCCGAGTCGGTCGGTGATGCAGGGTGCTCGCCGCGCTGGGGTGCCGCTGGTAGCGTTTGCGGCTGTCGGATGCACTTCCCCGCCGGCCCCTTTTCCTCATGATCCGGATCGAGAACGTCACCAAGGTCTACCGGAACAAGACTGTTGCCCTGCGGAACATCTCCTGTGAGATCGCGAAGGGTGAGTTCGTGTTCCTGGTCGGGTCCTCAGGCTCAGGCAAGTCCACGTTTATGCGCCTGCTGCTCAAGGAGGAGACCCCGTCGGAGGGTTCGATCTGGGTCGCCGGGAAGAACATCAGCCAGCTCTCCGGCGCCAAGGTCCCGTACCTGCGCCGAAACATCGGCTGCATCTTTCAGGATTTCAAGCTGCTGCCGAACAAGACCGTCACCGAGAACGTGGCCTTTGCGCTCGAGGTCATCGGTCGGCCCCGAAGCGTGATCACCCAGCAGGTTCCGCAAATTCTTGAGTTAGTGGGCCTCACCAAGAAGGCCGAAAACTTTCCGAGTGAATTGTCGGGGGGCGAGCAGCAGCGAGTCTCGATCGCTCGGGCGTTCGTCAATCGTCCACTGATCCTGCTGGCCGACGAACCCACCGGCAACCTGGATCCGAACACGAGCGTGGGAATCATGCGTTTGCTCGATCGGATCAATCGCACCGGCACCACCGTGGTGATGGCGACGCACGATCAGGGCATCGTCGACTCGATGCGTCGCCGTGTGGTGGAGCTTGATCGCGGTTCACTCGTGCGTGATCAGGCTCGCGGCGTCTACGGGACGTTGGAGTAAGCGCGCATGCGAATCGGCTACATCCTCCGGGAGAGTTTCACCAACCTTCGCCGCAACGTGCTGATGACCGTTGCGTCGCTGCTCACGGTCACGCTCTCGTTGGCTTTGGCCGGAGCGGCGTTGCTGTTTCGTTCGTCGGTGAACAACGCCACCGTGCAGTTCCGCGGTGGGTTCGAGATCACGGTGTTCATGCAGCCGGAAGCGACGAAAGCCCAAGTCGACGCCATCGGCCGCGAACTGAAGTCGATGCCGGAACTGTCGAACTACCGATACGTCGGCAAGGAAGAGGCGTTCGCCGAGATTCAGCGCCTCTACCGCAATAGTCCGGAAATTCTCGATGCCTATACCGAGGCCAAACTGGCGCCGGAACAGTGGCGGGTAAAGCCGCGCGACGCGGCTGATATTGAGTCGATCGGCAAACGTTTCAAGAAGCGCGCCGGAGTTTACGAAGTCTCATTCGCTCGCTCGATCAAGACGATTCTGACTGTGACCGGGTGGATCCAGAACGTGATTCTCATCGTGGCCGGAGCACTCCTGGTGTCGGCCGTGGTGCTGATTCTGAACACAATTCGCATGGCGATATTTTCGCGACGGCGAGAGGTGGCGGTGATGAAACTGGTCGGGGCCACGAACGGTTTCATCCGTCTTCCGTTCATGGTGGAAGGCATGCTGCAGGGCGCGATCGGAGCGATCGTGTCGTTCGGACTTCTCGCTGCTGGTGCGTCCGCCGCGCAGTCCGCCATTCGAAACTCAACCGTTGGACTACTGAAACAGTTCTCCGTCAGCAGCGGTGAAGTCGTTTCGACGGGCATCCTGCTGGTCGTGATCGGCACCGCCGTGGGTGCGATCGGCTCGGCCCTCGCGGTAAGCCGCTTCCTCGACGTTTGACGCGTTCACGGCGCCGTCGTAGTCGTGGCGCCGCCACACGTCGTAGGCAACCAACGCAACCGAGTTGGCGAGGTTCAGACTCCGGTTGTTCGGACGCATCGGGATGGCCAAGCGATGAGCGGCGGAGAACTCAGCGAGAACAGCATCGGGCAGTCCGACGCTTTCGCACCCGTAGACAAGAACATCGGTGGGGCCAATGGGCGCCTCGGCGTAGGTGCGGGTGCCACGGCTGGTGAGGGCCCAACGGGAAACCGGTGGGAGCGCGTCGCGACATGTGGCCCAGTCCGGGTGACGGTGCACGTCGGTGAGGTCGTGATAGTCGAGTCCGGCTCGTTGCAGTAGCCGGTCAGCGAGTGAAAAACCGATCGGGTCGACTAGGTGGAGGGAAGCTCCCACGTTGGCGCACAGACGGATGATATTGCCGGTATTCCCGGCGATTTCGGGGTGGACAAGAACGATATGCACGGGCGTTGCCCACCCCGCCCGCTGTTGGAACGCTCAGCTGGAGACGAGGATGCGGGCGCTGGCGAAAGGGCCAATGCCGATCTGCGCACCGGCGATTTCAACGGTCACGGTACCGTCGGGAGAGTGGGCGAGGACCGTCCCGCGCCGTCCGGGGAGAAGGTTCGAAGCTTCGAGGAATGTGAGCATCCCGTCGGAGAATTCGAGTTCCTCAGGAATGCGGGTCACGGTGAACGCATCGCCGCGGGCGATTTCGACAAGGGGACGGTGATCGGGGGCGGCGTATCCGGAACCGGGAATCGGGTTGCCGTGCGGACAGGTGAGCGGATCACCAAGCACGCGCACCATTGCCGCTTCAACTGGGTCGGAGATCACGTGCTCCCACTTGCCCGCCTCGTGGTGCGCGTCGGCCCAGGACATGCCAAGAATATCGGTGAGGAAACGTTCGGCGAGTCGGTGCTTCCGAACGACCGATTCAGCCAGTCGACGACCGGTTGCAGTGAGCGTGATTGCGGTCCGTGAGGCCACGACGAGACCCTCGGCCTCCATCTTCTTGATCATCTCCGAGACCGACGGCCGGGATACGCCAAGGCGTTCCGCCATCCGTGCCTGGATCACGTCGACGTTGTCTTCGTCGAGTTCGAAGATGCACTCGCAGTACTCCTCGAAGGCTGGATGCCATTCACTCATGGAACCAGGGTAACCCGCTCGCCCGGGTACGAGTCCTTCGTTCGGCGAAATCGAGGGGCGCTGCGCTGCTCCATGCCGCTGGTCGCCTTGGTTCGTTAGGCGAAATCAAGTGGCGCCGCGCTGCTCCACGCTGCTGGCGTCTCCACCGGATCCAGTCGAACTTGGGACCAACTCACTCGGACGCCAGGTTCGTGGGCATCGACCAGCAGCTCAAAGTTCGCCAAGTTGGTCTCCGCCTCCGGTTCCGCCAGGAGCTGTAGGAACGCCTTGGCGGCTTCGTAGGGCTCGAGCATTCGGGGCTGCCACCGGCCGAACACCTTGTCGTTCGATGCGTATTCATCGGTCATGCCGGTGCGAATAAAGGGGAACAGGACGCTTGAAGCCGAAACTTGCTCGGCGAACTTTCCGAGGTTCACGGCGAGGACTCGCGGAAGCGAAAGGACCGCAAAGTTGGCCACGGCGTATCCGGGAACGCTGGCACCGGGATCGATTGCCTGGCGGCTCGACACGTAGATGATGCGCAGGGTCGTTTTGGCATGAAGCGCCTCGCCGGCCCAGAGGTGAGTCATGGCCAGGAACCCGTCGATCTTCGTGTCGAGCACGAGACGGCTCTCTTCAAGGTTGTCGATGAAGTGCTGACGAACGCGTGCCCGTCGAACCGCAGCAGGCTCGTTGTCCACCTCGCGCAGTGCCCGACCGAACGAATATCCCTTCTCGGTAAGCCCCGAGTTACAGACGAGGAGATCGGGCGGACGACCGCCCATCTGATCGATGATGTAGCTCCGGGTCGCCCAGAGGTCACCGGTGCTGGTCACGTCGGCCTGGCAGGGAAAGGCGTTCACGCCCTGCTCGCGAAGGGCATTCACCAGATCGAACCCGTCGGTATAGGAACGATGGAAGTGCACGCATACGCTCTCGGCCCCGTTCAATCCGGCGGCGAGCGCGAACGCCTGACCAATGCCCCCGTCCTTACCCGACCCGGTGATCAGGACGCGCTTTCCTTCGACGCCGCGTCGGAGTGGTTCGGAAAAGCGATAGTGGGCGGGGTCGGCGGTAAAGGCCACGAGGCTCCTCGGGAGGTGCAGAGATGCAGGGTAAGGCTTGCATAGTCACCGAAAAAATGCGCACGCTCCAAAACCCGGCGCCGTCCGTGGGTCGGTGGATCGCCCAGTACACCTGACTCCATCGCCCAGTTCCGCCTTTTTCGTGGCGCTGAGACTACGAAATGGCCGATCTGGGCGATCTCTGCCAGCCAACTGGGCGATCGGCCGGCTACGAACGGAGGAGGGCTTCCAGTGCGAGGGCGTGGGCGGCAAGTGTGTCGTCGGCCAGACGACGGCCGATGAGCTGTATGCCGATCGGCATGCCGTGGTGGTCATGTCCGCAGGGCAGGGAGATGGCTGGGAGGCCGGCGACGTTGGCAAAGGCGGTGAAGTCGGCCTGGTCGGACGGGACCGGTGCGTCGACGGAGAAGGCCACCTGCGGCGTTGTGGGAGTGAGAAATCCGTCGGCCTGCGCCTCGAACAACACGCGACCGATTTGTTCGCCCATCGCCTGCAGATCCATAAGTGCGCGTGCTAAATCGATCGCCGACTTCGACGCGCCGAACGACAGCATGGATCGCAACGGCGATGAGAATCCTTCCGGGTCAGCAGTGAGGAGGTCGGCATGAAAGGCCGCACCTTCGGCTTCGCACAGGAGGAGCCCGCGTCGACGGAGAAGTCCGAGGTGGATGCCCAACGGTTGCTCGACGATGTCGGTGCCGTTGGCTCGAAGCAGATCAACGACGCGATCGAAGGCGGCGTCGACGTCGGGTTCGAGATCGTGCGTGAGGACTTCCGTCGGGACAACCAAACGCTTGGGGAGCGCGGCGGGCATGTCCCAATTGAACTCTCGCGACTGACCGCTCCAAGGACCACCAGTCCTAGGTGCGCATATCACCCGGAGCGCGGCGACGGCAGTTGCCACATCAACGGCGAGAGGGCCGACACAGTCGAGCAAGGTGGCGAGGGGAACCACGCCGACCAGAGGGACAACACCGTTCGACGGTTTGAAGCCGACGCAGCCGCAGTACGACGCAGGCACGCGAATGGAGCCCATCGTGTCCGTACCCAGGGCAAGGGGAACGAGACCGGCACCGACCACGGCACCGGAACCGCCGCTCGACCCGCCGCATGTCCTGGACGGGTCGTGCGGGTTCCGGCCTGTTCCGAAGGCCTCGTTGTTGGTCGTCGCGCCAAGTGCCGCTTCGGCCATGTTGAGCATGGCGACGATGTCGGCCCCGGAGTTCCGAAGCGCGCGTATGACCGGGGCATCGTCGGTGGCACGAAGATCGCGACGGGCGCCTATCCCCGCCGACCACGCCTGCCCCGAAACGGCGATGTTGGCCTTGACGCCAACAGCCATTCCGTCGAGCGCGCCAGTACGCAACGGTGGCCGAGCGAGTCCTGGCACGAGGTCGATGACGGCGCCGAGGCGGCGGCCGCGGTCCTCGAGCTCGACGCGAACGCTCATGACCGTCGATCGAGGAGACGAATCGGCTTTTGGCGGCGCTCGACTTCGGTGAGGGGCGAGGTAGATCCGGCGGAAACGAGCGTGACCTCAACTTTCACGCCGAGGCGGCTGGCGAACAGCTCTTCGTAGTGCGACGCGTCGCCGGAGGCCGGTGAGCGGTGCTCGACCTGGACTCCGAGCGCTTCCTGTCCATCCGGATCATTAGTAAATATGCAGATGAATTCGCCGAGAAGGTCGGGATCACCGAGACCATCAAGAATGCCGCCGAAGGCGTGAGGAAAGACATTGATGCCTTTGAGCTTCACCATGTTGTCGCTCCGACCGAGAAAACCCGAGAGCCGCTGGAAGGGCAGGCCGTTGGAAGCGGCACCCGACCGATAGGCGAACACGTCGTGGGTGTTGAACCTGATGATTGGGTAGCAGTCGTGCTTGAACAGGCACGTGACAACGAGATCGCCACGATCGCCATGGGGAACCGCAACCCCGGTGTCGATGTCGAGAATCTCGGTGTGGTGGGCGTCGCCCCAAACCATCATTCCTTCCGAGCCTGGGATCTCGCCGGCGATACAGCCGGTGTCCCCGACGCCGTACCAGTCGAACGTGTCGACGGCCCGGTCGGCAGTGGCGCCCCACGCCTCAGCGATCGGTCCACGGTCTTCGGCCCCGAAGTGGGCGATGATGCGCCGAATCGGGATGTCGACTCCCGGGACAAGCCCCTTGTCAGCAGCTACCGAGGCGAGCTTTCGAAGGTAGTCCGCAAACCCGATGAGCGTGGTGACACCGAAGTCGGCCATTACTTCGACCTGTCGCTCGGACCTGGTCTCATTACCGGTTCCGGCGGACAGGAACAGCGCCGTGGTGAACTTGGTGACGGCCTCACGTAGGTAGTGTCCCCCGTTGATAAGACCGTGTCCGTAGACGGAGTGGACGATGTCGTCGTCGGCCACACCCTGGGCGCGGTACATCCGGCCGACAAGCAGGTTCTGCACCTCTCGCGACCATGGGCCGAAGGGCAGCGGCTGGGGGCGGCCCGTTGTTCCGCTCGTGGTGTGCATCACTACTGGTGGTACGCGCGCTGATGGTGTGTCGACGAGGGTTCCGTAGTCGCCGAAGGGCGGGTGAAGTTCGACCGATGCCATGAGGTCGTTCTTGTCATAAGTGGGCAGACGACCCAGATCGTCGATCGAGGCAATATCACCACGCTCGATACCAGCGGTCGCCCAGAGGCGGCGGTAGAAGGGCGTCCGCCATGCGGTGTCGACACATCGCCGGAACCGCTCGTTTTGCCGGACCCGCAACTGGTCGCTGGACATACCGGCAAACGTCCCGACCACGTCGAGCGGATAGTCAGCGAGGAGTTGGGCGGTGTCGAGGTACTCGTAGTACGTGGGTCTGGTCATGGGAGATTTTCGTGGGGTTGGAGTGGGGTCCATCAGGCATGGCTGGTGGGATCGACGGTTCCAGTGAGCGGAACGCCGTCCCGTTCAGTGAAACATGAGCCTGGCCCGGTAGCCTGGCATGTGCAAGCCCGCCGGAGTGCGGGTCCAGAAGCGAGGTTGACCATGGATACAGCGACTGTCCCGACCGCCCCGCCGGCCACCCATGTGCCGGCGTGGCATCACGTGGCTCGACATGGCGTCATGGCCGAGCCGACGCACGACGAAATGGCTCGGTTCAACTTCCTCGCCAACCTGACGAAGCGGATCTCGACCCTGTCGCCGGGAAACCGTCTGGCCTGGGATCGTCGGGTGGCGCCGAGCTTCGCCGCCGAGCATGGACATGACATCATCGATCGAAGCGACGCCCGCGCCGCCATGCTCGCCGACCCCTACTTTCAAGGGTGGTCGTCGCTCCGACGGGCCAACATGGAAATGCGTCAACAGGCCGGCCGATCGGTCGTGCTTCGTCAGGTCAATGAACTCAATGACCGGGCCAAGATCATCAACGACGGAGCATCGACGTTGCGTCTCGATCCCACCTCACAGGTACCTCACTATCTCGACGTGATGGACAACCACTGCATGCCCGGGAGTTACCACACCGAACTCGGACCCGACGATGTGAGCGCAGCCGCCAACTATGACTGCGGCATCTTCGTGACGACTGGCGGGGCGATGGGTCGGCTGCTTGACGGTGGCGGCAAGGCCATTGCCACCCACATGCGAGAGACCTGGCCCACCTTCGCCCCCAGGCGCATTCTCGATCTTGGCTGCGGGCTGGGTCACAACACCCTTCCCCTGGCGCAAGCTTTTCCCGATGCCCAGGTGATCGCCGTCGACACCGGAGCGCCGATGCTTCGCTACGGCCATGCGCGGGCCAAGTCGCTCGGCATCGACAACGTCACGTTCGTGCAGGCCGACGCCCAGTATCTCGACACATGGGACGGAGGACGCTGGGCCCGCGAGCTCGGCATTGAACCCGCCGCCGGCGGAGAGCCGACATTGACCGGAGCTTTTGACTACATCCAGACGATCATGTTTTGGCACGAGACATGTCGGTCCACGTTCTTCGATTTGTGGTCCAAGGTTCACACCTGGCTGGCGCCGGGTGGACTCACCTTGCACGTTGAGCAACCGCAATACACGCCGGACATGGACCTGTTCGAGCAGTTCATTCGCGACTGGGATTCCTGGTTCAACAACGAACCATTCTGGTCACAGATGCACGACATCGACGTGTTCGACGCCATGGAGTCCGTCGGATTTACCCGCGCCGATCAGGTCGCGTTCCGGGCCGCGGCACCGACCGAATTGATCGGCGACCAGACCGGTCAGCCCGAAGACCACGGTCGCGCCGCAATTTGGAACGTCTTCGGGGCATGGAAGCCCGCCTCGTGATTTCGGTTGATCCCGTTGCCCGTGCGGGGGCGAAGCCACGCGGCGCCCGTCCTTGGTTTCACAACGACCCGGCCGTCGAACGGGTATTGGCGATCACCATGGCCCTCGCCGGTGAGGTCGCCGTCCTTCGCGAGCGACTCGACACGGTGGAACGCCTTCTGGAGTCAGGTGGTGCTCTGACCCGGGCGTCGATCGAGTCGTTCACCCCGAACGGTCCGGCGGAGGTCGAGCGCCAGCGTTGGCACGCCGAGTTCGTCTCGCGCATCCTCCGGGTGATCCAGCAGGAAATGGAAGCGCTCGAACAAGATCCGGCGTATAACCGGTCAGTCGCCGAGATCGGCGAGGAACTGGGACGGATGTAGGCGGGTGAGTCCGGCGGCGATGATCTACACCTTCACGACGGTTGCCTGCACGCGGCGAGCGCCGAGCAGTTCGTTCAGATCTTTCGGGTCGCTCGTAAACAGTTGGTCGCCTTGGCTGACGAGCAGGGAAAGCAGCGCGTCGACGATGTCGTTTCCCTTCGTGGAGCGGAGAAGCTCGCCGCCGTCTTTCGAGTCATCGAGATCAACATCGCGAAGGTCGATCATCGGTAACACCCTTGCCAGGTTGGCTTGCTGCGCTCCGTCTCGCCATACCTGTCCCACGACCGGGGAGCAGGTGGTGAGGACTGCGCCCTCCCGACGGGCAACCCGGATGAGTCCAAGCACTCGGCGGTCATTTCGATCAATCGCCATCAACGCACCAGCGTCGAGCACGACCTTCACGCCGCCGACCGATTCCGCTTCGGGGGAACGTACGTGACGCCGGCGTCGGCGGTGATCGTCTGCAGTTCGTCTTCCGTGAACGCTCCGTGCTCGGTCTCGTAGTCGTCGAGCCAAGCGTCGACGAGTCGCCCTCGCACCCAGGCGGTTAGGGCCTCGGCGACGGCGGAAGAAAACGGTAGGCCGGCGGCGTCGGCAGCGCTTTGCGCGGCGGCGCGGATCTCGGCCGGCAACGAGACAGTGACGCGTTCAACGGTCATACTTTGGAGCGTACCGACGTATGTCGGCGTGATCAAGCCGCTAGCGGAGGCGGTCGAGGAAATTGGCGTTGACCCAACCGGTGACCACCTGGGCTTCGCCGGACTCGCCGCCGACGCTGGAGAACACCGGAACCCACGTGCCCTTGTCGGGGGCGAGCTTCTTCCAGATGGATCCACCGGGCCCGACCGTTGTCACGGCGGCGCCGGCGATCGAAGGAGCGCTGCGGACAACGAGTGCGTCGTTGCTGGCGATATTCACGACGCGGGCCGGGCGAGCGCCGTCAGGAAACCGGTCGCATGCGCCCTCTATCGGTGCGGCGCCCGAGAACGAGACCTGGAGACGATACGCGTACGTGCGATCGCTCATTCCGTCGGATCCAGGTCCCGGAAGCAGAACGAACTGCCCGATGCGACCGTCTGGATGAAAGACCTTCCAGGCTCGAAGCGCCGCCTTCGGTGTGCTGGGCTGCGCCGCCAACTTTGTCCACGGGCCGTCGAATTCCCGCAAGTACATCCCGTCGGTGCTGATGGTGATGTCCAAGAAGGGTTCGGTTGTGCCGCAGTCAAGCGCCGCCGACCAGGCGATGCCGTTTGGGCCCACCACCTTGCCGAGGTTCTTCGCTTCGGCCCGAATGGCGCCGGTAACGCCAACGATGGCAATGGTGAGGGCGAGGGCAAATCGGCGAAACATGGCCGATGAGTCTCCCATGGCGCGACATCGACGGCGAGCGTTACCAGGGGGACCTGGTCAACATGGCGCCATCGACAACGAGGGTCGCCCCGCTGATCCAGCGCGAAGCGGGGGAGCACAGGAACAGGCACGCGTCGGCAACGTCGGAAGGGGTGCCAAGACGGCCGAGAGGCACAGCTTGTTCCCATCGACGGACTCCGTCGGGCCAGTCATCAACGAGACCGGGGCGATCAATGAGCCCCGGCGCAACGGCGTTCACCCGCACGCCGATCGGCCCAAGCTCAAGAGCCGTCGCTCTCGTGTGCTGCAACACGGCGGCCTTCGAGGCGGCGTAGTGCGAATGGCCGATCGCCGGTACGAGTCCTTCGATCGAAGCGATGTTCACGATGGCGAGACCGGCGGATCCGACGTGCTGTGCGGCGGCCCGGGTTCCCCGCATGACGAAGCCGAGGTTGGCGTCGACGACCTCGCGCTCTTCTTCGACGGTGAGCGAAAGGAATGATCCGACCGGTTGAGAGGCAGCGTTGTTAATCCAGGCATCGATACGACCAGTTCGTTCGATGGCGAACGCGGCGAGCTCATCGGCGGCGTGGGCGGCGTGCAGGTCGAGCTGAATGACATGCCCACTGGCGCCGTAGGTCGGTGGCTTGATCGATCGCCCGTGGCTGACGACGGCAGCGCCAGCCTCGGCGAACCGACTGGCGATCCCGGCACCGATGCCTTTGCCCGATCCGGTCACGACCACAGTGCGGCTGGTGAAGTCGAACAGGGATGCGACGGGAACGGTGTGGTCTGTCACGGTCCCATCCGTTCGCCCGCCGAGGGCCGGACGATGCGTCGCTCCGTCACGATGGCGGTGACAAGATCGGCCGGAGTCACGTCGAAGGCTGGGTTCCAAACACCGGCAGCCTCCGGCGCTGTTCGTATGCCCGCGTAGTATGTGACTTCGTCGGCGGATCGTTCTTCGATATGAATCGCATGGCCGTCTGGTGTGTCGAGGTCAACGGTCGACTCGGGCGCGGCGACAATGAACGGGACGCCGGCACGATGGGCAGCAAGAGCAAGGGGGTACGAACCGACCTTGTTGCAGACGTCTCCGTTGGCAGCGATCCGATCGGCCCCGATGATCACGCAGTCCGTAAGGCCGAGACGAATCGCCGAAGGTCCGGCGCCGTCGGGTGTGATCCGGTAGTCGATTCCCATGGCCGCCAACTCGTACGCAGTGAGACGAGAGCCTTGGAGAAGTGGACGGGTTTCATCGGCCATCACGGAATCGAGGTGCCCGCCGTCGTGAAGCGCGCGTACGATCCCGAGCGCGGTGCCCCACTCGACACAGGCGAGCCCTCCGGCGTTGCAATGCGTATGAACGCGCACCTTCGCTTTGCCGGTCAGCTGAGTCAGCTGAAGGACGAGTTCAGCACCACGGCGGCCAAGAGTTCGTTGCGTGGTGATGTCTTCGTCGACCACGATCCGGGCTTGCTCGGAGAGAGCTGCGGAGCCGGCGCTAATGAACGCGCGCATACGATTCACGCCCCAGGTGAGATTGACCGCAGTGGGCCGCGCCACGGCGATGCGGTCGGCGTCGGCGTGCACTGCGGCGCGATCGTGGCCCTCGGCATCAGCGCGAAGGCTGGCGATGGCCACCCCCAGGGCGCCCGCCACGCCGATCGCCGGCGCCCCGCGCACGGCCAGTCGCTTGATGGCATCAATCATGGCGTCGACGGTATCGATACGAAGCATGGTCAGTTCGCCCGGCAGCCGGGTCTGATCGATGATCAGGGCGTGGTCTCCGTGCCAATCGATCGTGCGAGGGAGCGGCGGCACCGAGAGCAGACTCATGAGCATCCCATTGTGCCCCGCTCGATCGGATCACTTGGATCATGGCGAATCTGGTAGGGATGGGGGATGTCCTTTGCCACCCTGCTGTACGACGTGGATGCGGCAACGCATGTGGCCACGATCACGCTGAACCGACCGGCCCAATTCAACGCACTGAATCTGGATATGGCTCGCGAACTGATGATGGCGACCATTGCCGCTGATGAAGATGCGGGAGTGAGGTGTGTAGTCATCACCGGTGCCGGCAAGGCGTTCTTTGCCGGTGGCGACCTCAGTACATTCGGGGCGGCGGGCGACGCGACCGGCGCGTTGCTCAAGGAGATGACGTCGTACTTCCATTCCGCCATCGCCCGTCTTGCCCGGATGGATGCTCCGGTGATCGCGCACGTGAACGGAGTAGCGGCAGGGGCTGGGTTCTCCACGATGCTCGCCTGCGATCTCGCTATTGCCGCATCGAGTGCGAAGTTCACGATGGCCTATACGAAGTCCGGACTTTCGCCCGACGGATCCTCCACGTGGTTCCTCCCACGTACCGTCGGCCTTCGGCGAGCGCAGGAGCTCACGTTGACGAATCGCGTACTCACTGCGGCGGAGGCGCTGGATTGGGGTTTGCTGACGCGAGTCATCGACGACGCTGAGTTGGCCGAACATGTTCGGGCGTTGAGCGTGGAGATCGCCTCCGGCCCGACGCGCACGCTTGGTGCGGCGAAGCGCCTGTTGCGTGACTCGAGCGACCATGGTCTCGAGACGCAGATGGAGCTTGAGGCGCGGGCAATTGCGGCAATGTCATCGACGTCCGACGGTCGTGAAGGTGTTGCGGCATTCCTCGAGAAGCGAGGGCCGAAGTACATCGGTTCGTAGAGCGCTTCATCGCGGTTGCGTTCCGTATGCGAGCATCATCACTGTGCAACCTTTGGAACCCTTCGCCCTCGCGGCAACGTCGGCGTCCGCGTTGGCGGAACGTACCGGTGTCCCCCAGCACGATGTGATGGTTGTGCTCGGCAGCGGTTGGGGCGACGCCGCCGATGCTTTGGGCGAGCCAACATCATCGTTCTCGTTGTCCGATATCCCGGGGTTCGCCCCGACTACCGCATTGGGCCATCAAGCCACTGTGCGAAGTATCGATCGCAATGGGGTGCGAGTGCTTGCCTTTCTTGGACGGGTGCACCTCTACGAGGGCTATGAGCCTTCGACGGTTGTCCATGCGGTGCGAGTCGCCGCGGCGGCGGGGTGTCGCGTGGCGGTACTAACGAACGGCGCGGGGTTCATGAACATGGATTGGGCCATCGGCGACCCGGTGCTCATCAGCGATCACCTCAACTGGACGGGGTGCTCACCGTTGACGGGTCCGAATCCGCCCGCTCCATTCGGCTCACGGTTCTGTGACCTCACAGATCTGTATTCGGCCGATCTTCGTGACCTTGTCCGCCGGGTCCGTCCCGGTACCGCCGAGGGCGTTTACCTCGGGCTCAGCGGACCACATTTCGAGACCCCGGCGGAAATTGGCGCGTTCCACTCGATGGGGGCCGAGTTGGTGGGCATGTCGACGGTGCTCGAAGCAATCGCGGCCCGCCATGTGGGCATGAAGGTGCTCGGGATGTCGATGGCCACCAACCCCGCGGCCGGGTTCAGCGCCGTGCCGCTGGACGCCGATGATGTCATTGCTGCTGGGCATGCCTCGGCCGGCGGCCTCGGCGTGGTTCTCGGAGAGGTCATCGATCGTATGCATGCAGAGCACATGCTCGATGCGGCGCGACCGCAATGACTGCCGTCGTGCAGATCACCAACGCCGTGGTCGTCACCTGTGACTCCGCCAACAGCGTCCTTCACGGTGCCACGATCACCTGTACCGACGGAATCATCACCGAGATTGCGCAAGGTGGAGTTCCCGTGGGCGCCGGTGAGATCCTTGATGCCGGTGGCGGCATAGTGATCCCAGGCATGATCAACGCTCATGCGCATCTGGCCATGACCCTGCTGCGCGGGGTGGCCGACGGGCTTGATCTCGACGGTTTTCTCGGCACCGTCCTTCCGTTGGAAGGCGCTCTGCTCAGTGGCGAGACCGTTGGCGTCGGCAGCGAGCTGGCGGCCCTCGAGTGTGTGCGTGCCGGCATCACGTCAGCGCTCGATATGTACTTTTTCCCCGATGCGGCGATTGCCGCCGGAGACCGACTGGGCCTGCGGGTTCACAGCGGACCGGTCTTCATCTCCTTTCCCGGACCCGATAATCGCCGCTGGCCGAACCGCATGGCATGGGCCAGGGAATGGCTCGCCGAGTCTGATGTTTCGAAGCGTTGGGTCTGTCCGCATTCGACATATCTCCTGTCGGAATCGGAGCTTCGCGAGGTTGGGGCTCTCGCCGACGAGACATCGGCGCGCATTCACGTTCATGCGGCCGAGACTCGGGCCGAGATGGCTCAGGTAGCGGCGCTCCACGGCGGCCGCACACCCGTAAAGGTGCTCGCCGATGTCGGTCTTCTCCATAACCGAACGGTCCTTGCCCATGGCGTGCACGTGACCGACGACGACATCGAACTCATCGCCGCCGCGGGCGCGCACGTCGTCCACAATCCGGCCTCCAACGCGAAACTGGCGAGCGGTCTGGCGCCCGTCCGTCGCTTGCTCGACGCCGGAATCAACGTCGCGTTGGGGACTGACGGTTCGGCGTCGGCCAACGATCTCGATCTCTGGATGGCCATGAGGTTGACGGCATTCGTGGCCAGTGTCGTGCATGACAATCCGGCGGAGTTCTCCGCCACCGAACTGATCCGAATGGCCACGATCAATGGTGCGAAAGCGCTGGGCCGGGCCAGTGAGCTTGGATCGATCGAAGTCGGGAAGCGAGCTGATCTGGTACTCATGGATTCCACTTCGCCGGCGATGCAGCCGAGCTATGACGCATCCGGTTCGCTCGCCTTCGCCGCCTCGCGGGCCGACGTTCGCGATGTCGTCGTGCAGGGTTGCGTCATTGTTCGCAATGGCCGCGTCGTGCGTGACGATTCAACCCTGGCCGCCAAGGTCGAGGCCATTGCCGGCCGGGTCCGCTCGTTGCTCTCGACCCCGGGGCCCACGTGAATCGCGGCGGCCCCTCGGCGGCCGTCATCGGAGCCGCCCGTAAGCGCGTCCATACGTCGGCCAGATCACTGGTGGCGCGCGGTCTTGTGGTCGGCTCGTCGGGCAACGTCAGCGAACGTCTTGACGCCCATCATTTCGTGGTGACCCCGGCCGGGGTTGTCTATGACCGCCTCCGACTGGTCGACATCTCGGTTGTCGATCAGAGGACGGGCGAGTGCGTCGACGGAATGCGGCCCACGAGTGAACTGGCCCTTCATCTCGCGCTGTATCGCCACGACCAGACACTTCGGGCCATCGTGCACACCCACTCGCGGCACGCCGCAGCGTTCGCCGTGGCGCGCGTCGATCTTCCGTTTGTCATGAACGAGAACATCGCCGTGCACGCCGAACGCATCCTGGTCACGGAGTACGCCCCACCTGGTTCGCCCGATCTGGGAGAGCGTGCGCTGCGGACGTTCGCCCGTCAGCCGGGGAGCAGGGCGATCTTGCTGGCCAATCATGGGGTCGTGGCCATCGGCGATTCCGTCGACGAGGCCGAACTGGTGGCGGCCCAGGTGGAGTGGATCGCCGAGGTCGTGTACCTGGCCTCGACCTTGCGACGCGATCTGGGGGAAACAGTGATCCTGCCGACCGGCGTGCAAGACGCCATCGGGCGGAACTACGGCGTGAGCTTTGCCCGTGAAGCGGCACCAAAGGCGAAACGGCCGGCGAAGCGGGCGGCGAAGCGTTGACCGACGAGGAGCGCTCGGTCGTGGCGGCCCTTGGGTTGGAACCGCTGGCGGTGGAAGGGGGCCTGTTCCGCCAGGTCTGGCAGTCGCAGGAGCGGGGTCTCGATGGACGGCCACTCGGGACGTCGATCCTCGCTGCGTTCACGGACGACGCGGACTCCTTCTCGGCGATGCACCGGCTCCCGAGCACCGAGATATGGCATGCCGCATACGGTTCGTCGATCTCGCTCCTGCTCCTTGCTGCGGATGGATCGTCTTCGACGCCCGTGATCGGCCGCCACGTCCTGGCCGGTGAGCAACTCCAGGTGGTCATCCCGGCCGGCACGTGGATGGGAGCGTCGCTGGTTCCGGGTGGCACCTTCGGAGTCTTTGGCGCCACCATGGCCCCGGGCTTCGTCGAGTCCGATTACGAGGGCGCCCGCGCCGACGACCTCGCGGCGGTCTGGCCCGACCACGAAGCGCGCATACGAGCGCTCTGTCGGACCGACGGATCCGTCAGCATCGACCACGCACTGAAGACCAGCCTCGACTGAAGTGAGTCTGGAGCTCAGTAGTACCAGGGGTAGGGGGACCAGTCGGGGGTGCGCTTTTCCAGGAAGGCGTCGCGGCCTTCGACGGCTTCGTCGGTCATATAGGCGAGGCGGGTCGCTTCGCCGGCGAACAACTGCTGGCCGACGAGACCATCGTCGGCCAGGTTGAAGGAGTACTTCAGCATGCGTTGAGCCGTCGGGCTCTTGGCGTTGATTTCCAACGCCCACCGCAGGGCGACGTTCTCCAATTCGCCATGGTCGGCCACCTCGTTGACGGCACCCATCCGGTGCATATCGTCGGCGGAGTACTCACGGCCGAGAAAGAAGATCTCCCGCGCGAACTTCTGCCCGACCATCTTCGCCAGGTACGCGCTCCCGTAGCCACCGTCGAAAGATCCGACGTCGGCGTCGGTCTGCTTGAAACGCGCATGCTGACGCGACGCAATGGTCAGGTCGCTCACCACGTGCAGCGAGTGCCCGCCACCAGCGGCCCAGCCGGGGACGACCGAGATGACCACCTTGGGCATGAACCGGATGAGGCGTTGGACTTCGAGGATATGGAGGCGTCCGGCCCGGGCGGGATCGATCGACGACGACGTATCTCCGTCGGCGTAGCGGTACCCGTCCCGCCCGCGAATGCGTTGATCGCCGCCCGAACAGAACGCCCAGCCACCATCCTTGGCCGACGGTCCGTTGCCGGTGAGCAAGACGCAGCCGACGTCACTCGACATGCGGGCGTGATCGAGCGCGGTGTAGAGCTCGTCGACGGTGTGGGGCCGGAACGCATTGCGGACCTCAGGCCGGTGGAATGCCACCCGCACCGTTCCCTGATCGACGGCTCGGTGATACGTGATGTCGGTGAACGCGAATCCGGGCACCTCCGTCCAACGGGCGGGGTCAAAGATCTCCGAAACCTGATTCATGACGATCAGTTTGTCGTGAGAACCTGGTTTGCATGACGACGCCCTTTGCTGAAGCCGTCCGCCGGGTCCACGATGAGTTCGCCGACCACCGAGAGGAGGCACGCGCCCTCGTGGCAATGATGACCGTCGAGGAGAAGCTCGGTTGCCTCGACGGAGACCTTGATGCGTGGGCGGGGCTGGCCGAAATGGCCACGGGCGGGTACCACCAGCGAACGTTCCCGGCCGCCGTCGTTGAACGACTGGGTATACCCGGGCTCCAGTTTTCTGACGGTCCTCGGGGCTGCGTCATTGGCGAGAAGACGGCGTTCCCGGTGAGCATGGCGCGAGGGGCCACGTGGGACCCGTCGCTGGAAGAGCGGATCGGCGATGCCATCGGCGCCGAACTGCGAACGGTTGGAGCCACGTACTACGGCGGCGTATGCATCAACCTGCTTCGACATCCCGGCTGGGGTCGGGCGCAGGAGACCTACGGCGAGGAGCCCTACCTCGTCGGCGAGATGGGAAGCGCGCTTACGAGAGGGGCGCAGAATCACGTGATGGCGTGCGTGAAACACTTCGCCCTGAACTCGATGGAGAACGCCCGGTTCAGCGTCGATGTGATCGCTGATGAGCGCGCGCTGCACGAGGTCTACCTGCCCCACTTCCGTCGCGTGATCGAGAGCGGTGTGGCCAGCGTGATGAGCGCCTACAACTCGGTCAACGGCGAGTGGTGTGGCGAGAATGCCATCCTTCTCACGTCGATCCTTCGCGAC
Source organism: Actinomycetes bacterium (assembly GCA_031368095.1). Lineage (GTDB taxonomy): Bacteria > Actinomycetota > Acidimicrobiia > Acidimicrobiales > JANYDT01 > JANLQX01. The sequence continues at coordinate 5,431 of JANLQX010000008.1, read as the reverse complement.
GAGTGGGGCTTCGATGGATTCGTGACCAGTGACTTCATCTTCGGGCTGCGCCACGCAGTGAAGAGCGTCGTTGCCGGGTTGGACATCGAGATGCCATTCCGCCAACAGCGTCACGCGTCGCTGGCGGCGGCCGTGATCGACGGTTCGCTTCCCAGGGCGGAGGTGGACCGGGCGGTGGTCAACACGGTGGCGACGCTCCTCCGGTTCGCCCCCACCTTCCAGCGAGATGCCGTACCGGCCCGCGTGCTGAGCAGAGCGCATCGTCAACTCGCTCGTGAGACCGCCACGATGTCGATGGTGCTGCTTCGCAACGAGGGTGACTTCTTGCCACTCGATGCATTGTCGCTGCGCTCTGTTGCGATGATTGGCCATTTGGCGGCTGCCGTGAACCTCGGTGACCACGGATCAAGCGACGTGATTGCGCCCGACGCGGTCACGTTCCTCGGTGGTATGCGCGCCGCTCTTCCCGGGGTCGAGGTGCGCCACCACGACACCGACGTCTCCGTGGCCGAAGGGGCCGACGCGGTGATCGTCGTCGTTGGCTTCACTCACGAGCACGAAGGCGAATATGTCGACCAGGCGGGCACCGCACCGCTCCTGGGAGCGCTCTTCCCGGAACGCACTCCCGCCGACGACGCGGCAATGGCTGCTGTGTTCGCACAGGTTGAGAAGAAGGGTGAAACGCGAGCATTCTCGCCCGGCGGCGATCGTCGGAGCTTGGCCTTGCTGCCCCAAGACGAGGAACGTATCGCCGCCGTTGCTTTGGTCAACCCCAACGTGATTGTGGTCGTGATGAGCGGTAGCGCCGTCACCGTATCGCCATGGATCGACCAGACCCGCGCGGCGATCATGAGTTGGTACCCCGGAATCGAGGGAGGCCATGCTCTCGCTGACCTTCTGCTCGGTCGCGCCGACTTTGCCGGACGTCTGCCGTTCGTGATGGCGGCCAACGAGTTCCATCTGCCGCACTGGGACATTGATGCCACGACCGAGACGTACGACCTCTGGCATGGCCACGCCAAGCTTCGTCGAGACGGCCACGAGCCAGCGTTCCCGTTCGGCTTCGGTCTGTCGTACGGGTCCGCCACAATCATCAGCGCCCAGATCATCGACGACGAAACCATCGAGTGTCGGATCGCCAATACTGGGGAACGCAACACATCGATCGTGGTGCAGGTCTATGGCGGGGTACCGGGCTCCGTCTACGAACGAGTCGAGCAACGCCTTGTCGGATTCGCCCGGGTCGACGTGCTGGCAGGAGCGACGACCACGCAGGACGTCCGGATCGATCGCCGCCTCATCGACGTGCGGGTCAACGGAGGGTGGGTTCGAGAGGACAGACCCGCAACGTTCAGCGTTGGTCAGTACGCCTATGATCCGCAGGCGATCGTGCTGACGGTCACGGGAGACAACCAGTGAAGCGTCTCGGCGTCGCACTGGCACTGACACTGCTCGTCGGGTGTGGCAGCAAGTCCGACACCGGCACCAGCACCACGACTCCGACCAACGCCGAGACAACAGCGGTTTCGGCGTCGACCGAACCCGTTGACGTCACGGTGGTGGTTTCCCCCGAAGACCTCGACGGGCCGCTCACGCTTACGGCCAAGGCCTTCGGCCCGTATCCGCTCGGCGCTCCGGTGCCCGACGTGATGACGGGCATGACGAAGATGTTCGGCGCACCGTCGGAAGACACGGGCTGGAGCGCCGACACCGGGCCCTGCGAGGGCGTGGGGTCGCGCACCCGCTACGTCACCTGGGGTCGGGTGACGCTCACGTTCGCCGACAGCCCCACGCTCCTCACCGAGAAGAAGGGTGAGCAGCTCAGCAGCTACTTCGTGTCCGACGATCCCGACTCGACAACTCCCGCCGATCGCTTTGTGCTCGACGACGGTCAGCCCGCGCTCGGTCGAAGTGCGAACGAGATGTCCACCTGGAACGCCAAGGTGACGTTCCCGAACTCCGACATCGAGGGGCCACTGTGGGCCGTCGGCGAAGGTGCTTTTCCGATGAGCGGGATGTTCGCTCCCCCCGATGACGGCGCCGGTGCCTCCCGGACCCGCTCAGTTCGCGCCGGCGTGTTCTGCATCGACTAGCTATGCGCGCTGAACAAGCTACTGAACAAGTTAGTGGTCAAACCGCGGAGCGATTCGATGCGGCGTACTACCGCCGCTGGTACGGCCGTCACCCGGTCCAATCAGCGGCGCGCATCGGCCATCTCGCCGACGCCACCCTGGCGATGGCGAAGTGGTGGGGCATCCCCATCCGTTCGGTTCTCGACGTGGGGGCCGGTCCGGGATGGTGGGGACGGCACCTCGCCGAACGCCATCCCAAGGTTCGCTACACGGGTGTCGACGTGAGCGCACATGCGTCGGCCCGCTACGGTCACCAATGCCGCGACATCGCGGCGTGGACGCCACCGAAACAGTTCGACCTCGTGGTGTGTCAGGGAACCCTCCACTACGTCGACGACGCAAGGTGCACGAAGGCGATCGCCAACCTGGCCGCCGCCGCCCGAGGTCTCGTGCTGCTCGAGATCCCCACCTCCGACGACCTCGACAACGGCACCATCGTGGCGAACGCCAGCGACCTCGATGCCCATTGGCGGAGCGCCGCCTGGTACCGCCGTCGACTCCGTCGTCACTTCACCGAGCTGGGCGGCGGACTCCACATTCCGAACAACAGCCCCCACCACTTCTACGCCCTCGAACGAGCCCGTACCTAAGTCATCCCACATCGGGCCGCCGGGCATCCCACATCGCCCGGAAATTGCTGAAACCACGCCAATTTTGGCCGGTCTGGGATGCGGAAAGTACCGGTCTGGGATGCTGAGTAGAGAATCACGGGTCCACCGACCACGCCCGAGCGGCCCGGCCGATAGCTTCGGCAAGCGGGTCTATATCGGCGTCCTCCAGTTGGCCGACGGTGAATCGGAGGTGGTGCTGGTGGTTCGGTTCGACCTCAAAGGCCGAGCCGGGGGCGGCGCCGATGCCGTCGACGAGGAGCGACAGCGCCGCAGTTCGTTCGTCGGCCACGTTCACCCACAGGTTGATGCCGTCGGCCCCGTGGGTCACGACGGACCGTTCGGTAAGCGCCTTTACTAAGAGTTCTCGTCGGCGCGCATACTCGGATCGGGCCGACGAAACGGCGGCGACCGTCGCCGGATCGCGCAGCATCTCCAGCAACACCGCCTGAAGCAAACGGCTCGACCAGCCCGGACCGAGCAGTCGTCGCTCCACCAACGGAACGACGACCGCCGCCGAACCACCGATGGCGGCCAGGCGGAGGTCGGGGCCGTGGGACTTGGAGAAACTCCGCACCAACACCGTGCGATCGGGCAGATGTTCGCCAAGGCTGGTGAGCGGGGCGACGGCGATATCGCCGGCGTGGTCGTCTTCGATGATGACCACCTGCGTCGGACGAAGCAGTGCCGCCAACTCCGACGCGCGACCCGGCGTCATGGAGACCCCCGTTGGATTATGGGCCCGCGGCTGCGACACGAGCGCCACCGGGTTCGTTCGCAGCGCCGCCGCCAACGACGACGGCACGATTCCTTCGGCGTCGAGGGAAACGCCGACCATCTGTACGCCGAGTTGATCGAGCAGATCGAGCACCGGAGGAAACGAGGGGTCTTCCACGATCACTCGGTCACCCATACCAACAAGCGCGCTTAGTATCCGGTCGAGCGCGTCCATCGCTCCGTCGACCACGGTCAGAGCTTCGACGGGGAAAGGCCAGCGCTCCCGTAAGTGCTCGTCGAGCGCGGGAAGGAGCGGCGCATCGAGGTAGCTGTTGGTGAGACTTCGCCTGCTCACTCGCTCCACGGCCCGCCGAAGGTCGGGCAGCAGATCCGGGTCGGGCACACCGGTCGACAGGTCGAGGCGATACTGCGACGGACGCTGGGTGACCGTGCGATATCGGCGCGACGCCATCGGCATGCGCTCGTCTCGGACGAACGTTCCGAGGCGCCCCTTGGGGTCAATGATCCCCGAGCGGGCGAGCGCATGCCACGCCTCGCTGACGGTGGTGGGGGACGTCCCCAGGCGGTCGGCCAGGGCGCGCACAGTGGGGAGGCGCTCTCCGGCCCGGAGCTCGCCGGTCCGGGCCAGGCGGCTGATGGCCGACGCAATTCCTCGGGAACTGCGGCCTCGGGGACTGGCCTCGATGTCACGGGCGATCCGGTCGACGAGCGGCCCGGCGGCAGAGGGCGAGGGCACCCATTGTTTGTATCAGGTACAAACCGTCAACGAGCAGTCGGCTCGGGTGCTTGGATGCCTCTCAGAGTTGTGTTCGTCCATCGCCCAGGAGCCCCCCATGTCTCGAACCGTGATCGCCAACGGCACCGTCATCACCTCCACCGGCGCCTCGTTGATGACCGTCGTCGTCGACGGTGAGCGCATCGTCGCCCTGCTGGCTCCCGGCTCGTCCGACGACGTCGCCGCCCTCGCCAGCGACGCTCGCATCATCGATGCCTCGAACAAGTACGTGATCCCCGGCGGCGTCGACGTGCACACGCACATGGAGATGCCCTTCGGCGGCACCATGTCGGCCGACACCTTCGAGACCGGTTCCAAGGCGGCGGCGTGGGGTGGCACCACCACGATCATCGACTTCGCCATTCAGAAGAAGGGCGGCACGCTTCACGCCGCGCTCGACGAGTGGCACGCCAAGGCCGACGGCAACTGTGCCATCGACTATGGCTTCCACATGATCATGGCCGACGTGAACGAGACGTCGCTCAAGGAAATGGACGTGATGCACGGCGAAGGCATCACGTCGTTCAAGCTCTTTACCGCCTATCCGGGCGTGCTCTATTCAACCGACGCCGAGATCTTCCGGGCCATGCAGAACGCCGGTCGCATCGGCTCGATGATCATGATGCACTGCGAGAACGGCATCGTGATCGACGAGATCATCAAGGACCATCTCGGTCGTGGCGAAACGGCGCCGTACTACCACTCGATTTCGCGGCCCGAGGCGATGGAGGCCGAAGCGACGTTCCGGTGTATCCAGATCGCCAAGGTCGCCAATGCGCCGATGTACGTGGTGCATCTCTCGGCCAAGGAAGCGCTGGAACAGGTGCTCATCGCTCGCGACCGCGGCCAAAACGTGTTCGCCGAAACGTGCCCGCAGTACCTCTACCGCTCCATCGATGATCTTGCTCGCCCCGGCATGGACGGTATGGAGGGTGCCAACTTCGTGTGCTCCACGCCACTTCGTCACAAGGAGCATCAGGCCGAGCTGTGGCGCGGCCTGCGGATGAACGATCTCTCCGTGGTGTCCACCGATCACTGCCCCTTCTGTTTCAAGGAACAGAAGGAACTGGGCATCGGCGACTTCTCCAAGATCCCCAACGGCATGGCCGGCGTGGAGCATCGCATGGACCTGCTCTTCCAGGGCACCGTCGACAAGCACATCTCGATCGAGCGGTGGG
>JANLQX010000491.1:0-2054 GCA_031368095.1 Actinomycetes bacterium | reverse complement strand
GTGATGATGCGATTGCGAATCCTGATGATCTGGATGACGAACATGGCCAACAGCACCACGGTGGGACCGATGGGGCCGCAACTCCAATTGGGGTGAACGCTGGTCTTGCCGTCGAACGTCTTGTCGGTCGTACCGAAGAAGACGGCTACCGCGACGTAGGCTAACACCAACATGGTAAGCGTACTTATGAACATGATCCGACGGGCGTTGGTCGTCAGCTGGGTTTCCGTGCCGCAGTACACGTAGAGCGGCCGATCTTGTTGTTTCACGAAGGATGCCGCACCCGTTGTTTCGTCGTATGAGGTGGAACCAAGGACGTACAGGTCGGCGCCGTCGGGCACATAGGTCTCGGTCACGCGCCACTTGCCGTTGAGGAGCGCGATGGGTACGGATTCGTCCCAACCGGTGAACATGCGCGACAGAATGCCGCGGTCGTCGTCGTACGGCGTCGGCAGAAACGCAATGCCCTGGGCCAATGACTTGAGCGATTGGGCCGTGAGCGAAGCCGGCACATCGCCGCCGTTGGTGGTCGTCGTTTCCGGACTGTGCACCGACGTGTCCCGAAGGTCGACCACGATGGCACCGGAACCGTCGTCGACCGAGATGGACGAAGCGGACGACACCTCGTACCGAGAGGTCCACGAACGATTCTTCGATGAGCCGGTTTCTTCCTCTACCTCGGCCCGCCACCACACACATGTCTCGGCCGAGATCGGTGACACGACCCGTAGTCCTGCGGGACCCGGCCCGGCCTTGCCCGTGACTTCGACGCGTCCGATGACCACGTGGCCGGTCTGAATCGTGGGTGTATCCACCGCCGCCCACGCTCGTCGCGACGAGAGGAAGGCGACAACACCTGTTCCCGCAGTAAGCGCCGTCGGAATGAGCCAAACGATCGGGTTCACCGGCCCAGTCTGGCTGCTGTTCACTTTGGGACCACGCGAGACGTTCGGCGAAGTCGTTCCTTCGGTACCGCCGGGCGGGACGGAGTGAACGATGTTGGTCCGCTGACCGCTCAGGCTCCGGCGGCCTCGTCGAGGCCTTGAGCCATGGTGTTCCACGCCAGCACGGCGCACTTGATGCGGACGGGAAACTTGACGACGCCGCGCAGGGCGGCGAGATCGCCGAGCTTGACCTCGCCGAGCGGATCGGGTTCAGCGCCCTCAACTGGCACTTCGATTCCCATCAACGTCTTGAACGCCGAAATCAATCGACGCGCTTCGCCAACCGGCTTCCCCTTGACGGCGGCCGACATCATCGACGCCGACGCCTGACTTATCGAGCAACCCTGGCCGGCAAACTTGACGTCGGTCACGATGGCGCCGGGTCCCGAACCATCGACGATCAGGTAGACGGAAATCTCGTCTCCGCACGTTGGATTGACACCCTCACGGCGGACCGCAGGAGGCGTCTCAAGTTCACCGCGGTTCCGCGGATTCTTGTAGTGATCGATGATGACCTCACGGTAGAGATCTTCGAGGCCGGACATATCGCTTCGCAGTCTTTCAGAGCCCGAAGACGTCGCTGACGCCGTCGAGGGCGTCGGCGAGAGCGTCGACGTCGGCCTCATCGTTGTAAAGATAGAACGAGGCCCGTGCGGTAGCCCCGGCACCGATGGCCCGCATGAGCGGCTTGGCGCAGTGGTGGCCGGCTCGTATGCAGACGTTGGATTCATCCAGGATCTGGCTGATGTCATGCGGGTGCACGCCCCGGAAGGCGAACGACAGCACGGCCCCACGCTGCTCCACGTTGTCCGGTCCGTGAATGATGATGTCGTCACCAAAACGATCGTTCAGCGTGTCGAGGGCATAGCGGGTGAGATTCATCTCGTGCTGACGAATTGCCCCGAGGCCGAGTGAGCCGAGGTAGTCGATGGCTGCGCCGAGACCGACCGCTTCGATGATCGGAGGTGTTCCCGCTTCGAACTTGTCGGGGAGCCCGGCGGCGGTGAACCCGTCGAACCGAACGTCGGTGATCATGTTGCCGCCGCCCAGAAACGGAGGCATGGCGTCGAGGAGTTCTTCTCGTCCCCAAAGCACGCCGATGCCGGTGGG
>JANLQX010000475.1:0-17429 GCA_031368095.1 Actinomycetes bacterium | reverse complement strand
TCCACCGGCGCCATGAGTTACGGGTCGATCAGTGCCGAGGCGCACGAAACGCACTCCGTCGCCATGAACAGCATAGGGGCCACATCAAATACAGGGGAGGGCTGCGAGGATCCCTAGCGTTTCTTGCCGATGTCGAACGGTGATTCCAAGCGCAGCGCCATCAAGCAGGTGGCGTCGGGCCGCTTCGGGGTGACGAGTGAGTACCTCGTAAATGCCGACGACCTCCAGATCAAAATGGCCCAGGGCGCCAAGCCCGGCGAAGGTGGCCAGCTTCCCGGCCACAAGGTCTATCCGTGGATTGCCAAAACCCGGCACTCCACGCCCGGCGTGGGCCTTATCTCGCCGCCCCCGCACCACGACATCTACTCGATCGAAGATCTCGCCCAACTGATCCACGACCTGAAGAACTCCAACGATCGCGCCCGTGTCCACGTGAAGCTCGTGGCCGAGGTCGGCGTTGGCACGGTCGCCGCCGGGGTGTCCAAGGCGCATGCCGACGTGGTCCTCATCAGCGGGCACGACGGTGGCACCGGCGCATCGCCCCTCACGTCACTGAAGCACGCGGGTGCACCATGGGAGCTGGGCCTGGCCGAGACGCAGCAGACGCTCATCCTCAACGGTCTGCGCGACCGGATCGTCGTTCAAGCCGACGGTCAGCTCAAGACGGGCCGCGACGTGATCATCGCCGCGTTACTCGGGGCGGAGGAATTCGGCTTTGCCACCGCCCCGCTCGTGGTCAGCGGATGCATCATGATGCGCGTCTGTCACCTCGACACGTGTCCCGTTGGCGTGGCCACGCAAAACCCGAAGTTGCGGGCCAAGTTCTCCGGTCAACCGGAGTTCGTCGTGAACTTCTTCGAGTTCATCGCCGAAGAAGTACGGGAGCTTTTGGCCCAGCTTGGGTTCCGGACAATTGAAGAATTGATCGGCCACGTCAACGTGATCGACACCGCTGCCGCCCTTTCGCATTGGAAGGCGTCAGGCCTCGATCTGTCGCCCATTCTTGCCGAGGTCGAGAACCGCTACGGGTCGTCGCTGCACTGCACCACCACCCAGGATCACGGGCTTTCCCGGGCTCTCGACAAGACGTTGATCGACTTGTGTAAACAGGCGCTTCTCGACGGCACTCCAGTGAGCATCGACCTCCCGATCCGCAATGTGAACCGCACTGTCGGCACGATGCTCGGCGCCGAGGTCACCCGTCGCTACGGCGGAGTCGGCCTTCCCGACGACACCATCCAGATCCATTTCACCGGATCGGCAGGCAACAGTTTCGGAGCCTTCGTACCCAAGGGCATCACCCTTCGGGTCGAAGGTGACGCCAACGACTACGTCGGCAAGGGACTGTCCGGCGGTCGGCTGGTCGTTCGGCCCTCGCACGACGCGCCCGCCGCGTTTCGCTCCAACGAAAACATCATCGCCGGCAACGTGATCCTCTACGGGGCTACTGCTGGTGAGGCCTACATCTCGGGAGTGGTCGGCGAGCGTTTTGGTGTTCGCAACTCCGGTGCCACTGCGGTTGTCGAGGGCGTCGGCGATCACGCCTGCGAATACATGACCGGCGGCACGGTGATCGTGCTCGGAACAACCGGCCGTAACTTCGGTGCCGGAATGAGTGGGGGAGCGGCCTACGTCTATGACATCGACGGCACGTTCCCGGGTCGCGTCAACCGAGAAATGGTCGATCTCGATCCGTTGTCCGACGATGACCGAGCCCTCATCGAACGCCACGTCCGCCGCCACTACGAGGAGACCGGTTCGGCCGTGGCCGACGCCGTGCTCGCCGATTTCCACGACGCCGTGCGCCACTTCGTGAAGGTCATGCCCCAGGACTTCAAACGGGTACTGCGGGCCAAGGCCTCGGCCGAGGCCAAGGGCGAAAACGTCGACGACGCCATCATGGCAGCAGCCCGGGCGTAACATATGTGTACATATCAAAATGCGAGCTGGGAATTTGGGAGCAACCATGGGTGAGATCGGTGGATTCTTGAAGAACACGAGGGCCGTGCCTACGCGTCGCCCGGTGCCGGTTCGACTGCGGGACTGGAAAGAGGTCTACGAGCCGTTCCCTGATGCCGCGCTGAAGACCCAGGCCGGGCGCTGCATGGACTGCGGGATCCCGTTCTGTCACAACGGGTGCCCGTTGGGGAACCTGATCCCCGAGTGGAACGACCTCGTCTACAAGAACGACTGGTCCGACGCCATCGAGCGCCTCCACGCCACCAACAACTTCCCGGAGTTCACCGGTCGCCTCTGCCCCGCTCCATGCGAAGGGGCGTGTGTGCTCGGGATCAACGATGACCCCGTCACGATCAAGGTTGTGGAGAACACGATCATCGATCGGGCCTGGGACGAGGGCCGCGTAAAGCCCGTCATCGCCAAGGTCAAGACGGGCAAGAAGGTTGCCGTGATCGGCTCCGGGCCGGCCGGTCTCGCCGCCGCCCAGCAGCTCACGCGAGCCGGTCACGATGTCGTCGTCTTCGAGCGGGCCGACCGTATTGGTGGACTCCTTCGCTATGGCATTCCAGAATTCAAGATGGAGAAGTGGGTTCTTGACCGCCGTCTCGAACAGATGAAGGCCGAAGGCACGGTGTTTCGCACCGGCGTGCACGTTGGTCAGCCGGGGCATCCATCGGCCGACGATCTGCGGGCCACGTTTGATTCCATTGTGCTCGCCGGAGGCTCTACCGCAGCACGCGATCTCGATGCGCCCGGACGCAGTCTTCGGGGCGTGTACTACGCGATGGAGTACCTGATGCCGTCGAACAAGGTCCAGCATGGTGACTTCGCCAGCTCGCCGATCGACGTGCACGGCAAACATGTCGTGATCATCGGCGGCGGCGACACCGGGGCCGACTGCCTTGGCACTGCGCACCGTCAGGGCGCGGCGTCCGTGAAGCAGTTCGAGATCCTGCCGCGTCCTCCGGAGGATCGCGCCGACGGCAATCCGTGGCCGCTCTTTCCGTTCGTGTACAAGGTCACGTCGGCTCACGAAGAAGGTGGCGAGCGGCTGTACTCCGTCACGACGACCGAATATGTGGGTGACGACGACGGGAGCCTCCGAGCCATCCGCGGTCACGAAGTGGTGAGCCGCGTGGTCGATGGTCGGCCGAGCTTCGACAAGGTCGAGGGCTCCGAGTTCGAGATTCCCGCCGACTTCGTGTTCTTGGCTATGGGCTTTGTCGGTCCGGAAAAGGGTGGCCTGCTCGAACAGTTCGGGGTAGCTATTGACGGTCGCGGCAACGTTGCTCGCGACGCCGACTACGCGACCAGCGTCGAATCGGTCTTCGTCGCCGGCGACATGGGCCGTGGGCAGAGTCTCATTGTGTGGGCGATCGCCGAAGGGCGTTCTGCGGCTCGAGCCTGCGACGCGTTCCTGATGGGCTCCTCCGAGCTTCCGGCTCCGCTCGTCGCCGCGGCAACGCGCTGAGTCGACACCACATGACGAATCCTCGAATTGGTCTTTGGCTCTTTCCGGTCGCACCGATCGGTGACCTCGTCGACGCCGTCGTCGCCGCCGAGCGTGCTGGTGTCGACGAGTTCTGGATCGCCGACGAAGGTGTCTCACGCGATCCCATCGTGGCCTTCAGTGCGGCGGCCTTACAGACCACACGTATTCGCCTCGGCATCGGCATCACGTCGCCGGCATTGCGCCATCCCGGAGCGATGGCGTCGAGCGTCGCCACGTTGGACGAACTGTCGGGCGGACGGGCAATGCTCGGGTTCGGCGTTGGCGGCGGCCTGTCACTGGATCCTTTTGGACTCACCGTCGAAAAGCCGGTTGCCCTTATTCGTGACGCAGTGCGCATCGCTCGCGCCGTGATCGAAGGCGCCACGATCGACGGTTACACCCCGCCCGCTCATGCGTCGCCGCCTCGAAAGGTGCCGATCTATGTTGGGTCGAAGGGCGAGCAGATCAATCGACTGGCGTCACGGGAGGCCGATGGCGTGTTCCTCTCCGGCTTCGACCTCACGAAACTCGACGCACCGGTCTCGTGGGCCCGTTCGGTCCGTCCTATCGACGTCGCGCTGTTTGCTTCCGTTCAGTTCAACACGCCGGTCGCGCCGAACCCGCCAGCGTTGCAGGGTGATCCGGTGGCGGTCGCCAACGGGATGGCGGACCTCGTCGTCCGGTATCGGCCCGAGACCATCGGTCTTTGCCTTATCGATGGCGGCCCGGTACCCGAGATGATGGCCAAGGCGATCGAAACCGTTGGTCTCCTCCGCACCACCTGGGCTCACATAGACGGGGCCCGGCCCTGCTGACGGATCAAGGTTTTCGGCCACTATGCCGATATTTGAGGCGTGGGTGCACCATCGTCTGAGGCGCTTGTCGCCCATGTCCTTCGTCGCTGCGCGATTGCTCCCGATCCCGAGCGCGTCGCCCGCTTTGCGAGGGGCGCGGCCTCGCCCCAAGCAGCGGCGAGCACGGCCATCGACTGGGCGCTGTCGAGCGCTCCGTTAGCGATCTCTCCCGTCCAGAGTCGCCAGGACGGCTGGGAAGAGGCGATGAACGGATGGACCGGGAACCTTCGGTCGGTGGGCGCCGGAATGCACGAACGAATGACGTGGTTCTGGCACGACCATTTTGCCACCAGCAGCGAAAAGGTTGGCAGTCTGTCGATGCTTCACTCCCAACAGCAGCTCCTGAGAAGTCATGCATTAGGGAACTTCGGCACGCTTCTTCGGCAGATGGCCACCGACCCGGCGATGCTCTTTTATCTCGACCTTGCCGGCTCGTCGATCGAGGCGCCGAACGAGAACTTCGCCCGAGAACTGATGGAGCTCTACACGATCGGTCCGGGGAAGTACACGGAGGCCGATGTGAAAGCGGGGGCACTCGCACTCGCCGGATACGAGGTCAACTACGACACTGCGGCAGTAACCAAGAAGCCGGACCGAAGCCTCGGCGGCGAGGTCGTATTCCTCGGTCGTCGTGGTCGACTGGGCGTCGATGATGTCATCGACGTGGTGCTTGCTCATGAAGCGTGTGCGCCGAATGTGGCGTCGAAGCTCTACGCCAATCTGGTTGGGGTCCGTCCGTCGGATGAACGAGCAGCGCAACTCGGTCAGCAGTTCCGGAGTAGCGGCTACGAAATTCGCCCGTTGGTGGAAAGCATCGTGCGCGGCAACGAGTTCCTTTCGGCGCGACTCAACCGGCCGCGTCTTCCCATCGAGTGGTGGGTCGCCGCCGTGCATTCGTTGGAGCCGTTCCGCGCTGACCAGGAGAAGACGGTGAACGCGTGGGTACTCAACGATCTCGGACAAATGCCGCACCGCCCACCGAACGCGGCCGGTTGGCCGACCGGGGTCAAGTGGCTCTCTTCGGATCAGTTCGTCACCCGTGCGGCGTATGTGCGCAGCATGTCGTGGCGCATGAGCCCCATCGTGGCTTCGGGCGGAAACGATCTGGTGGCGGCCACTCTGGCCAGGTGCTCGCTCCACGAGGTGTCGACGCGAACGATGAACGTGCTGCGCGATTCGGCCCTCGCCGTCGCCGGCAACGCCGACGAACTCACTATCTCCCGCCGGCTGCTCACCGCCGCCCTCCTCTCCCCGGAGTTCTCCCTCGCATGAGCTGTTCTCCTCCGCGCCCGAACGCCGTCGTGAGCCGTCGACAGTTCCTTTCGATGGTCGGAATTACGACGACGGCCACCATGCTTCCGGCCGCCCTCGATTTCGCTGGGTCCGATGCCGACGCCGCCAAGCGCGCCAAGACGAAGGCCAGGACGAAGAAGAACGCGGCGGCGGTGGCCGAGGGCCCCTTGGTCGCCGGCCGGGCGGTGGCCGGCCCGAAGGTGCTCGTCGTCATCGAACTTCAGGGTGGCAATGACGGCTTTTCCATGCTCGTGCCTTCTGGCGACGCCCGCTTCCGGCACCTCCGAGATCGGGCATGGCTGAATCCGAAGGACCTCGTCCGCTTCGATGATCGATACTCGATTGCCGCTGGACTCGCGCCGTTGGCGTCTCGGCTCGCCTTCGTCGAGGGCGTTGGCGTGGCCAAGCCGGACTTCTCGCACACCGCCATGATGACCCGATGGTGGCAAGGCGAACCCGACGGCACCGGCACCAATCGCACCGGCTTCCTCGGCCGGTGCTGTGACCTGCTCGACACCGGCTCGCCGGTCGTCGGAGTTAGCGTTGGCGGCGGCTCAACGCCTGCGCTTCTCAGCGTGAAGGCGCCGACCGTTGCCCTTCCCGGACTCGACTCACTCCGTGAACTCACCCAGGACCAAGACGAGCGGATGCGTCCGACGATGGGTTCTCTGACCGATGGCGGCGGCGACACCGCCGGTCTCGAATTTGCCGACGGGGAGCTGCTCGCCCGAGCCCGGTCCGGTCTGTCGTCCGGGCTGGCACTCCTCAACGGTCTCGGTGGCATCACCGGCAAATCGAAGTATCCCGACAACCGATTGGCTTCCGCTCTGGGCCTGGCTCGCGAGTTGGTATCGCTCAATGTCGGCGTGCGCATCGTTCACGTGCCATGGGGATCGTTCGATACGCATACCGGGCATCAGTGGTCGCATCCGGAACAGATGCGTCAACTTGGTGTGGCCCTCACGGCGTTTCACAACGACCTTATTCGCAGCGGTCTGAGTGATCGGGTGTTGGTGGCGACCACGAGCGAGTTCGGCCGTCGGCCTGAAGCCAACGCCGGAGGCACCGATCACGGCGCAGCATCCACGGCTCTGCTGCTCGGTCCCGTCCGCCCCGGTCGCCATGGTGCGCCGGTGAATTTCGAGCAGCTCGATCCGTCGGGCAACGTCGCCGCCACGGTGTCGATGTCGGACTACTACGCCACCATCGCCGGTTGGCTCGGCCTCCCCCCAAGCGAAGTGCTCAGCACTCCCGGCGCCGCCCTAACGAGCCTCGGCCTCTCGTAGCCTGACGCGAGGTTGATCACCACGGCGCTCCGGGCGAGCGCTGGCGATCAAACTCTCGGTCAAGAAGTCGTCGGAGGGGTGCGCACCGTGCGGGCGAACTGCACCTGGCTGGGCTTCGCTACATCCAGCCATTTCGCTTGAGGTGGCGGTAGGCGGCGTAGCTGCTGGCGGCGATAGTGACGAGGGCCGCCGGGTATCCCCACGACGTGTTGAGTTCGGGCATATGCCGGAAGTTCATGCCCCAGATGCCGGCAAACAGGGTGGGCACGGCGATGATCGCCGCCCAACCGGACATGGCGCGCATGTCTTCGTTCTGACGGATGGTGATCTGGGCGAGGTTTGCCTCGAGCGCCGCGGTGAGGAGTTCACGTGACTGCTCTAGGCGAGACTGCACACGAGCCAAATGGTCGGCAACATCGCGAAAGTACGGAGTCATGGCATCGGGTGTCTCGAACACCGCGCGGTGGGTGGCCAGCCGCCCGACAACGTCGACGAGCGGCGAGACGTTCCGCATGAAAGTAAGTGTGCTTCGCTTTTGGGTGAAGATGAGTTCGGCCGCGTTTTTCGACGAGGGAGCGAAGACCAGCGCTTCGATGTTGTCGACGGAGGCCTCGATCTCGTCGCAGGCGATTTCGTACCGATCGACCACGGCATCGGCAAGGGCATAAATCACGGCAGTGACCCCGTGCGCAAAGAAGTTGGGGTCCGCTTCGAGCACGCCGCGAGCAATCGCCACCGGATCGAACGCGCCGTGCCGGATCGTCACCACGAACTGCGGCCCGATAACGATCTGGAGTTCACCGAACGAGAGACCGGTCGCCCGCGGCGTGGGTTGTGCCGTTTTCAGGACCAGGAATCCCGACGACGGATACAGCTCGAGCTTCGGTCGTTGATGGGGCTTCATGGAGTCTTCGAGAACGAGCGGATGCAGAAGGAGCTCCGCCGCGACCAACGCGATTTCGTCGGCGGTGGGGTTGGCGAGGTCGATCCATACGAGGGCATCGGGCGTGTCGATGGACTCGAAGGCGGCGTCGAGACTTAGTGCTCTCGTCTCGCGGATACCACATCGATACACGGCACAATCGGCGATCACCGTGCCAGTCTGAGCGAAAGCGACGGAGGGGAGGCGGACCCGGGCCTACGTGGCGACGTTGGTGACGGGCGCCCCAACGGGAACAGCGCCCGGTGAAGACGGCGGAGGGCTGGGCGCCGTTGTGGGGGTGGCGGGAGCCTTTGACGAGGCCGGCGCGTTGGGAACCGGTGTCGACGACGGAGGCTTACTCACTGGCACGCGGGAGCCGGGGGTGGGTTCCGTGCCGGAGTCGGTCGAGCTCGCCGGATCCGACGGAGCGACGGTGGTCTTGGGCTTGATCGTGGTGGTCGTGGCCCCGGGGGTTGGCTCGCCGTTGCAGTTCACCCCTTCACCGGGGAGATACACCGCCCGGAACGTGTCGGTCTTGGAGGTGCCGTCGACTCGGGTGATCCGGCGGGTGGTTTCCACGTCGGTGCAGAGTCCGCGTTCCGTCTTCTTCTGATCGGCGACCTCGCCAGTTGCAAACTTGGTGGAATACAGCGTAACGGTCAGGCTGGAATCGGTATAGGTCGGCCAGATCAAGACGCCGTAAGGCGTGGTGTTACGAATCTTCAGGTCGGGTCGAGGGAATGACAATGTGGCTTCTCGACCGAATGGGTACCGGGAGATATAGATCGAATGAGCCTTGTAGGCCGGGATGTCGAGACCGGCGAAGAAGGAAGCGTTGAACAGTGTCGTGGCGAACTGGCTGATGCCGCCACCGAAGGAATCCTTGAAGACGCCGTCTTCGATCACGTGGGCCTCGATGAAACCCTTCGCCGGCGTGCGGGGCCCGATGGTGTCATTCACGGAGAACGTGGTGCCCGGCTTGATCACGGTGCCGCGCAGCAGATCAGCGATCCGATGAATGTTGTGGACCCGATCCTCACCAGCCCGATGGCGCGTCGTGAACGTTGAGATCTGCTCGTTCACGCCAAGTGTGCTCACCTCTTCGGTGGTGAGCGTCGGTTCGATGACGTCGAGATCGAGCGTCACCGGCGGGTTGGCGGCACCGGTGAACACCGCCTCGAGTCGCTGATAGGCCGAGGTCGCACAGCAGCGAAGGCCGGACTCCGAGGCCAACGTCACGACCTCGCCCGAGGTCCCGACGAGAAGCTGGGCATTGCGCGCCGGACGAACGACCTCGCCACCAAAGATCTTGCGCAGGCCGGCGAGAGTTTCGTCGGGATCGAGGGTGAGGCGCACCTGTCGGTTGACGATGCTGGGCCGCACCCAGTCCCGTAGCGCCGCGGTGGAGATGGTGTACGACGAACCATTGGCGGTGACTTCGATGGGACGAGCGGTGAGCGAAGTGGCCCGTGCCGAAAGCGCCGAGAGTTCTTCCGTTGTGTACTTCGACGGAAGAGAAACGCTGGTGGCCGCAACGGTGACCGGGAAGCGGCCCCCGGCGACTTCGCTTTCGATGGTGTCGGCAACGACCCGGGCGTCGATCCCTTCACCGTCGCTACCGGGAAGGATCGTGAACGCCCCTTTGCGGACTTTCAACTTCGGGTCGACGGGATCTCGGCGCCGTGATCCCTCGCCTTCCTGAAGCACCGCAACGGTCTTGTCGGCGGAGACCAGCACCGGCACGGCAATATCGAGCGGGGTGCTGAAGGCGGCGACGTAGCGACGAAGACGATGGCCGAGCGATGGATCGCGGCCCGCCAACATCACCGCAGCCCGCAAACGTGGCCGGTCGACGGTTAACCCGAAGGAGGCCCCCGGCGATGAGAATCCGCCAGTCGGGGTGGCGATACGAACGGGCGTCGATCGCATGGTCTCCTCCACCGAGTCGATCGCCTGCTCCAAGCCAGCGGCGTCGAGACCACCCACATTGCGTCCGCCGACCGTCACGTTGCGCAGGACCTTCCCGTCGAAGGAGCGGGCGTCTCCGTAGGCTGCGCCGGCCAAGCCGACGACGATGGCTACGACGCCGATCGTGCCCATCCGTGCGCGTAAAGAAAAGCCCGACATCCCGGCGGACATGCTACGTGCACGAAGTAGACCCGAATTCAGGACGGGCCGAAAGACCGGCTGTCCCACCGGCTGATCTCGCCGAGCGCCTCGCCCATGGTGGCGACGACGCGGTTCCATAATTCGGCGCCAAGTTGCGCGTTGGCCCCGGTGCCGTCACCGATCAGGCCAAGCGGCAGCTGCCCGGCTTCGGGAACCGGTTCGAAATCGTCGGAGAGCCAGCCGAAACTCACCGACCCTCCGAAGCGGACGTGACGGTTCGACGCCAAACGCTCCGGAATAGCTCGCACCGCTTTGGCGACGTCGACGAGATCGGGCCGCAGCGCCATCAGCATCGAGGTTTCGTCGTGTCCGCCGTGAATCGGCATTCCGAATTCGTTGCCCTCTCCGCTGACCACGAAAGGTTGCATGAGAAAGGTCTGGAAGCCGTAGGCGAGACGAAGTTCACGTAGCGCTACTTGCAGCAGCGCACTGTTGCCGCCGTGGCCGTTGACGAACACGAGCTTGCGAGCCTTGGTCGTGGCGAGGGACCGACCGATGTCGTTGAGCACGGCCATCATGGTGGTCATCGACAGCCACACGGTTCCCGGGGCCCAGGCGTGTTCGTTGCTCTTGGTGTAGCCGAGCGCCGGCAGGATCCACAGGTCGAGCGCCTCACCGAACTCGGCGGCCACCCGGTCAGCGGCATGCTGAGCGATGATCACATCGGTGTTGAGGGGAAGGTGGGGTCCGTGAGCCTCGATCGCTCCGAGCGGAAGGATAAGGATCGAAGAATCCGTGATGTGCTCGCCCAGGTCGTGGACGGACAGTTCGTCGAAGCGGCGACCCGACATCAGCCTGTGGGGGCCGGAGTCGAAGAAGCAAGGGCGGGAGTGATCACGGCCTGTCGAGTCTTCCAGAGGCACAGGCCGAAGAAGTAGGCGACCGCCGCGACGAGGCCGACCCTCCCCACGACCGACCTTGTTGGAAGACGCTGGGTGGCCCAGGTCATGGCCAGCAGCCACGCCACCGTGATCGGCAGGGTGAAGATGCGCCCACCTTCGGACCGAACGGGATGCGGGAAACGCACGTTGGTCACCATGAGGACACACAGGGCGAGGGTGGCGGCGGCGTTGACCCACCTCGGGGTGCCGAGCAGGAAGAACGTGGGCGCCACCAGGTTCCAGGTGGCCGGAAATCCGCGGAACCAGTTGTCATCCGTCATCATGTCGGTTCGGGAGAACCAGATCGCCGAGAGGAACACCACGAGTCCGGCCATGGGAAGCGAAACGGCGTGGGGCAGCAGTTTGAATTGGTGGAGAAACGCGGCCGGAACGACCACACATGTGACGTAGTCGATCACGAGGTCAAGGACGTAGCCGTCGATGCGGGGCACGCTGGTCACGATGTCGACGCTGCGCGCCATCGGTCCGTCGATCCCGTCGATGATCTGGGTGAGCAGTAGGTAGAAGATGGCTTCGCGGGGCTTGTGGTTGAACACCGCCTGCAGGGCGAGCATGCCCACCACGATTCCCGTGGTCGTGAACAGGTGCACATACCATCCCCGCCGGACGGCCGATCGCATGACCTCGCAAGGTGCTGGCGACGGGTTTGAGGGAGAGGTCGCCATGAACGCCAAGGGTAGTTGGGCGCTGAGCGAAGATGGCTCATGGCATTTTCCGGATTCGGTCCGCGGGCCACGGCGTTCTTCGCCGGACTCGAGGCCGACAACTCCAAGACGTACTGGACGACCAATGCGTCGGTCTACGAGCAAGACGTGCGCGATCCGATGAAGGCATTCATCGTCGCCGTCGCGCCGCACTATCAACCGTTGAACGTCTTTCGTCCGTATCGCGACGTCCGGTTCGCCAAAGACAAGATGCCGTACAAGACGCACGTCGGTGCGGTGGGCGAGTTGGAGGGCGGGTCCATCGTCTATATCCAACTGTCGGCCCGTGGCCTCATGGCGGCATGCGGGTACTACGCCATGGCGTCGGACCAGTTGGATAGGTACCGAGCCGCCGTTGCCGACGACGACGCTGGGCCGGCGCTGGAGGCGGCGATCGCCGAGGTCCGCAAGGCCAAGCTGACCGTAAGCAATGGCCAGGGTTCGCCGTTGAAGACCGCCCCGCGGGGCTACCCGCGCGATCACCCACGTATCGCCCTGTTGCAATGGAAGGGGGTCATTGGCGCGATGGACTTCGGAACGCCGGCATGGCTCGGAAGTGCGTCGGTGGTGTCGAAGGTGGAGCGGGTGTGGGCGGCTACCACCCCGATCCAGCGGTGGCTCGATCTCAACGTCGGCCCCAGTCGTCTGATGCCGGACGAGTTCCGATGACGCGAGGCCCCCGGCAACCAAAGGTTCACTGGTGGACGCGAACCCGTCGCTTCGGCCGGGAGAACCGTCAAGTCTTGGAGCGAGGCTGGGTCGTCGTGGCGTTGGCCTATGGGGTCGTCCGGATTGCCCTGGCGGGAAAGTTCCTCACCGAATACGGGCTCTCGGTCAAAGCGTTCAGCGTCGTCGAGATTTTGTCGTCGTTGCTCTACGGCTTCGCCGGGGTCCATCTCGTCCGGTCGGTGGTCGCCAGCGATCGGCGACGAACGTGGTGGTGGGCGTTCGCCGCGTTGGTGGGGTTCGCCGCACCCGAGGTGTACGTGTTCTCCGTGGTCCGCCGTCTGCCGATGACGTTGATCATGATCCTGGTTGGGATCGTGGTGGTTTCGGCGGTATTGGCGGTGCTCGCCCTACGGACGAAACTTCGTGAGGAGCGCGAGGCGCGAAGCGAACGTAGTACCGCTCCCGAGGTGCCACCATCGTGAGTATGGATGCAGGGGCAATCGTGGTCGGCGCTGGACACAACGGACTGATCTGCGCGGCGTATCTGCAACGCGCCGGGATCTCTACGATCGTGCTCGAAGCTCGCGGCACCATCGGTGGATGTTCCGGGACCGACCACGCGCTCGGCGGTGCTCTCGTCAATATTTGCAACTGCGATCACGCCATGGTGCGGACCACGTCGATCCCCGACGAACTGGACCTCAGTCGTCACGGCCTTGACTACCTCAACGTGGAGCCGGCGTATCTGAATGTGCCGTGGGACGGTGGTCCGGGCTGGTTCTTGTTCCACGACCAGGCGGCCACCCTCGAGTCGCTGCGGCACTCCTACCCCGGAGACGTGGCGGGCTACGAGCGGTACCTTCGCGCCGCCATGCCGGTCGTACGGACGATCACCGAGTTGGCCCAGCACACGCCCACGCCCGGTGCGGTTCTTGGCGGGATGGCTCGCCGGATGAGATCGGCCTCGCGTGCCGTTCCCACGATTTTGCAGTGGTCGCGTCGCAGCGTTGGTGATGTGGTGCGGTCGTACTTCGATGCCGAAGCAGTCCGCAGTCCGGTGGTTTCGACGGGCCCGTCGGTGTGGGGTCTCTCCCCGGAGACACCCGGCACCGGGCTGGGCGCGCTTGGCTATGCGATGCGTCACCACGCCCCGGTGGGCCGTCCACGCGGAGGCAGCGGGGCGTTGCCAGTGGCAATCGCTTCGTCGTTCACGGCCGCCGGCGGTGCCGTTCGTACCGGAGCAAAAGTGGCTCGCATCCTGTGCGAAGGCGATGCCGTTGTGGGCGTCGAGTTGGTCGGTGGCGAAATACTACGCGCGCCTATCGTTGTGGCAGCGACGGATCCGAAGCTGGCTCTTGTCGACTGGTTACGCGATCCTCCGGCATCGGCAGGCTCGCTCATCGCGAAATATCGCGATGCTCCAGTTCACGACGGCTACGAAGCCAAGATCGATGCCGTTATCGACGCGCCCTACGCCATCCCCGCCGTGAATGACGCCATGGTTCGTGCCCTCGGCCTTACTGCCGCGCAAGTGAGCAATCCGTCGATGGTGGTGAGCTCCTCGTTGGCCCAACTTGCTGACGATCACCGCCGGCAGTTGCAAGGCCACATCGCCGAGCGACCCCAGTTCTTTGTGCAGCTTCCGTCGGCCCTCGACCCCACCGTGGCGGCCGGACTGCCGCCCGGACATCACGTGTTCAGCCTGGAGATCCTGTGGACGCCCTACGCGCTCGCCGGAGGATGGGAGTCGACGAAGGAACCGCATCGGTGGCTGACGAAAGTCTCCGAGTTGGTGACGATGGCCGACGGTCGCCCGTTCCACGATCACGTCGTCGACTACCGCCTCATGGGGCCGAAGGAGTATGAGCGTGAGTTCTCCATGGTGCGCGGCCATGCGCCGGCCTTCTCGGGCACGCCGCTCACGGCACTGCTCGGACGCAGTCCCGAACTGTCGCGTTACGAGACCCCCGTGCAGGGTCTGTTCCTAACTGGTGCGGCGACCTTTCCCGGCGCCGGCATCTGGGGAGCGTCGGGCCGCAACGCCGCCACTGCGGTGCTCGCGTCCGACGGCCGCACGGCGCGAGCGCGTCGAGCGGTGTCGGCGTCCGTGGCCTAGCGCACCTTGCGCAATACGCTCTGCGCGCTTGCATTCTGCGCGCTTAGGATCTGCCGATGAGTGGGTCGATGAATCGAGCATCGATGCGGGCGCGGAGCTGGCGCTCCAAAACGGGGAACTCGTCGACCGTTTCGCCTTTCGCGTCCGCCTGGGCCCGGGTGTACTGCGCCAGGCGGGCGGCGGCAACATCGCCGATCGTGGCGTCGCTGCCGTTGCCGATGAGGCCGAGATCGATCGCGACCTGAGCTGCTGCCACGGTGGCGGTGATGTCGATGGGGGCAAAGAGTTTGGCGCTGATCGTGGCGAGATTGGCCGACAGCCGTTCGGGCTCCCTAGTGACCCGCACGGCTCCTCCCTGGAGCACCGGGATGAGTCCTCGAAGGCACTGCTCGTAGCGACCCCTCGTGTCGTCGGTCGTGGTGAACACGAACGGGTAGGGCTCCCAGCCGAGTTCGTCGATGAGCTGCACCGTGATGGCCGGGTTCTTGGTGACGAACGGATTCGTCAAGATCTGCACCCAGCCAGGACTCACAGGTGGGGCAACGGTCGTGGTCACGGCACCGTCGAGCGGACGCAGCGTTGTCTGGGTGGAGGTCTTCGGCGCTTTGAACAGACCGGAACGGTCGAGGTACTCGACGACGTCGGGGCTCACCCCGGCCGGCGGCGGTGTGGGCTTGGAGCCGGGCGGCAGCTCGGCGGCGGTTCCGCCGAACGCGGACGGCCAGGTGAGCGCCACATCGTTGCGTTCCCAGGGTGCGAACACGGCGCGAACGTTCTCCTTGGCTCCGAGTAAGTCGTCGGTCGACACCGCGCCGAGGAGAATCTGTGGGTCACTCGCCATCGCATCAATAACGCTGCTCGAACCGATGGTGGCCTTCGTGCGGATCTCGATATCGATGCCGAGCGGCAGCACGCTGAGCGGATCGAGCAGTGCGCCGCGATAGGCCGACGCCCCGGTTCGACCGTCGACCGCCGTCACGCCGATCAACGGGAGCGACCACACGTCGATGGGGCGATCCAGTTGGATCACGACTGGATCGGGACAGACCGCCTTCAGGCCACTGGGACTTGGCCGAGCTACCGACACGGGGGCCACGACGGACGACGATGTGGTCGTGACCACCGCGTCGGGCGAGGGTCGGGTTCCGTCGGTACAGGCCGTTGCGAGAACGCCGAGTGCGACGACAGCCGCGGAGGCCCGTCGCCACTGGCGTAGGGAACCCACGGTGGGTTCAGCGCAAGACGCTGCGCACGACGTTCGTGCTCGACACCAAGCGGCCATGGTGCCACACCATTCGCTGGGCGTCGGCCTTGGCGATAACCGACGTGAGGTCGTCACCGGGAATAGCCAGCAGCTCGGCCGGATCGCCGACCCGGATCTGCCCGCCGACGAAGCCCATGGAACGGCGGGCGCCGGTCGACACCGCGGTGTAGGCCTCATCGGGCAGGAGGTGTCCAGCCATCACGAGGAGCGCCGCCGTTTCCAACGGGTCGGAGCGGCCCATCGAGTTGAACGGGTCGCGAACGTTGTCGGCACCGGCGCCCAGCGTGACACCGGCGTTGAGGAGCGGCCGCAACGCGGTGAGTCCGCGCGGGGTCGACACGGGGTGATCCCGGCCCTGAAGAAACAGATTGGTCTGGGGAAGCGTGATGACCCCAACGCCGGAAGCGGCGACCTCGGCGGCCACCGCGTGCTGCACGTCGAGTGGCTGCACGCCGAGGCTCACACAGTGACTGGCCGTGGCGCCAAGGTCGAATCCGGTCTCGCCGACGCGCTGCGCGAGGTAGCGCAATTCCAGGTGCGCTCCGTCGAGGGTTTCGTCGGTATGAAGGTCGAGCTTGCGGCCCATTTCCATGGCCAGGGACAGTGCGAAGTCACTGGCAGCGAGCGGGTCTTCGTCGAGGTGCGGACATCCGCCGACCACCATCGACTGGTCCATCTCGAGCACCTCGCGCAAGAGCTGTTGGGTTCGCGCTGACTCGGGCCCGGTGACCCAGCCGCAGAGCGCCACGATCTCGATATCGAGGAGGTGACCGACCCGTTCGCGAACACGGATCAGCGCCTCGGCCGCCTTCGTTCCGACGCCCGCGTCGACGTTGACATGGGTGCGCACCGCAGTAACCCCGTTGGCGAGGAGTTCGAGCGCGGCGGTCTCGGCGCGTTCGGCCATGTCGGCGACGGTGAGGCGCGGAATGATCGGGATCCACGCCTCGATGGCTCCCATCAGGTCGCCCTTCACGTTGGGCAACTCGGACACGGTGAGCGCCTTGTCGAGATGGGCGTGCGGCTCGGCCGGAGCAGGCAGCAGCAGCCACCCCTCGAGGTCGATGTCGGTAGTGACACCCGCTCCACCGTTGGGATCGACCACTCCGCCGATGGCCGCACCGCGCGGCCATGCCCGGCGTGGTTCGTCGATGGCGGTGATCAGACCCGTTACGGGATCAAGACCGACATCGACAACGCGTCCGTCGGCCAGACCGGCATTGCGAAGCCAGGAGACGGCCGGCGAACCGGAGTCGGGCGTGTCAACGCGGGCGTCGGTCATGGACGTACGCCGTTCAGAACGGACGATACGGAATGGACTGTGCCGGTGGGGCGAGCGGTTCGAGCGTGATGCCGGCCATGGGCAGCACTTCTTCGGCCAGGATGTGGATCTGTTCGTTCAGCTGAGAACGGGTCAGCCCGGCAAGGTCGAGGAAGAACACGAAATGCTCGACCTCGAATCGCTCGACGTACATACGAATGGCCGAAGCACAGTTTTCGATCGAGTCGATGAGCTGAATCTGTTGATCGCATGACTGCTGCAATGTAGGCCGAACGCCGAACGCCATCTTGTTTCCGTCGGCGTCTTTGTAGTTCGTGAATCTTCCGTAGGTCGCCAGGAAACGGGTGAACTCGTCGTGGCCCGGCCCGCCGATCTTCCAGGCCTCTTCGCGAGTCGGCTGAGCATGGAGGCTCAGCACCATGGCCTTGTTCTGACCGAGACGTGATGTGGTTCCGTGGGCGTTGTCCCACGTGGTGGTGAAGTGCTCCCACCGCGGCGCCAGGAAATCAGGGTGCAT
>JANLQX010000458.1:0-1695 GCA_031368095.1 Actinomycetes bacterium | reverse complement strand
GCCACCGGCTGGCCTCTCTCGTCCGTCTTCGGGATGAAATCGAGGGTGGTATCTCCAGAGAGTAAGCCACGCGAAATCGCCGGCTCTTCGCTCAATCGCGGGAGGTATTTGTTCTCCACTTCGATGTTCACACGGACTTGGCCGGTGCCTTCATCAATGTCGATGGCGGTCACGCGGCCGATGCGGACACCGGATTTACGCACGGGGGTACCCGCGGCAACGCCGGGTGCTTCGGGGTAGAGCACCGTGTATTTCGTGCGCGTGCTGAAGACGTTGGGGGCGCCGCCGAAGAGCACGACCAATCCCGTGAGCGCCGCGACGGTAGCCGCGACGAAGACGCCCAATCGCCGGCGCAAAACTCGTTCGGCCATGATGAAACTCCTCAAACGGATTCGACCACGTCGCGGATATCGTTCATACGGTCGCGCGCTTCGCCGAGCACAAATTGGCGGACGCGGGCATCGTCACAACTGCTCAGGCCGCTGGGCGGGCCATCGTAAATGAGCTGCGGTTCGTGGGCCGAAAGCCGAGCTTGCGGAAAGAACATCACCACCCGGTCGGCCACCTTTTGCACCGTGCGCATCTCATGGGTGACGACCAAACTCGTGATCGGTCGCTTGGCCCGCGTTTGCAGAATCAACTCGTTGATGACATCGGTCATAATCGGGTCGAGGCCCGTGGTTGGTTCGTCGTAGAGCATGACATCGGGATCGATGGCGAGCGCCCGTGCCAGCCCGACCCGTTTCCGCATCCCACCGGACAACTCGGCGGGCATTTTGCTTTCGGCCGCGACGGTCAAGCCGACATCGTGCAAGCACGCGCGCACGCGTGATTCGAGTTCGGCGGGCGCAGTGATTCCCTTCGCGCGGAGGCCGAACGCGACATTTTCGAACACGGTCAAGCTGTCGAAGAGTGCGGAGCCTTGGAACAAGAATCCGACGCGCTGGCGCATGGCCACCAACTCGCGTTCACGCATTTTGTGGAGCGGTCGACCTTCGAAAAACAGTTCCCCTTCGGTCGGCTGCAACAGGCCGACAATGAGCTTGAGCGTGACCGATTTTCCGCAGCCACTTTCGCCGATCAGGGCTAGCGTTTCGTGGGCGAAGATATCGAGGTGGACGTTGCTCAGCACTTGCTGGCGGCCAAAGCGCACCGAGACGCCGACGAGACGGATCAGGGGTTCGGTATCCATCAGGCGACCTTGGCGCCGACGGCCGGCCAAATAAGGTTGTGAACCGTGGTGGTCAACATCGCCATCACGAAATCGAGGAACATGATCGCCACGAACGAGAGCACAAATCCCTCCGTGGCGGCCTTGCCGACGCCCTCGGCCCCCGGTTTGCAATTGAAACCGCGGTGGCAACAAATCAGGCTGAGCACGCCGCCGAACACGACCGATTTCGCCAGTCCCATGAGAAGGTCGAACCGCTTCACGAAGTTCTGCGTGTGCTGCCAGTAATGGAAGTCGTCGATGCGGAACACGTACAGGCAGATGCCGCTGCTGCCAATGACGCCCATTGCGTCGGCAAGCACCGTGAGGAGTGGGATCATCAAGATGCAGCCGAGGAATCGCGGGGCCACGAGGTACTTCACCGGGTCGACACCCAAGCAAGCGATGGCGTCGATCTGCTCGGTCACCCGCATGGTGCCGAGCTGGGCCGACATAGCCGTGCCGACACGCCCCGCCAACATGAC
>JANLQX010000323.1:0-12276 GCA_031368095.1 Actinomycetes bacterium | reverse complement strand
CAACGACGCCGGGATCGTCGGCGCGGCGATCGCCGCCACCACGCAAGTAAACCGTAAGCGTTCGTAGTAGCGCGCTCCGGGCGTTCGGTGCGAACCACGCGAACGTCCCCACACGCGGGTGCGGCCCCCGTAACCTGGGGGCATGTCTCGCAACCTGCTTGTGACCGGCGGGGCCGGCTTCATCGGCTCGAACTTCGTCCACCTCGTCCGGCGAACCGGTTCGGCCGATCGCATCACCGTGCTCGACAAGATGACCTACGCCGGGAGCGAAGCAAATCTTGCCGGGGTCCACGATTCGGTCGATCTCGTGGTGGGAGATATTGCCGACGGGCCGCTCGTCGACAAGCTCGTGGCTGATCATGATGTGGTCGTGCACTTTGCCGCTGAGAGCCACAACGACAACTCGCTCCATGATCCCTGGCCGTTTGTCGAGACGAACGTGATTGGCACCTTCCGAATCCTCGAAGCTGTACGCGCGCATAGCAAGCGACTGCACCACGTTTCGACGGACGAGGTCTACGGCGATCTCGAGCTCGACGATCCCAGCAAGTTCCACGAGACCACGCCGTACAACCCGTCAAGCCCCTACTCGTCGACGAAGGCCAGCTCCGATCTCCTCGTACGCGCCTGGGTTCGGTCATTCAGCATCGAAGCCACGATCTCAAACTGTTCGAACAACTACGGGCCTCGTCAGCACATCGAAAAGTTCATTCCGCGCCAGATCACCAACATCCTTTCCGGCATCACGCCAAAGCTCTACGGCAAGGGCGAAAACGTCCGCGACTGGATTCACGTCGACGATCACAACCAGGCGGTGCTCGACATCATCGCTGTCGGCCGTGCGGGTGAGACGTACCTCATCGGCGCCAACGGCGAACGGGACAACCTCGCCGTCATGCGACTGATCCTCACCACGATGGGCCATGAGGCGAACGCCTTCGAGCACGTGAGCGACCGTCCGGGTCATGACAAGCGCTACGCCATCGACTCATCGAAGCTGGCCGCCGAGCTCGACTGGTCACCGAAGTACACCGACTTCGAAGAAGGGCTGACCCAGACCATCGGCTGGTACCGGGAGAACGAAGCGTGGTGGCGACCGCTCAAGGACGCGGTGGAAGCGAAGTACTCGACCCAGGGTCACTAGCGGTCCGTCGCTAACGCATCGCTCGCCGCCGTCGTTGGATCGTTGGCGACACTATGTCTCGTTGACGACGTCGTTTCGGCGGCAACGTGTCGCCAACGAGACAACTGTCCAGGGGCGCACTAGGCGGCGATGTACAGCCAGTCGTAGCCGGAGGGATCGACAAACGAGAACGACCGCCGTCCCAGTCCGTCGTCGACGACATCGCCGACCGACGACGCGCCGTTGGCCAACGCCGTGACACGAGCAGCATCGATGTCACCAACCCGCCACGTGTAGGCGGTGTGCCCGAGCGCGCCGAGGTGCGACTGTGATCGCAGATCGACGACGGGTTCGGTGTCGAAGTGGATGTACTTGAGGCGACCGGAGATCCATTGCGACGGAGCTGATCCCGACCGGGGATCGTCGAAGTCCCAACACCGATACTGCTCCCCCGGCCCCAGGCCAAAGATGCGCCGCGACGCCATGTCAGTCGCTGTACTTACTGACGCTTCCCGGGTCATAAGCACACCTATGGCTCGCTGGTGGAAGTACACCTGGTCCGGATCGCCGGCCGTGACCACGCCCACATGGGTTACCTGCGACGAGGGAAAGGCGGCATCGACGATCGTGCCGTACGTGGGGTTCGTGTAGCCGAATCGCTCGAAGAGCACCTGTCGGGAGTCCGGACGACACAGGATCATCTCGCGGACGTGGACGAGGTCATCAAGAAACGGACGGGCCACCGGTCCAGCGGGATCCTGACGTGATGACGAGACCCACGCCACCGCCACACCTTGCTCATCGGCCGACTCGGCATGGCTCTGGACCGACAGCACGGACCGGGTCAGCATCGCCCCCCATCGCGACCCGAGCGCCCGGAGCGGGGTCAGCCCAAGCCCGCCACCCGTTGGCTTCTCCCATTCGATGAGGCGAAGCAAGCCGTGGTCCGAAGAGCCGTGCTGAAGTATCCGGACCCGAGCGGCGCTGGCAACTCCGTAAACCACGTACGCCTGAGCTTGAGTGAGTTCGACCTCGGCACCGTTATGAAATCCGAAGCGACCCCAGTACGTCGTTGCATCGTCGAGCGAATGAACGCCAATGACCAGTTCGTGCAGACCACCTACGGCGAGAGGCGCCACGCGGGTTCAGGCCCGCTTGGTCGGACGATGCTGGTACGCACCCAGGGGCGGACCGACCACGTTGGATCCATCGAACACGAGGTTGCCGCGCAAGTAGGTCGACGCCACCTTGCCGTTGACCTCGATGCCTTCGAAGGGCGTGTAGCCCTGGCTGGACAGCGAGTCGGCGGCGCGGATCGTCCACGAGGTGGTCGGGTCGAACAGCGCGAGGTCGGCGTCGTAGCCGATGGCAATGTCACCTTTGGTGTCGAGTCCGAAGCGTTGGGCCGCCGTCCACGACGTGAGTTCGGCCATCCGGTTGAGCGACAGCCCCCGGCGGACTCCCTCCGTGTGGAGCGCGGCGAGAAGGTACTCGCTTCCCCCGAAGCCCGACTTGGCCATCCAGATATCGTCCGGATGCTCGGACTTGTACTTCGCTTCAGTCCGACAGCAGGCATGGTCCGAGGCGACCCAGCTGAGTTCTCCTTCGAGAAGCTTTTCCCACAGGAACTCCACGTCGGAGCGATCGCGAATCGGTGGATTCACCTTGGCATAGACGCCATTCGGCGAGTCGGTGTCCAAAATCAGGTGCCCAATGGTGACCTCACGGCGGAAGTCCACGTGCGGGAAAAGATCACGCATCATCAGCGCCGCTTCGACAGCTTTACGCGATGAGAGGTGCAAGAGATTGATGTTCGGACAGTTCGTTTCGTGAGCAAGGTAGGACGCGATGAACACCGCCAGACCTTCCGAGTGAGGTGGACGCGCTGCGCTGTAGGCCTTGAGGCCGGTGAGCTTGCCGTCGCGTTCCACCATGGCCGTGTAGGCATTGAGAATGTCGGCGAACTCGCAGTGCAGGCCAAGACTGATTTGGCTCGCGTGCTCGGGCCGTTCCTCGATCATCTTGGTGAGCTGGCGCATGATGAACTCGAAGTGAGCCACGTCGTAGCGCTCGTCGTCGTCCAGCATCAAGAAGTTCGACTGCGTGGCGCTACGGCCGTGCAGTCCGTGGCCGCCGTAGAACATGAATATCTTGAAACTTGCCACGCCCATGTCGTCGAGAAGTGTCGGCATGTCATCGATATGAGACCGGTTGATCGGGGCCAGGTGATAGGCGTAATCTGACCAATAATGCCGTTGGGAGCGATCCAGAACTTCTCGATAAAACTCGGGATAAGGCCCGGTCTTGTTCAGGTAATACTCACCGGTCCTGAAGTAGGTGAGCGTTGTGGTGACACCGCCCTGCACGGCCGCCTTCGACTCCGACTCGGCGTCCTCTTCCAGCGGATTGTAGATACCCACGTGATAGTGCGGATCCACCAGGCCGGGAAAGGCAAGCTTGCCCGTACCGTCAACAACGGTGACGGCTTCCGAGGCATCGAGTGCGGCGCCCACGGCAACGAACCGCCCATCGCGCACCCCGATATCAACGATCGGCGTGTTATCGACGTTCGGGCGCACGAGCCGGACATTGCGAACCAGAAGATCGTACGTAGACATAGTAGTAACAGACGCCCTTTCAGAAGGTCAGTTGATGTAGCCGAGTCGGGCAGAGATTCGAGCCGTTGCCTGAACCAACAGTTTTGCGGCATCGTCAACCTCGGAAGCGAAGCGCTCCACCGGTCCACACAGACTCACGACGGCGGAGGGTCGACCGTTGTGATCGAACACCGGTGCGGCCACCGAGCCGGCTCCGGCTTGGCGCTCGCCGAAGGACACGGCGTAGCCGGCCTTGCGAATTCGCCGAAGATCAGCGCGCAGAGCATCGGCATCGGTGAGTGTGGTGTCGGTGAGCGCGTCGAGTGGCCCTTGGAGGTACTCGTCGATCTCCGGTTCCGGCAGGAAAGCGAGGAACGCTTTCGACGATGATCCGGCGTGCAGCGGAAACGGTCGACCGACCGGCACCGTCATCTTCACCTCTCGATCGGGAAGCACCTGGGAGACATATGTACGCGTACCACCGGAGCGAATCGAGAGGGTTGCGGTCTCACCGGTTGCGTCGCTGAGAGCAACAAGCTCGCTCTGGGCCAGGTCACGAACATCGAGTCTGTCGAGATACGCCCGCCCGAGCGCTAGCGCGGCCGAACCCAGGCTGTACCGACGAGACTCTTCGTGCACTTCGAGGAGCCCCTTGCCGCGGAGCGACGACAGAATGCGATGCACCGCCGCCTTCGAGAGCGACAGTTCGTTGGCGATTTCGGTAACGCCGAGGGTTGGTGCCCGACGCTTGGTGAACAGCATCAACACGTCGACGGCGCGCTCCACGGTGGCGATCGTCTGCGACCCCGATCCCGTCGGTGCGACGCCGCCAGCGTCGCGCTCGGCCGACACCCGACTAGTCCTCTCGGCGAAAGCCGACGTTTACGGGTGGGTCGGTGAGGAGACGAGTGCCGAGGAACTCCCACCACTCGTCCTGGGACACCCGCTCAGATTCCCAGTCGTTATTGGTCTTTAGATTGGCGAGCGCCTTGCGGTACTCACCGAAGCCAGCCTCATCGTCGAAGGCGGCGTAGTTCTCAATCACGTAGACGTCTCCGACCACGCTGTAGAACCAGCGGACTTCCTTCACCATTGGAAGGTCCTGATAGAAAAACGTCTCTCGGTGCTCCAGCCACTTCCAGAAGCCCTTCATGTCCTGACGGGCTCGCGCTTCGAGCTTCATGCGGTAGTGGAGGTAAATCACGACGGGCTCCGGTCAACAGACAACCCGGCGGGGGCACCGGGAAGCTCAGTCTACGAACTGTCACCGCCATTGGTCCACCAGACGGAACGCCGTTACGCCCAGCGGTACAACTCCCCCAACCGCCTAGCGCATCCCATGACCGTGCAAATTGCGGCCGACGCATCGGCTTCCTGCTTCCCGTTCAGGAGCGGGCGCTCACGGAAGCGATTCTCGCCGCCTTCGACCTGGAATAGCGCTCCGCAAAACGAAACGGCGGCCCGAAGGCCGCCGCCAACACCGTGGGTTTCCGGGGTGGAGACGATGGGAGTCGAACCCACGACCTCTTCATTGCGAACGAAGCGCTCTGCCAACTGAGCTACGTCCCCGGGAAGCACTCAGCATAGCTACCGTTCGTCGTTCGTCGGCCAACGCAATGGCCGAGAAGTGCTGCTACTCGCCGGACGCGCGGTTATACGCGTACTTATATGCCGGCGCCCGAGTGGCCACCGATGCCACGTTCGTCTGCGTTGCCTTGAGACGAACGAGAGCGACGACGTACACCGTGAAGAGGGCGGTGGACACGCCAGAGAGCACGAGAAGCATTCGAAGGCCGGGTACGAGTCCGAGGAGGAGCGATCCGAACGCCACGCCGAACAGGCCGGCGAGCAGCTCACGGCGACGCTTGCGGGTGCGACGAGCAGCCGGACTCAGGCGCACTGCAGCGGGGCGGGCGACAGGTCGGCGTCGTCGACGAAGCGAACCGACTGCGCTGAGCAGACCGATACCGATATTTCCTCGACTGAGGTCGCGGGATCGTCGCTCGGGGCGCCGACCAACATGGAAAGAAACGCCACGTTGGGCGAGTCCTCGGACAACGCCGGGGCCGAGTGCGCACACCCAAGCAACTCCCAGCACAATAAACATCACATTCCTCACCGCGTGCCGAACGTCCTTTCGTTTCGTGGTCAACCAGGTCGGTCGACTCGCCATCTCAGGTGTCGTGCGTTGAAGCGGCGACATCCTAGAAGGTTGAACCTTCAACAGCAAGCGGGACGCTAACTTTTGCAAGCATTTGCTAGCAAAGTTCAAACTCGGAGTTCACCCGCAGCTCACAACTATGTCGCTGCCACGGTTCACTCAGAAGGTGGCGACGGCCGGCGATAGGTACCGGACCTGCCTCCCGTCTTTTCCCACAGGGTCAGCTCGCCGACCACCATCGAACGGTCCACCGACTTGCACATGTCGTAGATCGTGAGGCCGGCGACGGCACACGCAGTCATCGCCTCCATCTCCACGCCCGTCCGATCAAAGGTGTCGACGTGAGCTTCGATCTCGACAAAATCGTCACCCAGTTGGAAGTTCACGAGAACGGATCCGACCAGGAGCGGATGACACAGGGGAATGAGATGCGCCGTCTGCTTAGCCGCTTGGATCCCGGCGATTCGAGCTACGGCAAGGACATCGCCCTTGCTCATCGCATTCGACACGATTTTGTTGACCGTTTCGGGCTCCATCGAAACTTTGCACTTGGCCACAGCCCGACGGTGGGTCGGATCCTTCGGCGTCACATCAACCATGCGAGCCCGACCGAGCGGATCGATATGGGTCAGGTGACGATCAGGCATCAGCCGATTCTACGGGCGCGTTCAGCCGCCGATCTGGCTCATCGATCGCTTCGGGCGGGTGAAATTCACGTTTCCGATCAGGTGGCCCGCCCACTTGGCGCCCACGGCGCGCGCAATCTCGGCGGCCAGGACATCATCGGATCCACCGTTACGCATGATGGCCCGAAGGTCGAATTCGTCGGTCGCGAAGAGGCAGGTCCGGAACTGTCCTTCGGCCGTGATGCGGACACGGTCGCAGTCGCCACAGAACGGCTCGGTGACGCTGGCGATGACGCCGACGTCACCAATTCCGTCGGCGAAGTTCCAACGCGCCGCCGGTTCTGCTCCGTGGTTCGCCCGAACGAGCGGGAACACTTCGTTGATTCGCTCGATGACCTCGGAGCTGGGCACCACCTTGTCCCGCGACCATTGGTCATCGGCGTCAAGGGGCATGAACTCGATGAAGCGAACGCCGACCTTCTGGTCGCGGCCGAACCGAGCGAACTCAACAATTTCGTCGTCGTTCTCGCCCCGCATCAACACGACGTTGATCTTCACGGGCGCAAAGCCGGCGTCTTTGGCGGCCTGAATCCCGTCGAGGACCTTCGGGAGATCATCACGGCGCGTCATGAGGAAGAACCGGTCACGGTCGAGCGAATCGCAACTGATGTTGATTCGCCGCAGGCCCGCAGCCCGAAGATCGTCGGCGATGAGCCGAAGGGTGGAGCCGTTGGTGGTCATTGCCAGGTCGACGCCGAGGCGGGAGAGGCGGTCGACAAGGACCGGAAGATGCGCTCGAACGGTCGGCTCGCCGCCGGTCAGACGGATGCCGTGCACCCCAAATCGTTCGACGAAGATCCGCGCCAGCCGCTCAATTTCTTCGAACGTGAGTACCTCGCTGCGGGGCAACCAGTTCATGCCTTCGGCCGGCATGCAGTACGTGCAACGGAAGTTGCACCGGTCGGTGACGGAGATGCGGAGGTCGGCAACGCGACGCCCGAACGAGTCGACAAGGGGCGTGGCGGACGAGGACATGACTCCACCGTACAACCGGTCCGCCTCCCGACGCCAGGAGTTCGTCTATCGAATGAACTGACTCGCGTTCTCTCGGCGCAACCGAGCGAAATACCTCGAAGCCGCGGTTCGAGGTAACGCCGTCACGTTTATGGGGGCAACCTCTCTCGCGGCGCTAGAGGAGGAGGACGGGGATTTCGCTGCCGGCGGTGATGGTGGGGCCGTCTTGGAGGACGGCCAGGGCATTGGCGTCGGCCATGGCGCGGAGGAGGTTGCTGGCCTGGCCGCCGGAGGAACGCACGTGGAGGCGTCCGTCGGGGCCGAACTCGGCGCGAACACGGGCGAAGTGAGTCTTGCCGTCTGGATTTCGACGGAGATCTTCATCGGCTACCGCCAGCACGGGAACGTGCGCTTGGCGCTCGCTCGGATGGCCGAGCATTCGGCGCAGGGCCGGGCGGGCGAAGAGCTCGAAACTCACCATGCACGACACCGGATTACCGGGTAGACCGAACACCGGCACACCACCGAGCACCCCGAACGCCAAGGGCTTGGCCGGTTTGATGGCGATCTGCATCCACCGCATCGCCACCCCGCCCTCGGCCGTGCTCATCCGATCAAGGACCACCTTCACAAAATCGAAGTCGCCCATGCTCACGCCGCCGCTCGTCACCAACGCGTCGCACGACGTCACCGCGTCGGTGACCTTGGACTGGATCTCCGTCTCATCGTCGCGAGCGAGACCGAGATCGACGGGCTCCAGCCCGAGGCGGGCGACCAACCCCAGCAACGTGTGACGGTTCGAGTCGCGAATTTGGCCGATCCGCAGCGCCGTCGGGGGCGCCACCAGTTCGTCTCCCGTCGAAAGAACGCCAACGCGCAACCGTCGACGGGTGCGCACGGTCGACGCGCCGATCGACGCCATGACACCGAGATGGCCGGGTGTGAGCTCAGTGCCGACGTCGAACAGATGCTGACCCACCCCCACGTCCTCTCCCGCTGGGCGGACGCAATCGCCGGGCTGAGCGGCGCGGAGGATGTCGACCTCGGCGGCGTCGGCGGCGGTGCGGGCGACGTTCTCCACCGGAACGACAGCGTCGGCCCCCGGTGCCATGGCGGCACCGGTCATGATCCGGACCGCCTCGCCCGGACCGACCGATGCAGTTGGTTCCGCGCCGGCGGCAATAGTGCCGACGACGCGCAGCCGGACGGGCGTGGCGGCGGTGGCGCCGACCGTGTCGACCGCCCGCACGGCGTAACCGTCCATCGCCGTGTTGGCGAACGGCGGTACCTGTTCGTGCGACTGGACAGATTCAGCGAGAACGCAACCGAGCGCGTCGCGAAGACGCACATCGACGATGGGACGGGGCGGGCAGTGTGAGACCACCCAGAGGCGCGCCTCGTCGATGGACAGGAGCGCCACGTCAGCTCCGAGGCGGTCGCGACGCCAACAGATCGCGGAGATAGAGCTCGAAGTCAGGGCCGAGATCGTCACGCATGAGGGCGAACTCCACCGTGGCTCTGAGGAAGTCCGGTTTGTTCCCAACGTCGTAGCGACCCTCATCGAAGACCACCCCGAGAATAGGTTCGTCGGCCAACAGCAGCGTCATCGCATCGGTGATCTGAATCTCGTTGCCGCGGCCGGGCGGCGTGGCGGCAATCTTGGCGAAGATCGATGGAGTGAACAGGTACCGGCCCATGATGGCGAGGTCGCTCGGGGCGCTCGCGAAGGGCGGCTTCTCGACCAGCTCCGTGATCTTGGCGAACCCGTCGTCGGTGTAGCCGTTTATGGCCACACAGCCGTAGGCCGAGATCGACGGTCCGGGAATCCGTTTGAGCGCCACGACCGAGCATCCATGAACCTCGTGGGCAGCGACCATCTGTTTGAGCACGGTGGCATCAAGCATGAGATCGTCGCCAAGCATCACCACGAACGGTTCGTTGCCCACGTGTCGCTCGGCGAAGCTGATGGCGTGGCCCAGGCCGCGGGCCTCCGGCTGACGGACCGAATGCACGTACGCGAGTTCGGCGATGGCGATGACTTCGGCAAGCTGTGCGGTCTTTCCTGACGCGGACAGACTCGCCTCGAGTTCCGGTGACCGATCGAAATGATCCTCGATGGCGCGCTTGGACCGGCCGGAGATAAACAGCACATCGGTCAGTCCGGCCTCCACGGCCTCCTCCACGATGTATTGCACCGCTGGCTTGTCGATGATCGGGATCATCTCCTTGGCCTGGGCCTTTGTCGCCGGAAGGAATCGGGTCCCGAGTCCGGCGGCGGGGATAACGGCTTTACGAACAGGCATCCGCCCATTCTCGCCCACCGTTCGGGCCGATGTCTGTTGTGGCCTCCGGTAGCATTTGGCACTCGCTGCCCGCGAGTGCCAGCCGCTTCATCCTTCGGAGTTTCAGATGCCCACCTACGAATATCGCTGCCAGTCCTGCGCGGACCAGTTCGAGATCGTTCAATCGTTCTCCGATGCATCCCTCAAGGTGTGCGGCAAGTGCGAAGGAGAACTTCGCAAGGTCTACGGCAACGTCGGCATCTCCTTCAAGGGCAGTGGGTTCTACAAGAACGACGCCCGCAACGGCACATCGTCGGGCTCGTCATCGTCGACCGGTACATCTGGTTCGGAGGGTTCTTCGACGGATAGCGGTTCGAGTTCTTCGTCCGAGTCCACGACCTCGACGAAACCGGCGGCCGACTCGTCGAGCGGCTCGACCGGTACCTCGCACGCCGCCGCGCCCTCCTCGCCGACACCGTCTTCGTCCCCCTCGTCGTCTTCTTCGTAGTTTGTGGCGCGCCTACGCGCCGCACATGCCGTCGGCGTGACATTGCGACCAGCGGCGGTCGATCCTTGGGTGATGACGCCTCTACGGACCTTCACGTATCGCTCATGGCGAGTGCGTCGTCGCGCTGGCGCCGGGGGGACACCTCGCCCCGGAGGTCACATCCCGAAGGGCCGCTCACGCCTTCGTCGTGGCCTTCGACAGGTCGGACGCTCCCCACTCCTGCGTGTCGTCGTCGCTGTTGGCTTTGGGATGCGGGTGCGAGGGATGTATGTGAATGTCGCCGAACAGCGAAACGCGTGGGGCACGTCGATGCGAGTAGCGATCGCCGCTCGACCGTTGTCGCCGGGCGATGCTCTCCGCGCCGATGATCTCCGCTGGGTGCGTCTACCGATGGCCGCCGTTCCTCCGGGAACCACTGATCGCATCATCGGTCGACGGCTCACCGCACCCGTCTCCGTCGGCGAGATCATCGGGCCGGCGCGGATCTCGGCGGCCGGAGACTCCCGGTTGCGAGCCAAAACCGGAGTCGGCCGAGTCGCGCTGCCCGTGAGCGTCGGCGATGTCAGCCCAGTGGTGGTGGAGGGCGATGAGGTCGACGTACTGGACTCGATGGGGAACGAAGTTGCGTCGGCGGCACGCGTGTTGCAGGTTCGTGAGCGTCAAATCACCATCTCGGTGGAACGCGCCCAATTGGCCCGCCTCGGCGCCGCCCTATCGAGTCCGGTCGTCGTGATCCTCCGTGGCCCTGCGGGCCCGTGACCTGCGCTAGATCGTGCCGGCGGCCACGAGGGCGAGACATACGGCACCGGCGGCAAGGCGGTACCAGGCGAACACCGTAAGGTCTCGCCGATTGAGAAACGCCACCATCCACTTCACGGCAATAAGCGCGCTGACGAAGGCGATCACCATGCCCAGGATCGGTGAGCTCCACCCGTAGGTGTCGCCGACCAGCGAACCGTCCTTGGCAATCGAATACACGCTCGCCGCGCCGAGGGTGAGGAGGCCGAGAAGGAACGAGTACTCCACGGCGTCGCGGAGTTTCATTCCGACGAGCACCGCGGCGAGAATGGTGACCAGGCTCCGGCTCACGCCCGGCCACAGCGCCAACGCCTGAGCGCCGCCGATGATCGCCGCATTGCGAATCGTCAACGCATCGATGGACCAACCGGCGCCGACGGCGGCACGATACCTGCGAGCAAGTGCCAGGATCACCAAACCGCCGACGATCCACGCCAGGGCCACGGGCACCGGACGGAGCAGGTGCTTCTCGATGACCTTCTTGCCGAGCAACCCGAAGAACACAGCAGGGACGAACGAAACGAGCAGGTTGATCAGAAGACGGCGCCCGGTCGCACTTCGACCGATGAGTCCCTGAAACACGTCGAGGACCCGTCGCCACGAAACCACTAGCACCGCGACGATGGCACCGAGTTGCACGATCACCGTGTATGCGTCAATGGCGTCCTTGGTGGTCGGATTCGTGCCCAGGTCCAGGAGACGTTCGGCCACGAGCAGATGCCCGGTCGAACTGACAGGCAGGAACTCCGTGACACCTTCCACCAGACCGAGGATCACCGCCTTCCAGGCCGGCAGATGTTCGGTGGTGACGGAAGCGGCGGCGAGGAGGCCTGTGTGAATCACGGGCCACGATCCTAGGACGCCACCTTTGCCGGGCCAGGCAGACCTGAAGACGTCTTCAGGTATTGATGCCAAGAAAAGTCGTAGGCCTCCTCCGGGCGGTTCAGGTCACGGTCCGGCGTAGAGGCTTCCGTCGGACGTTCTTCTGACGACGGCGGGTTCGCCGGGTTGTCGGTCGACGTAGAGGTGGTTGTCGTGAAGGAAATGATGGTGGGGGTCGCACAGCAAGGTGAGGTTCCAGACGACGGTTGGTCCACCGTTGTCGTATTCGACAATGTGATGCACTTCGGCCCGGGTATGTGGGGAATCACATCCCGTGAATTGGCA
>JANLQX010000310.1:0-4205 GCA_031368095.1 Actinomycetes bacterium | reverse complement strand
GGCCCATTGGGCGAGGATCTGCTCGACCATGTCGCGTTGCGTCGTTGCCACGACCAGACATTAGCCCGCTTCCGTCGCTCGACATTCAGTTACTTAATGTTAAGCTAATGAATATGAAGGCACCTAGGAGCGCAAGGTCTGTTGCGGCGATCACGCTGCTCGCCCCGGTGACTTGGGGAACCACCTACGTGACGATCACCCAGCTCCTCCCACAGGGGCGCCCTCTGTTTGTGGCTGCGCTTCGTGTGCTGCCAGCTGGCCTGGTGCTCGTGGCGATCAGTTCGTTCTCCCAGCGAAAGATCGCACGGCCCGATTCTTGGAAGGCTGCGACCGTATTGTCGGCCTGCAATTTCGGGTTCTTCTTCCCGTTGCTCATCGTTGCGGTGTACCGACTCCCCGGTGGAGTCGCCGCCGCCGTGGGGGGAGTGCAGCCGCTCCTCGTTGCCGGCTTGACGTGGCAGCTATTCGGTGAGCGGCCTCGGGTAAGAACTTTGGTGATCGCAACGATTGCCGCCCTCGGCGTGGCGTTGGTGGTGATCCGACCGAACGCGCAGATCGATCCTGTCGGCGTGTTTGCCGCAATCGGAGCCAACGTCTCGTTTTCCCTTGGCGTCGTGCTCACGAAGCGGTTCGGCCGTCCAACGAGTCAACTCGCATCGGCTGGTTGGCAGCTGTTGCTCGCGGGCACCGTCCTTCTCCCCGCTGCTCTTATCGTCGAAGGTGGACCGCCGTCGATCACCGGCCGCAACATCATCGGCTTTGCCTATTTGAGCCTCATCGGGACCGCCGCCGCCTTTGTCATCTGGTTCAACGGCATCCGAAGACTGCCATCATCGGCACCTCCGCTGCTCGGACTCGCATCACCAATCACCGGAGCTGCCATCGGCTGGCTCGCACTCCATCAATCACTCACCACCTGGCAGCTCATCGGATTCGCCGTCACCATCGGATCAATCGGTTACGGCGCTTTGGTCAGCGCGACGGGCTGACCGAAGCCGCAAGTTGCGAGTACCCAAATCGGACCTGCGATCGGTTACGCGGACCACAGTGCATCAATGGCCCGTTGGTCCTCGTCGTAGACCCAGCACTCGGTGAGTTTGCCGCCGCCCGTGCGGTAGTGCAGCACGAAGTCATCTGCGTACATATCGATGATGGCGGCCAGATCGCCGGCCAACCATGCTTCGGCATACATTCGTGCCGCGTTCATGTGTGGCGTCCGCTGACGAACAGCTCCAGGGCGATGCCATCGGGATCGCGGAACGCCAGACCCGACCCGTACGGCTCCGTGAGGATCTCGCCGTGTGGCACGCCGAGGTGGTCGAGACGTTCGGCCCATGCCGCCAGTTCCGTGACCGATGCACAGGCGAAGGCGACGTGGTCCAGGCCCGGCCGTCGTTCGGTGAACTCGCTGGGCGTCGACTCGGCGACGCAATGCAATCCGAGTTGCATTGACAGCCACATCGCAAGTCGGTAGTGATGTGGCGTACCGACGAGCAGCTCACCGGTGAACGTTGGCGGCCCTCCGAACACTGCGGTGTACCACGCCACGCTGCGCTCAAGATCGCTCACGGTGAGCGCGACATGGACAAGCGGCGGCAGGGGTGGAGCGGAGAATACTTCCATGCCGACAACATACACCGTGTATGTAGAGGGTCAACCGGTGGCGAGTCGATCGAGGACGAACTCGATCGACTGGGCGAGCTCACGTTTGCGTACCGCAGGACGCTTGGCGCGCCCGATATCGAGCCCCGCCTGGGTCACCATGCCGAGAAGGAGCCGAGTGAGCGGCTCGGCCGGTGCAGGGGCCAGCTCTCCACTTTCCATTGCCGCCACGATCCCGCGGCGCGTCACCTCGTAAGCGTTGCCCTCGTCGATCTCGATCCACCGCTCGCGACCCAACACTGCCGGACCGTCCTGGAGCACGATCCGGCGAACCTCGGCTCGAGTGCAGCACTGAAGGTAGGTGGCGATTCCCTTCCGTAACGCGGCGAGCGGCGATGTCTCGGCACCGGCGGCGAGCGCCACCTCGGAGTTGATCTCGTCGAGGACTTGCTCCACCACAGCGGAGTACAGCGCCGTCTTGTCGGCGAAGTGGTGATACAGCGCGCCACGCGTGATGCCGGCACGTTCCACGATCGTCTCGGTCTTGGCCTCGGCAAAGCCCACCCGTCCGAACTCCACACGCGCCGCAACGAGCAGCGCAGGCACCGTGATCTCGGGATTGCGCGTACGGGCCACGACTCCGAGCGTATGACGCAACGGAAGACTCACCCGCCGCAGAGTCGTGAACAGATGCATCGCTGCTTCAACGCGGTTGCCGGTGGGGGGTCAGTGTTTGACTCGCCGTGTCGGTATGTACCTCGTGAATGACATGGCCGCAGCTCTCGGGCCTCTCGCCGAGGTCAGCTTCAACGTTGCGATTGGTCCAGTGGAACTATTGACTGCCGATCGTCGGTGAGATTTCGAAGGACGGTCACATTCAAGCGGTGGCCGGGGTGAAGACATCGTATGTTCGAACGGAGGACGAAACAGTGACTGAAAAGACCTGGCTTTCCGCACGGTTTGAGGAGCAACGCCCGCACCTCAAGGCCGTCGCGTACCGGATGATGTGTTCGGTCTCGGGTTCGACGAGATCGGTCCGATGATCGAACGCTCGACCGACGCAGCGCGGCAGTGCGCCAGCCTGGCCCGTCGCCGCATTCAAGGAACGGGCCCGGTGGCGAATGCCGACCGGCGCGTTCAACGTCGGGTCGTGGGGGAGACCTTGCATTGCTGATCTCGTTGTTGGCGCCCGACGCGGTGATGCGGGCCGACCTCGTTGGCCAGTCGATGGGTACGGACGCGATCTATGACGGTGCATCGGCGGTCGCTGCCCGACTGAACGGCGCGAGAGGAGCCCTCCCGGTGTTCATTGATGCTGAACGCCACGCTGCGTGGATTGCGGCGGGAACGGTCAAGGTGGCGTTTGTGTTCCATGTCGAGGGCGGCTTGATTGGTGAGATCGAACTGATCGCTGATCCCGAGGTACTGGCAAATATGACCGTTGAGCGGTCCTGAACAACGAATCAATCACCAACGAGGAAAGACAACCAAATGAAGACAATGACGTGTCGCCAACTAGGTGGACCGTGCGACCTTGCGCTGAGCGGTGCAACGGCCGACGAAATCATCAAAGCCCAGGATGCGCACCTTAAGGCTGTCGTCGCCCTCGGCGACACCGCGTTTGCGACGATCGTGGTCGTGGCACAGGTGAGCGCAACCGTCTATCGGCGAGCGATTGTTCGTACAGGGCGCCGCCTGAAGCTTCGCGACTTACTCGGAACCGCATCATGACCCACGCGCCGGACCGCGTCGATATTGCAACCCACCCGCCCCGGGTTGCCAGCCGACCCCGCAGCGCGAACAACGATCCCTCAAGGAGAATGGCATGACCGCTACCTACACCTTCGACATCTTTTCCAGCCTCGACGGATACGGTTCCTATGGCCCCGACGGCGACTGGGGCGGCTATTGGGGCAAGCAAGGCCCGGAACTGCTCGACCGCCGCCTCGCCTTGTATGGTCCGGATCAGCGAATGATTTTCGGAGCCAACACCTATCGGCAGTTCGTGGCGATGTTGGACTCGAGCACAGAGGACTCCGACGTGCGTGACCCTTGGGTCACCCGGATGACGAACCTTCCCGCAACCGTGGTGTCGTCCACCTTGAACGAACCCCTCGACTGGCCGAACGCAACCGTCGCGAGTGGTGAAGCGGTCCATGTCGTCGCCCAGCTCAAGGAGGAGTCCGAGGTGCCGCTGCGCTCACACGGCAGCTTGTCGTTGAACAGAGCGCTGATGACCGCCGGTCTCGTCGACCGCGTGCAGGTCACGATTTTTCCGGTCATCACCGGCCGAACCGGGGTTGATCCGATCTTTCAGGGGGCTTCCGACTTCGACCTCGAGCTAATCGAGAGTCGGACGCTCGATGGTCACACCCAAGAACTCATCTACCGACCGACCCTTCATTGATCGCGTAGCGCACCTCCCAGACTTCGGCCGACATCAAACACTCAGAAGAAACCAACTGGTCTCAAAGTCCTTGACATGTTCCGTAAGCACACCCAGGCGAATGGGGAAGAGCAAGATCGCAACACGCATCGTGAGCCTCCGCTGTCGGCATAGAAAGGAGCGTCGGTAAACCTGTCACCAAAACCAAACAGAATTT
>JANLQX010000299.1:0-2301 GCA_031368095.1 Actinomycetes bacterium | reverse complement strand
ACCACCTGCTGTCGCACACGTTCGACTACGGACGCGCCGTGTTCCGGTTCGATGTTAGGAACGTCGGTCTCTCAGACGACGGAGTTGTTCGTCAGCCCGGCGAGTGGGAATTGCACGATATGTCGCAGGTGCGCCCAAGATGAACGCGCT
This sequence comes from Actinomycetes bacterium, assembly GCA_031368095.1. Classification (GTDB taxonomy): domain Bacteria; phylum Actinomycetota; class Acidimicrobiia; order Acidimicrobiales; family JANYDT01; genus JANLQX01. The sequence goes on along the minus strand of JANLQX010000299.1, from coordinate 2,151 downwards.
CGCCGCGCGGTTTTCTCCAGAGCCCGAGGGCGAAACACCCGAGGTCGACCCGGCAGAGCCCGTCAGAAAGATCGAGCAGCATGTCAGGTTGCGGTGGCTGTTTCCCCTACTCGTCCTCCTGAGCGTCGCAGCTCTTGGTGGATTGCGGTTGTCCGAGTCATCGGTCGGGTCGTATGCAACATCGGCGTCTGGTCATGATGCGCTAGCCGGTCGGGCTCGGCCGATTCGGTCTGACGAATGGTTTGTACGGCTACCTGTTGTCGTCCATCAGTCGATGACCGGCTTCCGAGAGTCCTCACCGGTGGGCATTGGTCGACACGACCTCGGAACGATTCAGAGCATTCCTGTTCGTGGCCTAGATCTGCTCTCGCGGCCGCACTCTCTTGTCTATTTCGTGCTTCCTGTCGATTTTGCTTACGCCGTTGAGTGGTGGTTATTGCTGGCCATGCCGGTCATTGGCTTGTACCTGATCTTCGTTCATACCGGGCTCAGGGTTTTGCCAGCTGCGTTGTGTTCTTGTGTTGTCGCTCTCAATCCTGTTGTCCACTGGTGGACTATCCCGGACATCGGCGTCGTTGCTGGATATCTCTCCCTTAGCGTGGTGCTTTTGCTAAAGGCTGGTACTGCCCGTTCGCGGACGGGGCGGATTGTGGTGGCGATGCTTGGCGGGTGGGCAGCAGGATGCGGCATCCTTTCGCTGTACGTCCCAATCGTTGTGCCATTCGTCATTCTCTTCCTTGTCGCTTACGCCATCATCGAGTTTGGCCATGGGTCACAGCGGTCTGGTCGGCTCCTTGCGGCGCTCGGTACTTCGCTCATTGCGGCGGTGGTGTGCAGTCTTGTTCTGGCGCAGGAGTACGTGCGGCACCGGACGGCGATCGCCGCTATGACCGGCACGATCTACCCAGGTCGCCGATCAGTCGCAGGTGGTCGTGGCGGCCTAGTATTTTTGTTCGGTGCTCCGTATACGAGTGCGGTCGCGAGGCCACTCGTTGGCACGATGAACGGCTTGAACGCGTCCGAGTCTTCGGCCGGCCTACTGCTGTGGCTTCCGGCTCTCGCAGTGCTTGCGGTCAGCGGGCGACAAAACCTACCGGCTCTTTGGCGACAGGCAACGCAAATCATTGGAGTTGTTGTCGCTTGCTTCCTGGCTTGGTATCTGCTCCCCATTCCTCGTCGCGTCGGTCAGCTCTTGATGTTTGACCGCATTCCAGCTCAGCGGATGCTTTTCGCAATCGCAGCGGGAAGCGTGTTGATGTTCGGGTTCCTGTTACGAGCTTTGCAGGACTCACCGTTGGGTCGTCGGACTGCGCTCGGTGTCGGTTTCCTGTTCTACGCCGTCACCGTTGTCATCGGAAGCGCAATCACCGTCGGTGATGTTCCTCTTCGGAATGCCACACTTTTCTTGTTACCGATTCCTCTGTTGGTCGGCATCGCACTGGCTCTCGGTCGCAGGCAAGCGTTGGGCCTGTCCATCATCGTTGTGTTCCTTGTGTGGTCGGTTGCGCATGTGAACCCTCTGGCACGCGGTCTGGACCCGTTGCTGGAGCACCCGGTTCGTCAGTCGCTCATTCGGCTCGACAAACAGTTTCCTGGGTCAACTGTGGCGTTGGTCGATCTCCCGCCGGAGAAACTGGGCGCTGCGGTCGCGTCCGGAATGAACGTGTTCGGGGCAACGAACTTCTACCCGTCGGAATATGCGTGGCGAGTGTTTGACCCCGATGGCCGGAGCGAATCGACCTGGAACCGCTTCGCAACGGTCTACCTTCAGTACGCAACGAAGGAAGCGTCGGGCACGATCTCATTGATACAGTCGGATGCGGCGCTTTTGACAGTATGGCCTTGTGATGTCCGACTACAACGGTTCGACGTTCGGTTCATCCTCACCGATCGAGAGCTAAGCGATGGATGTCTGACCGAGATCGAGACCGTCGCTGTGGACAACACGATCACTCATCTCTACGAGATCACCGGCTGAACACCTCGGCCGGTGCTAGACGGTACGGCGTAGGAATTCGATTGGCGAGCAGGCCCACTGTTTGACCGAGCAAATCCAACCGGCGATGCTACCGTTCGTAGCGCCCGCACCGGTTCGGGCGATTGCCCACGGAGCAACCGTCAGTCGGCGGCGGCCTAGCGCACGTTGAATTT
>JANLQX010000284.1:0-1816 GCA_031368095.1 Actinomycetes bacterium | reverse complement strand
ACCCCTCTTACCGTGCCGAAACCGTCCTACGCATCCCCAAAAAACCGGCCGGACTCAGAAAAGTGTCGACCGCCGACTGCATCAAAATCTTCGCGAACCCGCACTTCACGATCCCAATCTCAACATGCTCCAAAACCGATGACAGATGGATATTCGGTACGTGGCACCACAACATCCTCGCCTTCGACGAACAAGACAGGCTCGTCGGTAAACGAGCATTCAGTGGCCAGCAACTGAAACCCGAAAAACTACCGGTCGAATACAGTTTTGAACTGATCGTCGAGTACGTCGACAAGATCCCACCCGAAATACAACGAATCCTCCGGCCCTTCAACTAGCCACCCTGCGACACAGAGCGTGCTGCTGTTCGTGACGCTTCAGAAGACCGAGCGCGACTACTCACCAACAACGCGATACCTCGACTACGCGATCAGCGACAGCCTCTTCCACTGGGAATCACAAGGCAACACAGCTACAAACAGCTGACGCAACGGTCGTGCCAGTCCGTCGTCGGCCGTCGTCGGCCGTCGTCAGGAACGACGATCAGCGTCGAACGCTGCGAACTTGGCAGTGGCTGCGTCCAATTCGCCGGAAGCGATAATCGACTTCGCCCACTCCCCGACAACCGGGTCAAGGCCCTTTGAAACGAACGGCTTCACAGCAACCACACCCCGACGATGACGATGACGACGCGCCGCCCGAACAGAACGGGCCGGCCGAGAGCACCCTCGTGAGGGCTGTGCGTAAGCTTTCGCTATGACGTTCGAGCGGATCACCGTCGATGCGCACCGGATGGCCGGGGTGCCGTGTATCCGAACACTGCGATTCCCCGTCGCGACCCTCGTTGCGATGGTGGCCGACGGGATGTCGCCGAGCGAGATCCTTGCCGAGCACCCCGACCTCGAGGCCGAAGACATCTCCGAGGCACTGCACTACGCAGCACTCGCCGTCCAAGAGCGCGAGTTGCCGCTCCGACGACCGGCGTGAAATTCCTTCTCGATCAAAATCTTTCACCTTCACTCGCCGTGCTGCTCGAGGCTTCGGGACACGATGCGGTCCACGTTCGACAGTTCGAGATGAGCGAGGCGAAAGATCCCGAAATTCTGACACTCGCGGTCGAGCAGTCCAGGATCATCATCTCCAGTGACACCGATTTCGGTGAACTCCTGGCCATCGCAAACGCATCAGCTCCATCGTTCATATTGTTCCGTCGGCAAGATCACCGTCGAGCATCGGAGCTCGGCGCGCTACTCCTCTTGAACCTCGCCGCGATCGAGGAGGACCTCGATACTGGTGCAGTCGTTGTGTTCGACCACGACCGCATCCGTGTTCGACGCCTTCCATTTCGACCTGTGCGCTAGAGCTTCCGCAGATCTGTCTCTCGAACACACCGAAACGCCGACGACGGGCCACATGCCGTCAGGATGCGGTCGCAGATCCGAATCGGGAAGACAACGTCCGCGTCGAGCAACAGACGCGCTCTGCGCACGGGCCCGACGGATGCAACCCGGTCAGCTCATCAAGGGTGGCTGGTTTGGACGTTGTGGCTGCGCTCGCTGAAACAAGTATTCTCATCTATTCGAACAAGTCGCAACCGCATTCGTTTTGTGGCGGCTAGATCGGAGCCATCGATCACCACCATCGCAGACCATTCCCTTCGATTTCGGCGACGATCGTTTGGTGGCTCGACTTCGACAGATCGTGATCGATTGCGTACATCCGGGAGCACTCGCCCGATTCTGGGCGGCGGCATTGGACGACTTCGAAATCCGCCACTATGACCACGACGAGATCGCCCGCCTGGCGCGCCTCGGAT
>JANLQX010000272.1:0-7178 GCA_031368095.1 Actinomycetes bacterium | reverse complement strand
CGGCGAAATACGGGCTTCGACAGACCATCGCCGACACACTCGGGATCGGCGGCATCATGCGGGCCGTTCGCACCGTTCCCGTGCTGCTCGACATTGCCGCCGACATGGAGCGGCTCTGCCCCAACGCCCTGCATATCAATTATGCGAACCCGATGGCGATGAACTGCTGGGGTCTCAACCGCGGCTCGAAGATTCAAACGGTCGGGCTATGCCACAGCGTGCCGTACACCGCCAAAGATCTGTGCAACGACATCGGCGTGCCCTACGAGGAGATCAATTACACCGTTGCCGGCATCAACCACATGGCGTTCTTCCTCCGCCTCGAGCACCGAGGCGAGGACCTGTATCCACGGGTACGAGACTTTCTTGCATCAGGCCAGCGTCCTGACCGAACTCACGGCGACGGTGCGGTCATGGCCGACAGCGTCCGTTACGAGGTGTTCAAGCGCACTGGGTTCTTTGTCACCGAATCGAGTGAGCACTTCAGTGAATACGTGCCATGGTTCATCAAACGCGACCGGCCGGACCTGCTCGAGCGCTTCGATGTGCCCCTCGATGAGTACATCCGCCGATGCGAAAACCAGATCGCTGGCTGGGAAACCCTCCGAACGTCACTTGAAGATGATGCCCACGAGCTAACCATCGAACGAAGTGTGGAGTTCGGCTCGTCCATCATTCACTCGATGGAAACCGGTCAACCGTGTGTTGTCTACGGCAATGTGGCTAACGACGGCATCATCGACAACCTGCCTGCCGGCTGCACCGTGGAGGTGCCGTGCCTGGTCGACAGCAACGGGGTGCAGCCAACACGAATCGGTACGCTCCCCCCGCAGTTGGCGGCACTCATGCAGACCAACATCAACGTGCAGTCACTGGTTGTCGAGGCGATCATCACTGGCAACCGCGAACATGTGTACCACGCCGCCATGCTCGACCCCCATACCGCCGCCGAGCTTGACCTGGACCAGATCTGGGCCATGGTCGACGAGTTGATGATCGCCCACGGCGACTGGATCCCTGAGTCGCTCCGCTAAGGAACTGCCCCACCTGAGGTCACATCACATTTGCAAGTGGAGTGCGATAGTCGCGCTGATGATATCGGCGGCCGTGGAATGACGACTGCCTCGTCCCATCCCCTACTTGGTGCCGGACAGCAACGTACCAAGTATGGTTTGGTCATGTCAGTCCAACGATACGTGGTGTCGAGTTCCGGTCAGCTCTCGCTTCCGGCCGCAGTTCGACATCGATGGCATCTGGAAGAGGGCGGACCCGTCGACGTCATCGATCTTGGCTTCGGTGTGCTCACTGTGCCGAAGGGCAAAGGGAAACGACTGCTGAGCGATCTCCTCCCCCGTGAAGCGCACGCCGCGTTCGTGGCTTCGATGTCTGACGATCCCGACCTCGCCACCACGTGAAGAAGGTGGTTCTCGACGATCACCTCCTTCGAGATCTCCTCGCCGACGAACTCAGTCCGGCATTGACACGGCTGCTCACAACTCACGAACCCTGCACGACAAATCTGTATCTTCTACGGCTGTGCAAAAGCGTGGTGTCCGCCCGAGGAGGACAGCTCACAGGATCTTGGTCACCCGACCAGCGCCTCGCTCTCGGCCGTAAGCTTGTGGCTGTGACGCCGGAGATCGAAATCGTGAGCATGCAAACCGTAGCGATGCGCATGGCCGAGATCGCCGACAACCAACGCGTCTCAACCCTCGGGGCAGAAGCTGTGGCAGCCTGCGAACACCTCGAGGCCTCTCTTGCCGTGTGGACCGGTGACGACGGTCCCGGAATCCGAACGGCCGCCAAGTCGACAGGGGTTCCCTACCGAACTATTTCCCGGTAGCAAACGGACGAGTGGAATACGTCGTGGTCGCCAGCCGACGTCTGGTCAGGTAAACGGCGGGATAGTTCGTTCTCGAAGGTAGAACAGCACGGCGTGGACTCGCCGGTTGTCGTCGGGGTTGGACGAGAGTCCGAGCTTGCGGAAGATCGACGCCACCTGCGCCTCAACCGTCTTGGTTCCGACAAATAGACGATCGGCTATCGCCCGGTCCTTAAGTCCCGCGGCGACGAGTTCCATGACCGCCCGCTCACGCGTGGTGAGCAGCGCCAGCCCGTCGCGTAACGGTTGATCAGCGACGAGGTCACCGATGAGGCCGGGGTCGACAACTGTTCCCCCGCCAGCGACACGCTCAAGCGCCTCAATGAGCTCGGCCTCGTCGGTGACCCGTTCCTTCAGCAGATATCCGGTGCCTCGGGCGTTGGACTCGAGGATCCGAAGAGCGAGTGCTACGTCCACATACTGGCTGAGCAGGAGCACGCCGACCTCCGGCGCATCACGGCGGATCCGCTGCGCAGCACGCACGCCTTCGTCGGTGTGAGTCGGCGGCATCCGGATGTCGATGACCGCCACGTCCGGCCGCACGGCCATCACCGCGGCATGTAACTCGACGGCGTCGCCGACCTCGGCAACAACATCGACGCCATTCTTCTCAAGAAGGCCGGCGATGCCCCGACGCACCAGCGGCGCGTCGTCGGCGATCACAACACGCACGGAACCTCCAGTGCAAGTCGAACCCCGTCGGGGTGCGGACGAAACGTGAGGGCCGATCCCGACGATAGGGCGAGTTCCTCGAGCAGCGCGATTGCGACCGGCGACGGCAGGCGCGGCAACGCAACGGTAAGCGTCACCCGCCGGCGGTGGACCCGCACCCGCAGAATGATCTCCGCTCGTGCCGGGGAGTCGAGCATGACCTCTTCGGCCACTCGTTCGATAAGGGTGCTGGCCGCCTCATTGTCGAGATCGTCGGCATCGAGTTCGAGACGGACACGCGCCCGCCGAGCGATACGTTCGAGCGTCGAGGTGAGGGTCCCACCGCTCCAGTCGCTATCGGTGACGCGCAGCCTCCGGACGATCTCCCGCAAGAGTTCCGTGGCATTGGCAACATGATCGGCGGCGAGGTGGCGCCGGTCTTGACCAGTCAGGCATGCGCGTGCTGACAAGAGTTCTTCGCGAGGCCGGTCGGTGAGTCTGCGGCGCAACGCGTCTTCGAAGCTCTGTGACCTCCGTGCGATGCGGTTGTGTTCCTCGCGCAGTCGTGCGAGGGTCGCCGAGGCCTGCGCCCGTTCCCTGGCGTCGAGAAGCATGGCGAAATTATCCCGACATGTGCGGGCCACGTGCTCGATCCCGGCGTTGGTCGCCACGAGAGCGAACGCACGATCACCATCAATGAGTCGAACCAATCGCCGCCCGAGTCCGCCATCGAATCCGCTCCCCTCGATTGCTCCAATGTCGAGAAGAACGCCGTGCTCGGTCCGCCAGGAATCGTCGTTCTTGTCGTCGTCGCGGGCATCAGCGTTGCACCGGAACCAGAGGTCGGCGGTCTCATCACCGAGCACGCCACGAAGGGTACGAATGGCCTCCTCCGGTGTCGCCGAGGGCGCCAGTGACGTCAGGTCGATCGTTTGGCGTGAACCCTTTGGCTGCGGGAGACGGAGGCGGACGAGTGTGCCGGCTTCGTCGGAGAACACCTCGAGGTGCCCGCCGAGTGCTTCGGCCCGTCTGCGTAACCCGTCGATTCCCCGGCCGGGAACAATGGATGCACCGCCCCGACCGTCGTCGGCGACGTCGACTCGCACACCGTCATTGCTCGGCACCACGGTGACTGAACATCGAGATGCGTTGCTGTGCTGTTGCGCGTTGGCAAGCGCTTCGCTGACCACAAAAGCAATCACCTCCGCGCTCGCCTCGTCCACGACCACAAGCGGCGGCGCGTAGACATCGGTTGTCGCTCCCGAAATCGCTGCCAGCTCGCGGAGCGCGGCCACCAGGTTGCCCGCATCGAGCGCCCGAGGCCGTTGCCCCGAGGCCAGACGGCCAAGGTCCTCCATGGCCCCATCGAGGCGAGCGACGACACCGGCCACCGCAACGTCCCAGTCCCCGTCACCCCGCTCCGACGCCGCGATGATGCGGAGAATCTCGAACCGAAGGGCGAGGAGCTGCTGTTGGGCACCGTCATGCAGCGCCCGTTCCAATTCTCGCCGCCGCCGTTCGAGTCCAACGGTCATCTCCCGCCTCGTTCCGTTGAGCACGGTCCGATGCTCGGCCACCAATGCATCAGCGCTCCTCGTCGGATGAAGGGCAAACGATGGGAGTCGGATTTCGTCCATTTCTTGAATCACGATGAGGATGATCAGACGCCCATTGAATAGGCCGGACACGTCGGACGATAGGGCTTTGTCCCGAAGTACTGCCGCCACTCCTCACGGGTGAGGTTTCGTCGAGCGAGTCCACACGCGGCCCGACTCATACGTTTCGGATCGATGTCGAAGAGCATGGCGCCGGCGAGGAAGTGCGGAGCAACGACTTTGCGGCCCTCGTCGGTCCACCCGAGCGATGCAACACCGTCAACGCCCAGCCACGCCGGACGACCCACGGTGAGTCCCAGGTCGAGACGCCAGATCCGCAAAGTGTGGTCCTGCGAGCTTTCCGAGGCGACCAGCGTGCCATCAGGTGAAAATGCCATGCCGACGATCGGGCCGCGGTGACCGCGAAGCTGTTGCAACTTCTTTCCCGTCTTGGCGTCGAGGATGACCAGCAAGCCGGCGTTGGCCCCCACGGCGAGACGGGTCCCGTCGGGCGAGTACGCCAGCGACCGGATACCGCGCGGAAACCCTGCCGACCACCGGTAGGCGCCCGACGACGTGTCCCACCCGTCAACCCAACCGCTGCGCGTTCCCGTCGCGAACCGCGCACCGGTAGGGTCGAACATGGCGACGTTGGCGACGGTGCGCTCCTTGTTCCGCAGGCCGGGAAAACGCAGCAGGCTCCCGGTCGGCGGGGTTTGTGAGAGGTCGTACCTGGCAAAACACGACCCGCATTCGTCATTCGTCTGGCTGGTAATGAGATCGCCGCCCTTCGGGCTGAGGGCGACCACGGCATCGTGGCGGCCCACGTCGAGCAGCGGGGTCACGGCGCGGCCCGACGGGAATTCGAACACCTGCGCCTTGCCATCGGCTCGGGCCACCGCCGCTCGTGTCGCTAATCGTGACAGTGAAAGCTCGACAATTGGTACCGAACTGACTTGTATGCCATCTCCTACGTTCCGGCCTCGTTCGTCCCATGTCCGGACGATGCCAGCGCGATCGGCGGTGAATATTCGGCCATCGGGCGTGGTGACCACCTGCGTGCGACCCTCGGGCTTGGTGGAGATCGGGGTGGCCACGGGCGACGCCCCGCGAAGGTCCCACACCGCAATGGTGCCGTCGTCACTTGCGCTTACCATCCGGTTTGCCCGCTCCGCAATGTCCATCCGCGCACCGGCGGCGTGGGCGCGCAGGGCCGGACGATTCGGCCGATAGGTGGCCGTATCCCAGAACCTGATGTTTCCGTCCTCGCCAGACGTCACCAGCGTTTGTCCTCCCTCGATGAGCTGCATCCGGTAGGTGGCGCCATCGTGCGCCAGGATCTGCGGGCTGATCGGTCGGCGACTGGCCGCATCGAAGAACTGCACACTCAAGTCCGACGCGACGACGAAGGCCTTCATGCCGGGAAGCCACGACAACGCCCAGACACCGTCGTCAAACGTCATCGGTTCACCGATCAATGCCCAGCTCGCGGTGTCCCAGAAGCGCACACTTCCATCGGCACTCCCGCTTGCCAGGACACGGCCGTCGGGCCTGAACTCGACGAACTGGACGGCGTCTTCGTGACCCGTCAACGGCGGTCGAAGGGATAACCCGGTGCGGGCATCGTTGATGTGTATCAAGGCGTCGTCACCGCTACTGGCGATCATTGAGCCGTTCGTGCTTAGCGCAACCGTCGTGACGGCACCATCGGCGAGATCTCGCGATTCGACAAGTGATGTACCTGTCGCGGCGTCGATGATATGCACACCACCTGCGGAATCACCGACAAGTATTCGCCCGTTGTTGACGAACCGGATGCGCAGCGGTGCGACATGTTCGCCGACTTTGCCCAGATGAACCGTTCGAAGCCGAACCGGTTCACCGTGCCCGATATCCCAGATGTCAAGGTCACCGTTATCACCCGGAAACGCCGCCAACTGACCACTCGGATCCACCGCGATGTCGACGATAGAATCGTTGACGTACAGGTACTTGAGAAGGCCTGGCTGGGCGTTTAACGAGGCAAAGAGGGCGCCCCTTGTGTCGAGATCGTCGTGGAGACTCAGGGCTTCGACCGAGAGCAGGATGGCAAGGTCCAATCGATCGGAGCGCACGTCGGCGGCCACGGCGGCGAGGCGCCTGGCATCGGCGGTACGTCGTTCGGTACTCACGCGGTCTCGCTGTCGGACGGCGAACGTGCCGGCGGCCACCGACACCGCTAGGAGCGCGACCGCCGTCGACAACAGCACCCGAAGTCGACGATTCGCTCGACGCTCCCGGGCCACCTGCGAGGCTCGTTCGGTCTCCTGACGCTTGGCGGCATCGACGCTGGCGTCGAGGAACGCCTGCGATGTCACGTCCAGGGGCAGGGCCGCAGGGCCGGCGCCTTCGAGAACGCCGACGACCTCAAGGACCGCCTGCAGCCGGGCCCCGTGGTAGAGCCCCGAATCGTCATTCTGTTCCCGCCACGCCGCCGCACTCGTCCGCAACTGGCCGAGTACTCGGAAGGCGTCTCGACTTTCTTGGACCCAGCGACGGAGACGAGGCCATTCACGAAACACCGCTTCGTGGGCGATCTCCGCCGTACCGCTGTCGACAGTAACGAGCCGGGCGTCCACCAAACCCCGCAACGCCGCCTCGCCGTCGCCGTCTCCTGACGCCACCAGTTCCGTGGTCGAGACACGGCGCGCCGAGTCAAGGGTTGTTGACCCGGGGGCCGCCAAGCGGACGAGGATCGTTCGTGTCGCGTCCTGCCGAACGGGGGGAAGCGAGACCCACAGCTCCTCGGCGGTGCGGGCAATCGCGCCGCGGACACCACCGACGTGTCGGTATGCAGCGCGCGTCAACACGTTCTCGTCACGTCGCAGCCACGTCTGGGTCAGGGCGTGCGAGAGGAGGGGCAATGCGCCGGCCTCACCGAGAACATCGTCGATGATCTCGTCCTCGAGTCCTCGCTCGATGGTGAGACCGGCCGCCATCGCCGGCACCGAGATGATGCGACGCAGTTCCTCCTCGGTCGGCGCGCCAAGAAGAACGTGCGACTGCGAGAG
>JANLQX010000256.1:0-7516 GCA_031368095.1 Actinomycetes bacterium | reverse complement strand
ACGTTGGGAAGGGTGAACAACGGGGAGTCGGTGCACGGCTCCTCGGAGAACACGTCGAGGCCGGCGCCCGCGATGCGGCCCGACGAGAGGGCGTCGAACAACGCTGTCTCGTCGACAATGCCACCACGCGCCGTGTTGATGATCCGGAGATCAGGCTTGGCCAGAGTGAGCATGGCGGCGCCAATGATCCCGTTGGTTTCCTTGGTCTTCGGAAGATGGACCGACATGAAGTCGCTCTGGCGAACGCACTCCTCCAGCGTGAGTAGCTCGGTGCCGAGGGCCGTCGCACGGTCATGGGAGATGAACGGATCAAAGGCGATGACCCGCATCCCAAACGCCGCGCAACGTTCAGCGACGAGCGCGCCGACCCGGCCGAGGCCGATGATCGAGATGGTCTTCCCGTGGAGTTCAACACCCTCCCATTTCGTCCGTTCCCATTTGCCGTTCTTCAACGCATTGTGCGCTTGGGGAACGTTTCGGGCCGACGAGAGCAACAGTGCCATGGCCTGCTCGGCGGCCGAGACGACGTTGGACTGTGGAGCGTTGACGACCATGACGCCGCGGCGGGTGGCCGCCGGAACGTCGACGTTGTCGAGGCCGATGCCAGCCCGGCCGACAACCGCGAGCACGTCGGCGTGCTCCAGCAATTCCGCCGTGACCTTCGTCGCCGAGCGGATGATGAGAGCGTTCGCCCCGACAATCGCCTCGTTCAATTCGGCGGGAGTCAGACCCTCCCGGACATCGACGGTGTGTCCCGCCTTCCGAAGGCGATCGAGGCCTCCGTCGGCGATGGATTCAGTTACCAGGATGCGTGCCACAGGGCCTCTCACGCTAGGCGTTGCTTGGATTGACGTTCCGTTCGATGTCCCGACCGGGTGGCGTGCCTCCGGTCACGCGTCGGCCAGCAGTGTTGACGAAACGTTGGGTGGGTCGTCCCTAGGCTCGTCGGCCGTGTCTTCCACTTCCGACCTCCGCATCCCGACCGATCTTCTCCCCGTTGACGGACGCTTTGGCTGCGGCCCGTCGAAGATTCGACCGGAAGCTCTCGCCGCGCTGGCCGCCACGGGACCCACGTTCCTCGGCACCAGCCATCGTCAGAACACGGTGAAGGACCAGGTAGGAAGACTGCGGACCGGTCTACGAAGTTTGTTCTCGCTCCCCGATGGCTATGAGGTTCTTCTCGGCAACGGTGGCTCGACGGCGTTCTGGGACATCGCCACGTTCGGTCTGATCGAGGAGCGGTCGCAACACCTCGTGTTCGGTGAGTTCTCGTCGAAGTTCGCCGAAGCAAGTGCCGCCGCCCCTTTTCTCGCCGCACCTGAGGTCATCACTGCGCCGCCTGGCACGGCCGCGCATGCCATCGCCCGCACCTACGGCAACGATGGCGTCGACGCGTACTGCCTCACCCACAACGAAACATCGACCGGCGTGGCCACGACCATCACCCGGCCCGTTGGGGCCGATGATGCCCAGGTCGTGCTCGTGGACGCCACCAGCGCGGCCGGCGGACTTGACGTCCACGCCAGCCAGTTCGACGTGTATTACTTTGCGCCACAAAAGTGTCTGGCCTCCGACGGTGGACTGTGGATTGCTTTGGCGTCTCCGCGAGCGTTGGACCGTATCGCCCGAATCTCCGCCACGAAGCGCTGGGTTCCAGCGTCAATGGACCTCACGATCGCCCTGGACAACTCCACCAAGAACCAGACGTACAACACCCCGGCGCTGGCCACCATCTTCCTCGCCGCCGAGCAGGTCGACTGGATCAACAGCAACGGCGGTTTGGCGTGGGCGTCCGCACGATGCGGCGAATCGTCCGGGCATCTCTACGACTGGGCCATGGCACGTTCGTTTGCCACGCCATTTGTGGTGAATGCTTCCGACCGTTCGGGGGTGGTGGCCACCATCGATCTTGACGGTGTTGATGCCATAGCCGTAAGTACCGTGCTTCGGGCCAACGGCATTGTCGATACGGACAGCTATCGAAAGCTCGGACGAAACCAGCTACGGATCGCCACGTTCCCGAGCGTCGACCCCGCTGATGTACGTGCGCTTACGAACTGCATCGACTGGGTGGTGGAGCGCCTCCGCTAAACGCTTCCGTCAACGCGCGTCGGCCTGGTCACGCGCCGCCTGTTCGCGAGCCTGTTGATCCCGAAGGTCCTCGGCCGACTTCTCCTGACGCCAACGGTCCTGATCGGCCCACCGACGGGCCTGTTCCTCGTGAGCCTCCGCGATCTCACGTTGGATTCCAAGCGCCGCCTGACGAAGTTCGGCGACCACAGCATCGGCGTGGCGCTCAAGCGATGCGTAGTCGTCGTCGAAATCCACCCTCGCCGGTCCTTCCCATCCGTCACGGGCGCGAACGACGAAAGGGACCACCGAATCGCGGCCCTCGTCGATCATGGCGATGGCCGCGGCGCAGTCGGCGATGGCGTCGAGGAGACCGACTTCGTCGATCTCAACCGGATTCCAATTCGGGCTCCAAGAAGGCATCACCAACGTTGGCTTTGCGTCGACGGGCGTCGCCGACTGCGGCGGAGCGGAGCGCCAACACGAGCCGGCTGTGGCGGGTTGGGGCCGCGCTACTTGGGTTCGCGGATTCCGCCGTCAGTGATCCAGAGGACGATCCCGTAGGACACTATGGCGACGATCAGAATGCCGCGGACCACGCCCGGGTAGACCGACGGAGTCTTGGCATTGAGGGCAGCAATCCGGGCCGACAGCAACGGACCGACGGTTCCGATGATCGTGATGATGAAGGGAAGCGAGGTTCGCATGAAGGCCAGTTCCGGCGTAGACAGCATCGTGCCGAGCGATGGTGGGCCTTGGGCGGCATTGACGGCGGCGGCCAGCGTGCCGGTGATGGCTCCACAGAGCGCAGCAACAAAGACGGCAAGCGCCGTTTCCCCGCTCTGGCCGACGGTGGACGCAGCGAAGAGACCCGTGGCGACGGCCGCGCCACCGGCGATCAGGCCGAAGACGGCGGCGGCGACGGCGGGAACGATGAGTTGGCGGTTGGCCATCCGTCCACGATGACGAGGGAAGGACTTGAGGAGGTCAGGGCGGTCGGCGTCCTGGGCGAGCGGCTCAACAAGGTCGAGGCCCATCACAAAGAAACAAAGCGCGCTTATGAGAACGAGGGGAAGCGTTCCCTCGTAGGACAACCGGAGCGACACACCGGCGACGGCGGCGAGGATCACGACCCGACTCGCTCGCGCCACCGGCCATCGCGCCATGCTCCGAAGCCCACGAGTTACCACCGCACCGCCCGGTCCGGATTGGCCCTTCACCCGGAACCACGGACGACGACGGGCTCGCTCGGACGCAAGTTGTCGACGGAGCAGGACCACTGCTCGCAAGTCCTGCGTCGACACGGCAAAGCGCAGTTGGCTGACCAGCCTCGCTCGACGTTCGGCCGCCTCGACGCCCACGCCACCAAGCCCGACGAGCGCCAGCACGACGAGAGCGAGGCAACCGAGTGCGACCCCCAACGCGCTCATCGACGCAACCTTCGGCGGAGAACGCAACGGCAGAATCATCGACGCCCCGACGAACGAAAGAGGCGACGTACGCCTCTCCGTGACCACGTCGGCAACGGACCAGGCGAGAAGGGCGGCACTAACCGCCAGCGCCACGCGCGAAGAGAGTCGTCGTCCGCCCGCAATGAGGGCGACCGCCGACGCCGACAGGCCGAGCAGACCGGCAACGACCGCCCCGAGCACCGTCCACCGAAATGGTCCGCCGGGGAGAAACGGGGACGTGAGCGCTCCCCCGCTGAACCCCACCAGAATCGCGGTGAAGGCACCACGACGCAACGAGTGCACGGCCGGACGGCGCAGGACGCGCGCCCGCGACAACGGCGCGGCCAGGACATGAGAGACGTCGGCCGGCTCGATGGTGAGGGCTGCGCCCCGCGCCCCGGAACGTAGCGCGTTGCCAAACACAGCAGCCAGAACCAGGCCGATGACCGACGGTCCAACGCGGCGGACATCAGCCACGGCCGTCGCCGAAACCTGGCGGTCACCCAAGATCGTGGCCAGCCACCACACGATCCCACCGACGCCGACAACGATCAGATAGACCCGGTACAGCGTCTCGCCCCACGGCAAACCTTGAAGTCGGTTGGCCTTGCGGGCCCGACGAAGTTCGCGGAGCGCAACGAGGCCCGTTCCAACCTCGACGGGGGAAACGATATCGACCGAGCTCACGAAACGAGCTCGCGGGCAACGTCAGCGGTGAGGGCTCCGTCGTGCACGATCACGCCGTCACGCAACACAATGCATCGCGATGCTCGCTCCAAAAATCCGAGCTCGTGGGTCGACACCACCACGGCGGCTCCGCCCTCCGCCGACTCGGTGAGGATCTCGACCAGAGCGTCGCGTCCGGTTGCGTCGAGGCCAACGAACGGCTCATCGACGAGCAGAAGGTCGAAGGGGCGGACGAAGCCAACCGACAACGCCGCCTTCTGCCGCAAGCCGCGACTGAACGTGGCCGGAAGATCGTCCGCTCGATGCTCGAGACCGAACCGGTTGAGGAGCTCCCAGGCGCGCTCTTCCCAGTCGTCACGGTCATGAAGTCGGGCGACGTATTCAAGATGCTCGATCACGCTCAGGTCGTCGTACAGAACCGGATTGTCCGGTAGGTACGACGTGGCCGCCCTCGCCTCGATCGATCCCGGTTCGTTGCCGCCGATCGCGATGATGCCCGAAGTCGGTTCCAGAAGCCCGCTGACGATGCGCAACAGCGTGCTCTTCCCGGCGCCATTGTGGCCGACCAGAGCAATCGTTTCTCCCGCCTTGGCCGAAAAGGTGACCCCTTCCAGGGCGACCAGATCGCCGAAGTCCTTCGTTACCTCGGTAATCTCAAGCACCCCTCTACGCTACCGGTCGGGCGCCTTGGCCCTCTACGATCGAGCCGTGGTCGTTCGAGTCGCAACGTGGAATCTCGGCCACCGATTCGGTGAACACGAACGGCGGCACCAGGCGATCATCGCCACTCTTCGCTCCTCGGAAGCCGACATTGTCTGTCTTCAGGAAGTCTGGGCCGACGAGGGTGGTCACGATCAAGTCGATCTCCTCGGCGATGCCCTTGAGGTCCATCGGGCCCGCACGGCGTCGATCTTTTGGCGCGGTCAGTCGTTCGGAAATGCGGTGCTTTCCCGCTGGCCAATTCTTGCCTCGGAAACTGTTGCGCTCACCGACGCAAAGGGCGAGCGAACGCCACGCACGATGTTGGTGACGGTGATCGATTCGCCGCACGGAGTCATCACCGCACTATCCACCCATTTCGAGCACCGTTTCGATCGTTCCGCCACCCGCGTTGCGCAAGCGACGCAACTCTGCGGTGAGATCGTCCGTCGACGGTCTGACCCGGACACCGCCTTTCCGGTGATTATCGGTGGCGATCTCAATGCCGTGCCCGACAGCGATGAAATCCGGATGCTCACCGGCCGTTGCGCTCCGGCGGAACGGGGCCTGGTACTCACCGATTCGTGGGAGGTCGCCGGTGATGGATCCCCCGGACACACCTGGTCGCGGTCGAACCCGCACCTCGCCGATGCGACCTGGCCCAACCGTCGACTTGACTACGTGCTGGTGTCGTGGCCGAGACCCAAGGGTGTTGGTGTCGCACTGTCAGCGCGCATACTGGGTTCCGAACCGGTCAACGACATCGTTCCGTCGGATCACTATGGCGTCGTGGTCGATCTGCGTACCGGTTGACCAGCTGTCCTTACCGTCACCAACGGCCGCGGTGGATCATCTCGTCCAATGGCCGACGGACTCGACGTGAGGGGCTGCCTTCTGGGCGTGACCGTTTGGCTTCCTCGGTCGGATGACCGATGGCAATGGCGCCGACCGGGCGTAGGCCCGCAGGCACGCCAAGGTCGGTGAGGAGCTGGGCCTCGTTGCGGAAGATCCCGAAGAACAGGGCACCGAGACCGGCGTCGACCACGGCGTAGAGAAGCGCCATCGACGCCATGCCGGCGTCAACGTCCCAGTACGGCACCGGCCACCGGTCGACTCCTTCGCCCAGACCGGAGTGAGCCTTGTCCGGCTCGGAGTAACGGTCCACGTAGGCCTGTCGGTCAGCAAGTGGTAACACGATGACCGGAGCGCGCAGGAGACCCGGCCATCGAAATCCGGCGCGCTCGTCCGTCGGCAGGGTGCAGTTCCAGAACACGCTCGTCTGCGCCGGACCGGTGAGCACGACCCAGTCAAATCCCTGGGTGAACCCGGCCGAAGGAGTCCGACGGGCAGCGTCGAGAATGGTGCGTAGCTCGCCGTCGTCGATCGGTTCATCAGTGAAGTCGCGCACCATCCTTCGTGTACGTACGATTTCTGACCATTCCACGATTGGTACGCGCGCTTATTTGGAGACGGCAACGAGTTGCATCACCATGACCATGGTGTCGGTTCCGAGCACGGGTGGCGACCCTTCCGACCCGAACCCATCGACCGGCGGAATCACGATCTCCCGCAACCCCCCGACCTTCATTCCGACTACGCCCTTTTCGATACCGGGAAGCAATCGTCCCTTGCCCAATCGACTGAGCGCCAACGGCTGCGCGCCGGGTTCCCACGACGACGAGTCGAGCTTCTCCCCGGTCCGCCAGAGATACAGAACAAAGCGCACATACGGACGCGAGCCCCTGGTCACGACGTCGCCAGTGCCAACGGTGCGATCGGTGATCTTGAGCGTCGACGACGGGGTGCCCTTGGTGACCACGAGAGGCACAACCTTCGGAGGCGCCGGCATCGTCTTCAGGTCCGCCGCGCTCAACGGTGGTGGCGGAAGGTCGGCCGGATCGTCGAGTTCCGCCGCCGAAGGGGGAAGGCCGACCTTGGCGTCGGCGGGGCCGAACGCAACAACGACGATTTCTTGGTCAAGCAGCGGCAGTTTCGCCGCATCGCCCGGCACGACGGTCGGTGTGGACGCCTTTTTCGTTGCCCACAGCAGAGTCCGCACGACCGCCTTCGATCCGCGACACGTCGTCCCTGCCGTCAGTGTCTTCTTCGGCAGCGTGACCGCCTTTGAGGTAACCGCAATCTTTGACACGTCGAAGAAGACACCGAGCGTGGCCTTGGGCCCGGTTGCTTCGTCCGTAAATGGATGAATATGAATTAGCCCGTCGCCATGGGTATGGATGCCGAGCGGGTATTCTCCGGGTGCAATCGATGGCTCCCAAACCCCGCAGTTCCACACGCCGAAGGCCATATGCCAGTGGTCGCCAACCTTCGGTCCAACTGGCGTTGCCGCTCCAGCCGTCTTCACGCTTACCAGTCCGAGAACGGCAACGACGATGGCTGGTCCGCACAACCGGCGCCCGTGGGATCGCTTCGGATTCAGGGCTTTCACATTCATGGTGACCTCGACGTTACCGCCGACCTCGACTGCGGCCGCAGTCGCTTGACGCAACCGTTGGATGGTTGGCGTCAGTGTGGGTGGGTGGCGTCGGGGCCAACCACCCAACCAGTCGCCCACCATCCGCACGACCCCCGTCCCTTCACTTGGAGCC
>JANLQX010000249.1:0-20154 GCA_031368095.1 Actinomycetes bacterium | reverse complement strand
CCGGCCAAGTGCATCTACGTGCGCGGCGCCGACAACGACCCGATGAACCCCACGTCGCCAGGTGAGCGATTCGGCTACGTCTACGAGATCAACTACCTCCGCTGTATCCATTGCGACCTGTGCGTAGAGGCCTGCCCAACCGAGGCGATCACCGAATCGAAGATCTTCGAGTTCGCCTTCACCAATCGCCGCGACGCGATCTACACCAAGGCAGAGTTGGTCGTCGGCAACGACGGTCGCCCCAAGGTCCAACCCTGGGAAGACGCTCGCGGGGCCGAGTCACCGATCTCCGGCTGGATGCGCGCTACCTCGCCCGGCGGCGATGCATCGTTTCGGGGGCGTCCACTGTGGTCCGGAGATCTTGGGGCCGGAGTGCGCGCCGCTGAACCTGGCCAAGACGTCGAAGTTGCCGAGCGTACCGCCCGTCTCGCGGCAAAGGCACCAGCGTCCGCAAAAGCCAAGCCGGCCAGCGGCGGACATCACTGAGCCATGGTCGACTGGATCGTCTTTCTCGCCGGCACCCTCATTGCGCTTTCTGGAGCGATCGGCGTCGTCACCCTCCCTAACCCGGTGCACGCTGCGCTCTCACTGGTACTCACGTTGTTCGGGGTCGCCGTGCTCTTCGTCGCTCAGGCGGCCCACTTCCTCGCCATTGTCCAGATCATCGTCTACGCGGGTGCCGTGGTGGTGTTGTTCCTGTTCGTGATCATGCTCTTGGGCGTCGACCGAACCGAGTCCGATTTGGCGACCGAACCGTTGCGCGGGCAGCGTCCGGCGGCGGCCGTGATCGGCGTCGCCGCGCTCGGGCTGCTCCTGGCCCTCTCCCAGGTGCACCTCACGATCGGCGCCACGTCCACGGCCGGAGCGGCCGATGGGCCGGGCACCAACGTCGAGAAGATTGCCGACTCGGTGTTCACCCGCTACGTCTTTGCTTTTGAAATCACTTCGGTGTTGTTAGTCATTGCCGTCGTCGGTGCCGTGCTCCTTGCCCGCAAGCCGCGCCTCCAGTCCGCCGAGCTCACCGGATGAGGGGAATCCTCGCGCAAGGAGCCGTCCTCGTTGGGAAGGGACCGAAGGGTCCGACTTCGGTGGGCGGTGGATGGTTCCTCGCCGTTGCCGCCGTGCTGTTCACCATTGGGATCGTCGGTCTTCTGTTGCGTCGCAACGTGCTGGTGATGTTCATGTGCATCGAGCTCATGCTCAACGCCGTGAACCTCACCTTCGTCACGTTCGCCCGAATGCTCAATGACATCGGTGGTCAGGTCGTCGTGTTCTTCATCATGGTCGTCGCCGCCGCGGAGGTGGTTGTCGGGCTCGGCATCGTCGTGTCCATCTTCCGTCGACGCAAGATCGGTGCCACGGCCGACAGTGCCGTGCTTCTGAAGGGCTGAGAAGTAAGCGTGCTTTCTTTCATCTGGATCGTCCCGGCCCTGCCGCTGTTCGGCTTCGTTGTCCTTCTGCTGCTGGGCAAGCGCATCGGCGAGCCACTCAGTGGCTGGCTGGCGACCGCCATGGTTGGCGGCTCCTTCCTTACTGCGGTGGCGGTCTTTACCGATCTCGCCTCCAAATCAGCGGAGGAGCGGGCGTACACGAAGGTCCTGTGGTCGTGGTTGCCGTCGCTCGGTGTCGACGTCGCGTTGCTCGTCAACCCGCTGTCGATGACGATGGTCATGTTCGTCACCGGTATCGCCACCCTGATCCACGTCTTTGCCATTGGCTATATGCACGGCGATCTTCGTTTCCCGCGCTTCTTCACGTATCTGAACCTGTTCGTGTTCTCGATGCTGATGCTGGTGCTCGCCGACAACTTCGTGCTGATGTTCCTCGGGTGGGAAGGCGTGGGCGCCTGCTCGTATCTGTTGATCAGTTTCTGGTTCGAGCGACCGTCGGCGGCTTCGGCCGGCAAAAAGGCGTTCGTGGTGAACCGCATCGGCGACTTTGGCCTGATGGGGGCCATGTTCTTAATCTTCAATCAGACCGGCTCGCTGCAGTACCACGCCGTTTTCCGCTCGATCGAAACGAACGGCATCGCCAAGTCCACCGCCACCGCAATCTGCCTGCTGCTGTTCGTCGGCGCGTGTGGAAAGTCGGCCCAGCTGCCGCTCTATGTGTGGCTTCCCGACGCCATGGAGGGCCCCACTCCGGTGTCGGCGCTTATCCATGCCGCCACCATGGTCACCGCTGGCGTGTACCTGATGGTGCGCGTCCATCCCCTTCTTGAACTGGCCCCTGGGGTGCTCACGATCATTGCGTGGGTCGGTGCGCTGACGGCGTTGTTTGCCGCCACCATCGCCACGGCGCAAGACGACATCAAACGTGTTCTTGCCTATTCCACGATCAGCCAGCTCGGCTACATGTTCTTGGCCGTCGGCGTGGGCGGTAATGTCGCGGCGATCTTCCATATGGTCACCCATGCCTTCTTCAAGGCGTTGATGTTCCTCGCTGCTGGCTCAGTTATCCACGGCATGCACGGCGTGGTTGCCGATGAGCAGAACATGAAGTGGATGGGGAACTTGAAGAAGTGGATGCCGTTCACCACCGGCACGTTCCTCATGGGGTGGGTAGCTATCGCCGGCGTTCCTCCGTTTGCCGGGTTCTGGTCTAAAGACGAGATCCTTCTCGACGCCTATCAGCACAATAAGGCGCTGTGGGTCGTTGGTCTGGTGACTGCGTTACTCACGGCGTATTACATGACTCGCCAAATCGTGTTGGTGTTCTTCGGTAAGGAACGATTCGGCGGCGCGGCGCACGGTCATGGTGACGAGAACCATGGACACGATGCTGGCGGACACTCACCTCACGAGTCGCCCGTGCTGATGCTGCTGCCACTCGCCGTTCTCGCCGGACTCTCAATCGTAGGTGGACTTATCAATCAGCCGTTTGGTGGGAAGGGCCTGGCGAGCAAGCTGGAACGCTGGCTCGACGAGTCGTTCATCCCGGGGACCAAGATGCACGCCTTCGTCGGCGAACACGCTTCGGTTGCCAGCGGAACGAAGCTCACGCTCGCCATCATCGCCACCCTCTGCGGGCTCGCCGGCATTGCCCTGGGCGCCTCGCAGTGGCTGCGTCGAACCACACCAGCAGCCCAGGCGCAGCTCGAGATCCCTCTCCTGAAGCGGGCCTACGGGGTTGACGCTCTGTATTCCACGATCATCGAAAAGCCGGGTCGAAAGCTGAGCGAATTCCTCGCCTTCGTCGTTGATCGGCGCGTGATCGATGGCGCCGTCAACGGAATGGCCACGCTGGTGCGGGGCGGCGGTACCCAGCTGCGCCGTCTGCAGAACGGCTATGTCCGCTCCTCGGCTCTCGGTATCGCCGGCGGGCTCGTGGCCCTGCTGGTGTGGGCCCTCGTCCGGACGGCACTCTGATGGCGACCTCGATGATCTTTGCCGCCACCGAAGCTGCCACCTCGGCGGTCTCGTTCCCGCTCCTGAGCATGCTCGTCGTTCTTCCGGGGATCGGTGCGCTCGTGGTGATGTTCCTGCCGAGCGCCCGCGTCAATGAACTCGTGCTGCCGATCGGTCTGCTGTTCACCGCGGCCACCGGCGCGCTCTCGGGCTGGCTGATGTTGGCCTTCGACAAGCGCCAAGCAAGCTTCCAGTTCGTATCGAATCACGAGTGGATCCGCTCGTTCGGTTCGTCGTGGCATCTTGGCGTCGACGGCATTTCTCTGTGGCTCGTGGTCCTGACCGGATTTCTGTTTCCGCTCGCCCTGCTGGGTCCCGACGAACGCCACAACCGCAAGGCCTATACCGCCTGGATACTGCTCCTCGAAGCCGGTGTGATGGGCGTGTTCCTGTCGCTTGACCTCTTCCTTTTCTTCGTGATGTTCGAAGTCGTGCTGGTGCCGATGTACTTCCTCATCGGCGGTTGGGGTCACGGCAATAAGACGTACGCCGCCACCAAGTTCTTCCTCTACACGATGGTTGGATCGGGCCTCATGCTCGTGGCCATGGTCACGCTGGCGTTCCTCGCCCGCAAGAACATCGGTGAACTCACCTTCGACATCACCAAGCTGGCCGATGCGGGATTGTCGAAAGACACGGCACGCTGGTTGTTCCTGGCGTTCGCTGCGGCGTTCGCCATCAAGGTGCCCGTCTTCCCACTCCATACCTGGCTTCCCGACGCGCACACTGAGGCACCCACCGCCGGTTCTGTCATCCTCGCCGGAGTCATGCTCAAGATGGGTACCTATGGCTTGATCCGCTTTGGGATCTACCTGTTCCCCGAGGCGTCGTCGTGGTTCGGTCCCGTCATGCTCACGCTCGGCGTGATTGGCATCCTCTACGGCGCGCTCACCGCCGTGGTGCAGAAGGACCTGAAGCGCCTCGTCGCCTACTCATCGGTGGCCCACCTCGGCTTCATCGTGCTGGGGACCTACGCCCTCACCACGCAGTCGCTGTCGGGCAGCGTCCTCCAGATGATCAACCACGGCGTGTCCACCGGCGCCCTGTTCCTTCTCGTGGGCTGGATCTACGAACGCCGCCACACCCGCCTGATCGCCGACCTCAAGGGCATCCAAAAAGTGGCGCCGGTCATGGCCGGAATGTTCACCATCGTGATGCTTTCTTCGATCGGGGTGCCGGGACTCAACGGGTTCGTCGGTGAGTTCATGATCCTCGTCGGAACGTTCGTCGACCATCGCTGGTGGGCCGTCGTTGCGGCCAGCGGCGTGATCCTCGCTGCCCTCTATCTTTTGTGGGCGTACCAGCGCACCTTCCACGGAGAACCCGACGAAGCCAACGCGTCGCAAATTCATGACCTGACGCTTCGCGAGCGGATCACGATCGTGCCGTTCGTGATCGTCATTGTGATCATGGGTGTCTATCCGAAGCCCTTCCTCGATCGCATCGACCCGTCGGTGAAGGCACTGATCCGCCACGTGGAGTCGAAGACCGATCGACGCGAACCAGCGGTGGCGGCCAACCGTGGCGCAATTGTGGCCGTGTCGAACGAGGAGGAGGGGAAATGAGCCTGCTCGCCCAAGCCGCCGATGGCGCCGCCGACACCTCGTCGGCGTTGGCCACCAAGTTGGCCACTCCGAAGGTCGACTGGATCGCCATCTCCCCCGCCGTGGTGCTGATCGCCGGCGCACTCGTACTCATCGTGATTGCGTCGTTGGCGAAGCACACCAAGTGGGTCCGAGGTTTCTCTACCTGGTTCACTGTCGGCACCGCCCTCACCGCTGGAGCGTTCACCTTCCCGCTCTGGGATCGTGTCAACCATGCACGCGCCACCTCCGTGCTCGTCGACGCATTGCACGTCGACGGGTTCAGCGTGTTCTTCACGGTCGTTGCCGTCGGCGCCGTCATCATGGCCACGTTGGTCCTCGACGGGTACCTCCTGCGTGAGGGTCTCGAAGGGCCTGAGGTCTTCGTTCTGATGTTGCTGTCGGCATCGGGCGGCGTCGTCATGGCTTCGGCCAACGACCTCATCGTGTTGTTCCTGGGTCTTGAAATCCTCTCGATCTCGCTCTACGTTCTGGCCGGCTCGCACCTTCGGCGAGCTGAGTCGCAGGAAGCCGCCCTCAAGTACTTCGTTCTCGGCGGGTTCTCATCGGCGGTGTTTCTCTACGGAATCGCGCTCACCTACGGGGCCACCGGCTCGACCAACCTCACCGAGATCGCGAAGTACCTCACCAACAACATCGTCTTCAGCAACGGCCTGCTCCTCGCCGGTTTGTCGCTGATGCTCGTCGGTCTCGGCTTCAAAGTTGCGGCCGTGCCGTTTCATATGTGGACGCCCGACGTGTACCAGGGCTCACCGTCGCCGGTCACCGGATTCATGGCGGCGGCGGCCAAGGCGGCTGGGTTCTCGGCGCTCTTGCGGGTCATGCTCACTGGTCTGGCCACCCAGCGCCTCGACTGGCAGCCCATTGTGTGGGTCCTTTCCGTGGCGTCGATGCTGCTCGGGGCGGTGCTGGCCGTGGTCCAGACCGACGTGAAGCGCATGCTGGCGTACTCGTCGATCAGCCATGCCGGATTCATCCTGATCGGGCTGCAGGCGGCGAACGCGGCGGGGCTGTCCGGAGCGCTCGTCTACCTCTTTGCCTATGCCGTCATCGTGCTGGGCACCTTCGCGGTGATCACGGTGGTTGGCGGCCGAGGCGACGCCGCCCACTCGCTCGACGACTACAACGGACTGGCGCGTCGCTCGCCGTTCCTGGCCGTGTCACTTACGGTGTTTCTTCTGGCCCAAGCCGGTATACCGGCCACGTCGGGGTTCATCTCGAAGTTCGGTGTCATCCGCGCTGCGGCCGACGCCCATTCCTACGCCATCGCTATCATCGCCATGCTGGTCTCGGTCATCGGGGCGTTCTTCTACCTCCGGGTCATCCTAAGAATGTGGGCCGGAAGCGACGATCACGACGAGTCGTCCACCGCCAATACCGCCGACGCTGCCGACACTGCCGACGTCGTCGCTCAGATCCGTATGCCGATCGCCACCCAACTCACGATTGCATTCGCCTTTGCGCTCACGATCGCTATTGGTATCGCCCCCCAGATGCTGATCGACTTCGCCGACCGGGCGTTGCTCCGCTGATGTTCGGCCGTTCCGCTTCGTTCGTCGCCACGTCCTCACGGTAGGATTGGACCCCGTGTCGGACTACCTCCGCTCCTATCTCACCGTCATCTTCTTGGCGGGCGCCGCCTTCGTTCTCGTGGGCGGCACGCTGTCGCTCTCTCGACTCGTTCGGCCCAAGAATCCATCGGCGTCCAAACTTGTGGCCTACGAGTCGGGCGTCGATCCGGTTGGCGCCGGATGGTCACAGAGCCAGATCCGGTACTACCTCTACGCACTGCTGTTCGTGATGTTCGACGTTGAAGCGGTGTTCTTGTTCCCGTGGGCCCTTCGTCTCGAGCTCTTCGGAGTATTTGGCTTAATCGAGATGGGCATTTTCGTGTTTATTCTCCTCCTCGGCCTTGTCTACGCATGGCGAAAGGGCGTCCTCCGGTGGGTCTAGTCGAGAACGGCTTCTTCAAGTCCAAAGGTCCGGTGAAGCCGTTAACCACACTGCTGAACTACAGCCGTAAATATTCGCTCTGGTGTTACCAGTGGGGACTGGCATGCTGCGCCATCGAGATGGGTGCGGCCTTCGGCTCTCCTCGCTACGACGTGATGCGCCTTGGTGTCATCCCGTTCCCGGCATCGCCCCGTCAAGCCGACCTTGTCTGCATTTCGGGCACGGTGACCGACAAGATGGCTCCGGCCATCAAGCGTCTCTACGATCAGATGCCCGAACCGAAGTACGTGATCTCCATGGGTTCGTGCGCCAACTGCGGCGGTCCCTACTGGGACAGCTACTCGGTGACCAAAGGTGTCGACCAGATCATCCCGGTCGATGTCTACGTGCCCGGTTGCCCACCCCGGCCCGAAGCCCTGCTTGAAGGAATCGTGTTGTTGCAGGAGCGGATTCAGAACGAAGACATGGCTGAGAAGTGGCGGGCGGAACCGATTTTTATGGGCGAACCTCGCTGACACCGCGCCGGAACGCCGCGGGTCGCCTCGGGCCTGGTGGTCCTGACACGATGGTGGCGTGTCCAGCCGTGTCGCCGCCTTGCCGCGGCATCTTCTCGAGCTCTCCAACGCTCTTGAGGGCGATGCGCTTGCCCTCCAGGGAGCGGGGCGACGCCTCGGTAGCGGGCGCGCTGCCCCCTACTCGTCGTCGGCGTTTGTCCTGGCCGAGCATGCTCGTCGATTGAGCGGCTCGGTGGCGACCGTGGCCCGTCGACTTGGCGCCGCCGACGCGCCGGGCGGCGTGTCCCTCGCTCGGCCAACGGTTCCGACCGACGACGCTCGCTTGGCAACGGGCTATCCCTGGCCCCAACAGTTGCATGGTGGTCTTGCGTCGGACGGTGACTCGGTGAACGATGTGCTGCGCACGGCGGCCAGCCAGGTTGGGGTGCGAGAGAGTGCCACAAATCGCCAGGACTACGGCGCATGGTTTGGGGCGAATGGGGTGTTCTGGTGTGCGGAATTTGTGTCGTGGACGTTCGCCCAGTCTGGTCATCCTTTGCCAAACAACATCGGAGGGAAGAAGGGCGCTTCGGGCTACGCGTATTGCCAGTTCGGGCGTGATGAGGCGTACAAACGGGGCGAGCTTTTTTCGCGTCCGCGACCTGGCGATGTGTTCTTCCACTTCGTCCGCGGTGACCACGGCCCCGGTCATACGGGCATCGTGATTGATGTCTTGGCTGATGGTCGTGTCGTCACGATAGAAGGCAACGCGTCACCCAACAGCGGACGAGATGGCGGGGGTGTGGTCAAGCAAACGAGGACCATGAAGTACACGCGGGGCCTGACCTTCTGGCGGGTTCTCCCGCCGGCCGAAGACGACGATCGCACCGCAGAAGACTTGGCGCTGCGCCCGAGCAACCTTCGTGCTCGAAGCCGTCGTCGCCGAACGCGCTAACTGCCGAGGTGGATGGTCTGGTCGACGAGCGAGAGAAGTCGATCATCGTGGGTGGAGAGGATGACGGTGCAGCCGTCGTCGGCGATGGAACGGAACAAGTCGCGGACCTCGGCCACCGATGAGCCATCGAGGTTCGACGTCGGCTCATCGGCAAGAACGACCGACGGACCGGGCGCCAGCGCTCGTGCCACGGCGACACGCTGCTGCTGCCCGCCCGAAAGTTGGTGCGGCCGGTGGCTCTGAACGTCGGCAAGACCCAGCCGATCGAGGATCGCTCCGGCGCGAGTTCGGGCATCACGTCGGCTCATTCCGATGAGGGTCAGGGGGACACTGACGTTTTCGACGGCGTTAAGACTGGGGATCAGGTTGTAACCCTGATGCACCACTCCTACGTGTCGACGTCGATAGCTGTCGAGGTCACGACCTCGGAGTGCACTTACATCGATACCGCCCAGCCAGACCGTTCCCAATTGCGGGCGGAGCAATCCTGCGATGCTGCTCAGGATCGACGTCTTGCCCGAGCCCGATCGGCCGACTAGTGCAGTGATACGTGACGAGGGTGCATAGAACGTCAACCCGGAGACGGGCACAACCCGTGTTGATCCGCGTACATAGGAAATGGTGAGGTCGACGACGTGAATGTCGCGACCCCCGGCAACGATTGATTGACGAACATCGAGGATTGGTTCGACGGAGGTAGTGGACATGGTGGATCAGCTCCCGAAAGCAAGGGCGGGTTGGATGGAGAACAAGCGTCGTGCCGCACCGAGGCTGGCCATCACGCCGACGGCGACGGCGACGAGAGGGAGAGTCGCCACCGCCGTCGGTGGGATCTCCGCCGAGAGTGGGAAGAGTGGCGCGATGAGCAGGGCGATGGCGGCCCCCAGAACGGAGGCGCCGAGACCGAGCACCGCGGCCTGCAGGGAAACGCTTCCGGCCAACGATACGGAGCGGGCTCCCATGCCCTTGAGAACGGCAACGTCTTTGGTCCGTTCGAGAACGGAGAGATACATGACGGAACCGACAATGAGCGCGGCCACAAACCACAGCAGCGAACGAACCATCCCGATGGTCTTTTGGGCATTCACGACCGGTCGAAGCCCGTCATGTTTCGCTTCCTCGTTGGAAAGAATCCGGGTTCCGGCGGGCGGTGTGATGCGGCGATCCACGACGACGGCGGTAGCGAGACGCTGTCCCCGAAAAGTCATGGTCTGGGCCGAGGCCAGCGTGACGTACACGTTGGGCACGCCCGCCAGTAGGCGGGCACCGTGCACCGTCCCGACGACGGTGAATCCAGTCGTGCCAAGGATGATGTCGGCGCCGGGGCGTAGGCCGAGGCTGTCGTCGACGACTGCGTCGTGCGCTCCTCGGATCGTTCGACCCGACCGCACCTGCGGTGAACCGAGTCTCCCCGGGAGGGCGCCCACGAGATTCACGTGTTCGTGCTCGCCGATCACCGTCCGGTTGCTGCGGCGAATGCTTTGTCGCCCGAACACGATCGGTGCGGCGTGGTCGTCGCTGACCTGGTCGACAATCGCCGCAACAGTGGTCTCGGCAAGCGGTGACGGCTGGAGAAACGGACCCGTCCCGCCAGCGTCAACGACCCAACCGGTGGCACGAGCGAGCGATACGGTCCGGGCCGATTCGTTGTCGAATCCGGCGGACAGTCCGGACATGACGAGAGCAAGGGCGAGTACAAGCGACGCGCCGACGACGGCGATAGCCACCCGGCGACTGCGCCACTGAAGGTCTCGAAGAGCAATTCTGATCATGCCTGCAGCGTGACGACGACCAACGCCAAAGTCATCCGTGAGATCACTGATCCTTGGTGGGTTCCCGAGTACCGTGCCGATCAGCCCCTCACGTGCGAAGGATGCTCTTGTCTGGTCCACCGAAGAAGCAGTAGTCGCAGAGTTCCGCTCGCCTCGCCAGGATTTGGTCCTCCGGAAACGGGAGCACGTCCAGATACTCGATGCGATCGCGCGGGACCACGACGTCGGCCAGCGCGTCTTCCTCCGGTCTGAGGAGTTCGATGGCCGAGAGCATGCGGCAACGCAGCGTCGGATGGGTTCGATGGATCGCCGACCGGCGCTCGCGGACAGGACGGCCGAGGACGCGCCGAGATCCTCCCGGCAGTCCTCCCGGCAGTCGCTCGACCATCGGCACGCGTACGAAGTGCGTCCAGCGAACGAACGGGTGGCTGCGATCCACGAAATCCACCGCCGAGAACGGGATGGTTACCGACAGGAACTCCCCCACGAAAACCCCGAGAGGTCGATAGACGCGGATATGGACTTCGAACTCGTCGGTCGCGGAAAGGGGGAGTTCCGGTCCTCCGATTTCGCGTTCAAGATGATTACTGACGCGGCTGTCTTCAACGAAGATCACGCGACCGGTGTCGGTCCGCCGAAGGGTCCACCGGATCCTCAGGAGTGGATCGGCGATCGAGCGATGGTCGCTGGCGGACTCGGGGTTGATCGGCAGCGCCAAACCCCATGGAAGGTTGACCTGAAACGTGGCGGCCCCGGAAACGCTGACTGAGCCGAAGACGTACACCGAGCCCGGCGGGAGGAGCGGCGCGAAGGACAGTGCGAACATCATTTGGTCCGTGGTGATGTCGGCACGATCGATGCGAATGTCAATCGGAGCGGCGCCGGGGCGAACGATCACTTCGCGTCGACGCACGCTGGACCTTGGGCCAAGCGAGCCAAGGCCGGCGTTGAAGTCAGCCGTTGCCCAAAGCAGTCGCAATTTGCCAACGGCGATACCGATACCCAGTGTGGCGATCCCCACCACGACCGACCACCAGGCAAGGTGACCGTCGGTTTGCACGCGTTCGGCGCTGAACCAGAAGTTGTTGTCGCTGAGATGCGGCACGGCATCGAATGCGAACGACACACTGCCGCCGGTCTTTTCGATCACTCCGGAGATGTGCATGGCTCCATTGGCGAGTTCCAGGGTGAACGAACGAAGCGAGGCGTCGTTGTCCGACGCCGCCCGGCTGATGCTCTTCTCGATCTCGCTGAACACGAGCGGCACGGCGTCGGGGTGAAAAACGACGCCGAGGTCCTCAGGCAGAGGAACGAGGGCGGCCGGATCTCCTCTCGTCGTCAGTGCCGTCGACGTCACGTCGATGCCGATGAGGGCGGCGCCATCGCGAAGGACCAATGTTGGGGTGGCCGACGGGTCCCTTGGCAGATCGCCGAGGAACCCGAGTTCCACCGAAGGGAGCACCCCGCTAATGCCGCCCAGGACGAATGTGAGGAGTCGTGAATACTTGTCAATGGCCGCCAACGCTTCGGTACTGAATGGACCGCCGGCCAACGCGGTGATGTCGAGGGCGCGGATCGTCCAGTCCGTCAGTCCGATGATGAGCGAGGCAACGACAGGTTTCGACTCATCGTCCGCAACGCGTTGGATCGACACACCGGGCTGACAGGCCAAGTGAAAGATCCATTGCGTCAGGCGACTCTCGATGGTTCCATCGTCGAGGCGGTATGAGATGTCACCCCACGCCCGGAGAAACACCTGAATCTCGCCGTCGACGATGCTGACGGAAGGTTCGTCGATGTAGGCGTCATGACGAATCCGGCTGTCCGGTGCGGCCTGAACAATTCGGACCAGTTGTGCGATCGTCGGACGGATTGCCTTGAGTGCTCCATCGATGACGCGCTGGTCAATAGCAAGAACGGCGGCGTACCCGGCGTGCAGGCTCATGCATATCCCGTCTTGGTGTTTACGTGGAAAGTGTGGCCGGGTCCGACACCCTGCAGTTGCGTGAGCGAACTCACGTTTCAAACGGGAGGCGTTGTGAGTTACCTGACTTCGTTCTTCCGGTTCGATGCCACGGGTTCCGTTGTTGTTGGAGACTCGAAAAGGGCGATCGGCCCGGCCACGAGCGAGACCGTAGCCGGGCAACGAGTGATCACACCAGTTCCTTCGTTACGAGGCCGGCGAGTTGCACGCGAGACGACAGGCTGAGTTTTGCGAGGGCATGGCTCACGTGGGTATCGACGGTTCGGTGAGACACGAAGAGTCGTTGCGCGATTTCCTTGTTGGTCAGCCCTTCGGCCACGAGCCGGGCCACGGTGCGCTCGGCCTGACTGAGTGAACCGGCGCCGTGCGACGGTCGCGTTGACCGCGTGGATTTCGCGATCCGGGGGTGTCGTGCCCTTATGAGCTCGACGGGACGAGGGAGTTCCATGAGTTCCCACGCGGCGAGAACGACGCGAATGATTTCGGAGAGTTCAACCGATGAAACCCTGTCAGGGTAGTGATGGACAATCGAATCACGGATGAGGGTGGCACCCATCGTCCACTGAAGTTCCTCCCACGCCTGGGCGGCTTGCTCGAGAAGAACAGGATCGCGCCGCAGGTGACCTCGACAGGCGAGGGCGTTGGCCCGGTCCATTGCTGCCCCACTTCGTTCGGCTCGTTGCTCGGCGCGGTCGACAACGTCGGCGGCGAACACCGGATCCGAAACGGCCGTGAGGCGAACAAGGTCGGGAGCAATGGTGAAGAGCGACGCGTTCTTGGCGAAGAGCTCCCACACGCCGACGAGCAGCTCGCGGGCGCGGTCCACATCTCCGTCCGCTTCGGCGACTTTGGCCAGACAGAACACCGCAAAGTCGGCGCTTCCGGCCTGTGCTCCTCCGGAGAGCAGTTCGTCGAACGCCGTGGCGGCGAGATGACGAGCGGTGTCGGCATCGCCTCGAAGGAGGGCGAGATACGCCGCCAGACCGGTGATCGTGGGGAGGGAAATGCCTCCGGTCCGCCAATCGTCGGCGCGACCGAGTACTCGGTCGGTCAGGGTTCGGGCAACATCCACATCACCTCCGGCAAAGTGCGCGATAGCCATGATCGGGTCGAGATGGAGTCGCGCCAGCGCGTGCCCAGCGCGGTCGCACGATTGGTAGCCCTGTTCGATCACGGCGATGACTTCTGGCAACGGTCGAGACGAGATCAACGCCATGGACCGGGAAAAGTGCGGCGTCATGATGGTGGTGAAAACGTTTTCGTGGTGTTCGTAGGTCTCGGTGGCTCGGGCGGTGTGCTCCAGGGCACGTTCGAGGTCACCGCGGAGCAGAGCAACGACGCCGAGTGCTTCGTGCGGTCGACTGACCATGAACGTGGGGTTGGCCCAAACCTCCATCTCGAGGCCGCGTCGGGCGACTCGTTCGGCTTCGTCGAGGTCCCCCCGGTACACCAGCAGCAGGGCTTTCCATCCGAGCATTTCGACCTGTTGGGGATCCCTCGGGTCGTAATGCGCGATCAGCCAATCGACGTGCGCCATGGCTTCGTCCTGTCGGGTGCGACCGGCCATCGTGGTGAGCGCAATGAGCGTCAATCGTCGGCGGACCTCATCATCAACGGTGTTCGTGTCACCCGACATCGAACAGATCGCTTCGGCTTCCGAAAGTCGGCCGACGAGCACAAGGTGCTTGGCGATCTCCATCTGAATGTCGAGTCTGGGATGCCCGTCGGGAAGGCAGGCCAGGGCTCGTTCCAGCCAGGTCAGAGCGGCTTCGAGGGAGAGCGGCCGAACCTCGTCGGCTGCTCGCTGCATCCACAGGTGGGCGTCGACGTGGTGGAACGGCGAACTCTTCCAGTGATGTTCGGCCACCATCGATGCCGGAACCTTGACGGCACTCAGACGTTCAGCGAGATCGCGATGTCGGAGACGACGTGAGGCATCGGGCCGCGAGTCGGCAACGATGGCCTGGACGACGGCATGCTGAAATCCAAGAACACCGTCGCGGGTCACGAGGATCCTTTGCTCGAAGGCGGGTTCGAGACGGGCGAGAAGGAGGGTGATGTCGACGTTGTGGGCCAGGGCGAGGATCTTGACGTCGACCGTCAGTCCGAGCAGGGCGGCGTCGAAAAGCAGGTCACGGGTCGACTCGGGAAAGGCCAGGAAGCGCCTCGACACGAGCGAGACGAGTGATGGCGGGACCCGGCCGAGCTGAGGATCTGCCTCCCCTCGTTCCACCTCGGAGACGCCCTTGAGCAACTCGGTGATGAACAGCGGATTCCCGCCCGCGTCCCGCAGCAGGAGTGCGGCTTCGGGCCCGACCGGTCCACCGAGGACCTCCGATGCCAGCTCGAGGGTGTCCGTTGGGCTCAGCGACCCGAGGTGGATGTTGGACGCTCCGTGCGAGTCGAGCGCGCGCCGAAGGGCCAGTACGTTTTCGCGGGTGGACGGCCGGAAGGTGGCGACGGTCAACAAAGCGGTCATAGGTCGACGGCGAACCATGTCCCAAAGGACCCGCGCGGAGGCCTCGTCGATCCAGTGCGCGTCGTCGAACAGCACCAACAACGATCTCGTCCGTGCCACCTCATGGAGGCCCTCGACGATGAGACGGACAATCCGGTCACCCTGAGATTCGGCTCGATTGTGGTGTGCGGTTTCGTCGGGGGTGATCGACGCCGTGGCCCGGAAGAGGGCCAAGCCGTCGGTGATCTCGGTGGGCACCTCGTCGCCCAGGCGGTCACCGAGTTCCTCGAGGGCGGCAATGACCGGAACGAATGGTCGATCGCCGTCGAATTCAGCGCACCGACAATCGAGGACGACCCAGCCCTGGGCCAGAGCCCGATCTCTGATGTCTTCGCGAAGTCTCGTCTTTCCGATGCCAGGCTCACCCTCGATGACGATGGTGCTTGAGGTTTTGGCCGCCGCCCGTTCGAGGGCCGCCGCCAGCTGTCGTTGCTCCGGTTGGCGCCCGATCAGGCTGCTCATGGCCATGTTCTTCCGTCAGGTCGCACAGGTCGCAAGGACCAACACTGCCGCAGGTCAGGTGGAAACCGCAACGCGGCTCAACACTCCGGTCGGCTCCGGCAGTTTGCGAAGGGTCCGGAGGTCGCCGGCGCGGAGCCACCCGAAAGCGATCATGACCGACATGGCAACGGAACCGCCGAGGTAGGTGACGACGGGACCGAAACGGTCGTAGACGGCCCCGGCCGACATGGCGGCGATGCCCCCGAAAAGCACCTGGAGCGCACCGACGAGGCCTTGCGCCCCGGCCAGCTGCTCGGGGGGAGCAGCGAGGTTTACGGCCACCGGGATGCTGGACGCGGTCATGCCGTCATTGGTGGCGTGAATGAGGCCGACGACGATCAGCATCCACGGAACGGGCACCAGTCCGTAGAGGCACAGACAGGCGGCGCCCACGCAGAGGCCGAGCCCGCCGGTTCGGTACGGCCCGTTTCTCTCGACCCACGCGCCACCGCGTTCGGCCAGGAAGACCATTGGCGCGGCGAACACGATGATGCCAAGCGTGACGTAGAAGTACGCGCCGTGGAGGTCGTCGATCCGAACGGCCCAGAGCGCGTCGAAGATACCGATCATCACGAAGAACGCCAGTCCGTAGGCCACGGCCGCTTGCATCCACCGATGTCGAAGCAGCCCAATGGCAAGGCGAGGCTGGTCGCCGGCGACAGGGTCAACGGGGCCAAACGTGATGCGCCAGGTGATGGGTAGGAAGATCGCCGAGAATGCGGCGGCGATCACGAACGGCCAACGAATACCGATGTGGCCGACGAGGATGGCGGCAATCGCCGGTCCCATGAGAAAGCCGACGACGTCGGCCGACATCATCCCGCCCAGGTTCTTGCCCACGTTGTCGGGGTCGGCCACGGCAATGCTGCGGCGCAGGGCCGGATAGGCGGCGCCGATGCCGAGACCCATCAGGCTGCGGCCGAGTACGAACTCGGTGGAACGCGACGCCAATGCCACGACCAGGAGGCCGACGAAGTTGGCGGCCAGTCCACCCAACAGCAGCAGTCGGGCGTGGCCGCGGTCGGCGAGAGGAGCCAGGAGGATCTGGGCCGCGAACGAGGCAAAGAATCCCGCCCCCACAATCACGCCGAGCATGGTCTCGGAGATGCTGTAGGCGTCGCGGATCTTGGCCAGAACGGCAAACATCACGCCATAGCCCGACGACAACGCGGCCGCCGTCATCTGCAGGGACCGGACTGTCCGCCGACTGGCGGAGAGGGGGGCCGCCGTCATAGGAAGGAACCGCACGGTCCGGCGACTGGAAACACGGCGGTTCATCGTAGGGGTCCGGCTTGGCCGTCCCTCCGGTTTTGCGTCAGGCGAGCGGACCGATCGCCGCCGCAACGGCGTCGTGCAGCACACCGTCGCGCAGCAGGCGCTCAGCCATCGCTAGTTCCGGGGCCAGGAATCGATCAGGTCCAATTCCAGCGATGTGCGCGCGAATGACCGCGTGAGCCGCCCCCGTCCCGGCGGCGGGAGTGAGTGGGGACCGGGCATCGATGCCGCGTGCCGCGATCACGCATTCAACGGCGAGGATGCGTCGCAGGTTGTCGATCACGAGACGAAGTTTGCGGGCGGCCCCCCACGCCATCGATACGTGATCTTCCTGCATCCCGGACGTGGGCGCGGAGTCGGTACTGGCGGGATGTGACAGCCGACGGTTCTCGCTCAGCATGGCAGCGGCGGTGTAGTGACCGATCATGAGGCCGGAGTCCACGCCCGGATCGTCGGCGAGGAACGGAGAAAGACCATGGGACCTCGTGCGGTCGAGCATGCGGTCCATCCGTCGCTCACTTATTGCGCTCACGTCGGTCAGGGCAATGGCGAGGAAGTCGGCGGCGTAGCCGAGCGGAGCGCCGTGGAAGTTGCCCCCGGACTCCACTCTCCCATCGGGCATCACCATCGGGTTGTCGATTGCCGCCGCTAGTTCACGTTCGACGGTTTGGACGACGAAGGTCAGCGTGTCGCGGGCGGCGCCGTGGACTTGCGGCGTGCAGCGAATGGAATAGGCGTCCTGTACCCGACTGTCGTTGTGCCGGTGACTAGCAACGATTTCCGATCCAGCGAGCAGCGCCCGAAGGTTGGTGGCACTCGTGGCCTGACCGGGATGGGGTCGCAGCTCCTGGAGGTCGGCGGCGTAGGCGCGGTCCGTTGCCAGGAGTGCTTCAACGGTAAGCGCGCATGCGATATCGGCGTGGGTCAGGAGGGAGCGGGCGTCGTGAACGGCGAGACACAGCATGCCGAGAATGCCGTCGGTCCCGTTGGTCAGGGCGAGCCCCTCCTTTTCGGCCAGGACGAGCGGGTGGAGCCCGGCATCGGCCAGTGCGTCGGCCGCCGGCTTGGTCGTGCCGTGGTGTTCAACGGTTCCCTCACCGATGAGGGCGAGCGCCACGTGGGCGAGGGGAGCGAGATCGCCGCTGGCCCCGAGGGACCCATGCTCGTGCACGTGCGGAGCGATCCCGTTGTTGACGAGATCGACCAGCCCTTGCGCCGTGACCACGCGTGCTCCGCTCGCCCCGAGTGCAAGTGTCCGTGCCCGAAGGAAGGTAAGTGCGCGGACCACTTCTTCTTCGACCAGCGGACCCATGCCCGCGGCATGCGAGCGGACGAGGGCGACCTGAAGATCGGCGCGTCGTTCGGGTGGGATTGCCACGTTGGCGAGGGCCCCGAAGCCGGTGGAGATCCCGTAGACCGCCTCGTTGGCGGCGAGCCGCTCGACGATGGCCCGAGCCGCCTCGATGCGAGTTTCCGCGTCCGAACTCAGTTCAACGCCAGCGTGGTGTCGGGCCACGTCGACCACCTGCTCGATCGTCACGCCGGGGCCGTGCAGCACAACGAGAGAGGCGGATACGGCGACGGGCGGGGCAGCGGAAAGGTGGGGCTCGGACATCGCCCCGGAGGCTACCGGGCCGTCCTCGTGATGCGAGCGGTTCGAAGGGGTCAGACACCCGCTCACCGTTTGGGCCGAGTCGGTCGTACAATTGGGGCTCTATGGCATCGGCTTTCCGGTACTCATCTGATCGTCCGCGCGTTGCGGTGTTCCTCGGTATCGGTCTCATCGATCTTGCCGTCTGCCTGTTCGTCGACAATCCGTTCGTGGTCGCCGCGTACTGCGTGGCGTCAATGCTGCCGAAGGGGATGACGTGTGCGTTCAACCACCACCACCAGCATCTCCCCACCTTCCACTCCCGGTTACTGAATCGGGGACTTGAGGTGGTCTACGCCTTGCAAACGGGAGTCACGAGCCACACCTGGACTCTCCACCACACGGTTGGCCACCATCAGAACTATCTCGACCAGAGTGCCGACGAGTCGAGGTGGCGGCGCAAGAGCGGGTCGCCGATGGGACGGATTGAATACTCGTTCGTCACGGGAGCCACGGCGTACTACCGAGCGTGGAAAGCGGGCAAGAACTATCCGAAATACCGGGCGACCTTTCAGCGAATGCTGATTCCGGTGGTCGCCGCCGTGGCGTTCCTGGTCTACCTCCGCCCGTTTGCCGGGACGGCGATCTTCGTGGTGACGCCGTTGGCGATGTTGTTCGGCACCGCCTGGGCCACCTACGACCATCACTCCCAGCGACCGACCGATCCAGCGTTGGGGGCCACGACCAACGTGTTGTCGCCGCTCTACAACTTCTGGACCGGCAACCTCGGTTTCCACTCGGCGCACCACTTCCGCCCGAGCGCCCACTGGTCGAAGGTACCGACGATTCATGCCCTCATCGCCAAGCAGATCCCGGCCGATGCCTACCTGGAGCCGGGCTGGCCGTGGAACTCGCTCCGGGCGATTGAAGGACTGATCAAGTCTCCGAAGTACCGACTCCCCTTGTCGGCCGGTCCGCAGTAGGTCCGCAGTAGGCCTGCAGTACGTCCAGCGGGACCACTCCGACGCAATGGCGCGGTCGGAATACGCTGACCCTGTGCCTTCCGGTCCTCGCCCTGTTCGTGCCGCTCGCGGCTCTACCATCACGTGCCGCGGGTGGGGCCAGGAGGCGGCCCTGCGCATGCTCATGAATAACCTCGATCCGGAGGTTGCCGAGCGTCCTGACGACCTTGTGGTCTATGGCGGTACCGGTCGGGCCGCCCGGTCGTGGGACGCCTTCGACGCGATGGTCCGTACACTTACGACCTTGGCCGACGATGAGACGATGCTGGTGCAGTCGGGCAAGCCGGTCGGGGTGTTTCGGACGCACGAGTGGGCGCCCCGGGTGCTTCTGGCCAACTCGAACCTGGTACCGGAATGGGGAAACTGGGACGAGTTCCGTCGCCTTGAGCAGCTCGGGCTCACCATGTACGGCCAGATGACGGCCGGGTCGTGGATCTATATCGGCACGCAGGGCATTTTGCAGGGCACCTACGAGTGCTTCGCCGAAATCGCTCGCCGTCGCTTCCATGGCACGCTGGCCGGGACGATCACGCTCACCGCCGGTCTTGGCGGCATGGGTGGGGCGCAGCCGCTCGCGGTGACCATGAACGATGGCGTGGCGCTGTGCATCGACGTGGACCCGACACGAGTGCAGCGCCGCGTCGAGACGCGCTATCTCGACGAGATCGCGGACTCCCTGGACGACGCCGTGGCGCGCTGCGAGAAGGCGAAGCGTGAACGTCGTCCGCTGTCGGTCGGGGTGGTCGGCAACGCCGCCGACATGCTTCCGCGTCTCTTGGCGGCGGGATTCCCGGCCGACATCGTGACCGACCAGACGAGCGCGCACGATCCGCTGTCCTACATCCCCAACGACCTCACTCAAGAGGCGGCTGATCGTCTGCGCGCAGAGAATCCGGCCGAACTCATTCGACGCTCACGCGAGTCCATGGCGGCGCACTGCGCGGCGATGGTCGGCTTCCAAGACGGTGGAGCCGAAGTGTTCGACTACGGCAACAGTCTCCGAGCCGAAGCAAAGCTCGGTGGGTTCAACCGGGCCTTTGACTATCCCGGCTTTCTGCCCGCCTATATCCGCCCGCTC
>JANLQX010000247.1:0-10818 GCA_031368095.1 Actinomycetes bacterium | reverse complement strand
TCGCCCGCGCCCGACGGTACGGCATGCTCTCTCGGGGGATGCATCCTCGGAGCCACGTGTCAGGCCGGGAGCTGCGCGGGCGGAAGCCCACTCGACTGCAGCTCGCATCAGCCCTGCGTGGTCGATGCGTGCGATCCTGCGATCGGAGCGTGCACGCACACGCCGCGGCCGGCGGGCACGACCTGCTCGGACTCCGATCCATGCAACGGAAGCGAGTCGTGCAACGCATCGGGCGTCTGCGCCCCGGGCACACCGCCGAATCTCGACGACGGCGACGTCTGCACACTCGACGCTTGCTCCGCCGCCGGCGGCGTCACTCACGTCGCCATCCCAGGGTGCAATCCGACGCCGGTGGGCGACGAAGCCGCTCTCGAGACGCGGGCGTCGATCCTCGGGCGAACGGTCTCCAGCGACGGCGCGGCGATCACGACCGCGACCTTCACGGTGTACGACGAGCGCGCGGCCGGCGCGCCGCGCGGCGACGTCCTCGCCACGATCGGGTCGGACGGCTCCTTCAAGCTGAAGCTCGCGGCGTTCCCAGACGCCGAGCCCGCTCGCTCGCCTCCGCATCGCCTGATCGTGGTCATCGACTCGCCAGGCACGATCCGCGCGTACCGCGAGGGCTACGCCCACGTCGGCAGCCTTCTCGACATCGGCGAGGTGCGGCTCATCCCCCGCGATCCGCTCGTCACGAACATCGGACCGGCGGGCGGGACGGCCACGGACTCGCAAGGACTCGTGCAGCTCGTCGTTCCCGCAGGCGCGCTTGCGACCACAGTCCCCATCCAGATCACGCCTCTCCGACAGCGCGCGGACTTCCCGGCGCCGCTCCCGGAATCGACGCTCACCATGTACGGCGTCGAGTTCGAGCCCTCGGGCACGACGTTCGCGACTCCCGCGACGATGCGCGTCGCGAACTACCGCAATCTCCCGACCTCGCTGTCCATCCCGGTCGGCACGTACGACGCCATCACCTACGACTGCGATGCCGGGTGAGGAGAGCTCAGCTCGGCTGATTCCGTGACAGGAAACGCGCTTGATCGACGAGG
The DNA here is from genome assembly GCA_031368095.1 of Actinomycetes bacterium. GTDB lineage: Bacteria > Actinomycetota > Acidimicrobiia > Acidimicrobiales > JANYDT01 > JANLQX01. The sequence goes on along the minus strand of JANLQX010000247.1, from coordinate 9,769 downwards.
AATTGCAGCGACATACCTGGCAACCCGATCAAGGACCGACGGCCAACCCGAGTGAGCGCCTCGTCGAGGAGCTGCACCGAACCGGCCAGGTCGGTGTTGGTGGCCGAGATGACCACCAGGTCGGCATCAACGCCTTCGACGAGGGTGATCACATCTTCGATCGGAACGTTGCCTCCGAGATGGTGGGTCTTCCATCGGTCTTCACGAAGGGCCAGTGCGGCCATCAGCGAAGGAAACGTGTGGAGCTCGCCAACGGCCGTGGTCACGACCACCGTTCCACGGGGGCGCCCGCGAGGATGTTGCGAGAGACGCGCCAGGATCCGCTCACAGATTGCCGTGGCCCGGTGCTCTTCGGCCACCGAGGTGATACCCGCATGCCAGCGTCGCCGATTTCCACGAGACACGGAGCGATCATGTTTTCGCACAGTTCGACGATGGAAACCGATCCGTCGGAGAGACGGTCGATCGTGGTGCGGGCCGCGAGTTCGTCGCCTCCGAGCAACGCATGGAGGAACCGGTCCACGTGGTGTTCCCAGCTGCGGACGTGAATCCGGTTGGTCGGTGTTGTTGGTTGGGAGCGAACGGCGGCGAAACGTTCGACCTCGTCGTTGGTGATTTCGTAGACGTTCGAGGCGCTCTTCGTCGCTCGCAGCGACCCGTCGCGTACCCACCGATAGAGCGTCTGGTAATGCACGTCGAGGAGGGCCGCGGCCTCGTGCAGATTCACTGGCAATCAACTTACCGTTTGGCCTGTCCTTATCGTCACTACCAGGCGATTTGTCGGTCTTCGACGCAGTGCGTAGCTTTGTTGGACCCACTACCTCGGAGGACCCGAAATGACGATGACCGAGCCCCACCTGAGCGACGCCACGGTCTCCGGAACCGAGCGGTCGTCGGAGCCCTGGAAGGCCACGGCGTGCATTCTCTGTGAGTCCAACTGCGGCATCGAAGTCCGACTCGGTGAGCCAACCAGGGGTGGGGCGAGCCGTCGGTTCGAACGGATCCGCGGCGACAAAGCGCATCCGGGTTCGGCCGGCTACACCTGCGAGAAAGCGTTGCGGCTGGACCACTACCAGAACGGCTCGGAGCGGCTCACGTCACCGCTACGCCGACGCGCCGACGGTACCTTCGAGGCCATCGATTGGGACACCGCCATCACCGAAGTGGCGGCTCGGTTTGCGTCGATTCGCGATACCCACGGTGGCGACACGATCTTCGCCTACGGCGGTGGCGGCCAGGGCAACCATCTCGGCGGAGGGTATAGCGGTGCCACGTTCCGGGCGCTCGGTCTGAAGTATCGAACGAATGCGCTGGCGCAGGAAAAGACCGGCGAGTTCTGGGTGAGCGGCCGCATGCTCGGTGGCATTACCCGAGCGGACTTCAAGCATTGCGAAGTGGCGATGTTCGTGGGCAAGAACCCGTGGCAGTCCCACGGCTTTCCTCACGCCCGCACGACGTTGAAGGAGATCGCCGCCGATCCAGGGCGGTCGATGATCGTGATCGATCCCCGTCGGACCGAGACCGCCGACCTCGCCGACTTCCACCTGCAGGTCAAGCCGGGGACCGATGCCTGGTGCCTCGCTGCGCTCGGGGCGATCATCGTGGAGGAAGGACTCGTCGACCGAACGTGGGTCGCCGAGCATGTGACGGGTACCGACGAGGTAGTACGCGCGCTTGACAATGTTCACGTAGCGACGTTTGCGTTGGCGTGCGGGGTCGACGAGGACCTTCTCCGACGCGCGGCACGACGCATTGCGTCGGCCGAGAGCGTGGCGGTGTTCGAGGATCTCGGTGTGCAGATGAACCTGCATTCGACCCTGGTCAGCTGGTTGGAGAAACTGGTGTGGGTGCTCACCGGGAACTTCGCCAAACCGGGCGCACAGTACGTTCCTTCGTCGATCGTGGCGCTGGCTCGGGGCGGAGGAGCTAAGTCCGGTGATCGGGAAAAGGTCAGCCCAGTCGTAGGTGCACGTATTATCTCGGGACTCGTGCCTTGCAACGTGGTGCCCGACGAAATCCTGACCGATCATCCCAAGCGCTACCGGGCCATGTTCGTCGAGTCCGGGAACCCGGCTCACTCGATCGCCGACAGTCAGCGGATGCGCGAAGCCCTGAAGGCGCTGGAGCTTCTCGTCGTCGTCGACGTGGCGATGACCGAAACAGCGCGCTTGGCTCACTACGTGCTTCCGGCGGCGTCGCAGTTCGAAAAGGCCGAGGCCACCTTCTTCAACTTCGAGTTCCCGGCCAACGTATTTCATGTTCGCCAGCCGCTGCTCGACCCACTACCGGGAACGCTGGTGGAGCCGGAGATCCACGCCCGCCTGGCCGAGGCCCTCGGCGCGCTTCCGGCCGAAAAGCTGGCCCCGTTGCACGAGGCGGCGGCACTCGGTCGTGACGCGTATGCGGCGGCTTTCTTTGCCGCCACTTCGGCCGATCCCGAACTTGGCGCCATGGCCCCCCTCGTTCTCTATCGCACGCTCGGCCCGACTCTTCCCGCCGGCATGGCCTCGGCGGCGCTGCTGTGGGGCGCCGCTCACCGCTGCGCGCAGGCAAACCCGGCGGGCGTGGCGCGCGCCGGTTTCACTGGCGAAGGTCTTGAACCGGGGGAGAAGCTGTTCGACGCCATCCTGAACGGCGCCCACGGAGTCACGTTCTGTATCGATGAATATGACGATTCTTGGAAGCGAATTGCGACCGACGACGGCAAGATCCATCTGGATATCCCGGAGCTGCGGTCCCTGCTTGAGTCGCTGTCGACAGACGCCGTGCGTCCTCCGACGGATCCAGAATTCCCGTTTGTCCTGTCGGCCGGCGAGCGGCGTTCGTTTACCGCCAACACGATCTTCCGGGACAATACGTGGCGCAAGAAAGATGCCGACGGAGCACTTCGCGTGTCGCCGGCCGACGCCGAGTCGCTCGGTCTCATCGACGGCGGACACGCCCGGGTGAGCACTCGACGTGGTTCGGTCGAAGTCACCGTCGAGATCAATGACCGTATGCGCGCTGGGCATATGTCGCTGCCCAACGGGATGGGCGTCGGCACGTCTGACAACGTGTCGGGTGTGGCGCCCAATGAGCTCACCGACTCGGCCTGGTGCGACCCGATCGCCGGCACGCCCTTCCACAAACACGTCCCGGCTCGCGTCGAGGCCCTGGTCGTCTAGCCCCCGTCTAGCGCAGTCAGTACAGTTGGCGCACTATGCGTCGTACCCGCTTCGATCAGGACCAGTGCCCGATCGCCCGCACTACCGACCTGCTCGGTGACTGGTGGACGCCGATGGTCATGCGTTCGGCCTTGTTCGGCTGCAAACGGTTCGAGCAGTTCCAGGCCCTTCTCGGGGTCAGCCGGACCACGCTCACCCAACGCCTGAATCGTCTCGTCGATGCCGGGATGCTCGAGCGCGTGGCGTATCAGACCAACCCGGTCCGTCACGAGTACCGGCCGACCACCAAAGGGCGAGAGTTCTTTGACGTGTTGGCCGTGATGTGGACCTGGGGTGACCGGTGGATGTTCGACGACGGTCCGTCGGGCGAAGGCGCCCCGCTACGGTTCGCCGACAAGGAGACGGGCCAGACGATCCGGCCGACCGTGATCGATGCCGGGACCGGACGCCCGATCAACCTTCGAGACGTCCGCGTGCGCCGCAAATCGTCGGACCCGGCGACGAAGTAGACCAAGTCGTCATGGCCCACGGGGTTGGGTTCGAGCGGACGGTCGTACCCCTCGTTGCATACTTGACCTCGTGGGGATTGCCGAAGAAGACATTGCGAGAGTGAGGGCGGCGACCGACGTGGTCGCGGTCATCTCCGAGCATGTTGCCTTGAAGCGCGTTGGTCGGAACTTCAGCGGTCTGTGTCCCTTTCACGGTGAGAAGTCGCCGTCGTTCTCCGTCAGTCCGGAGAAGGGCACCTATTACTGCTTCGGGTGTCAGGCCAAGGGCGACGTGATCACGTTCGTCCGCGAGCTCGAACACCTTGATTTCAGCAGCGCCGTGGAGAAGTTGGCGACCAAGGCGAACATCACGTTGCGCTACGACTCCGAGGCGGCGTCGAAGGATCGCATCAAACGGACCAAGCTCCTGGAGGCCACGGCCCAGGCCGCTGATTGGTACCACGACCGGCTGCGGACGGCGCCCGATGCGGCCCCTGCTCGGAAGTATCTCCGAAGCCGGGGCTACGACGCCGAGGCCATCACCCGCTTCAAGATCGGGTGGGCGCCCGATGGTTGGGACACGCTGTGTAAGTCCTTGCATCTCCCCGCCGACGTGGCCCGAGACACCGGCCTTGGCTACGTGTCCAAGATCGGCAAGCTCAACGACTTCTTCCAAAGCCGCATCCTCTTTCCGATCTTCGACGCGCAGGGTCAGCCCATTGCCTTCGGTGGGCGCAAGATGCCCGAGGCCGACGGACCGAAGTACAAGAACTCGTCGGAAACCAAGCTCTATTCGAAAAGCCGGGTTCTCTACGGACTCAACTGGGCCAAGAGCCAGATCGTCGAACAGGGCGAGGTGATCGTCTGCGAGGGCTATACCGACGTGATTGCCTTCCATCGCAGCGGTCTCCCCCGGGCCGTGGCCACGTGTGGCACGGCCTTGGCCGACGAGCACTTCCAGATTCTCAAGAACTTCGCCCGCCGGATCGTGCTGGCCTACGACGCCGATGCGGCCGGTCAAAACGCCGCCGAAAAGTTCTATGCCTGGGAGCGGAAGTACGAGATCGATCTGTTCGTGGTCGCCCTCCCGCCGGGGGAGGATCCGGCCGAGTTGGCCCAACACGACCCCGAACGCCTGGCGGTGGCCGTTCGTGACGCCCAGCCGTTCTTGCGGTTTCGTCTGGAGCGCCTCCTCGCCAAGTCGAACCTGGCGTCGCTCGAAGGCCGGGCGCGAGCCTTCGAATCGGCCGTGGCCATCGTGTTCGAACACCCGAGCGCAATGGTGCGAGAGCAGTACCTGAACGATGTCGCCCTCCGTTGTCAGGTCTCGTCGGAAACGGTGTCGGCGGTACTTGCCGACCCCACCAAGTACCTCCCGGGCGCCGCCTCCGGGCCCCGGACCAGGCCCAGCACGAACGGACGATCACGGCCCACGGGCCCGGTGCGCGCCACCCGTGACGGGCGTGAGGCCACCTTTGCCGGTCGTCCCGATGCGCCGGTCGCGCTCTCCGCTCGGGCGGATCGACCGAATAGGCCGGACAGGCAGTCGGGGTCACCCGAAATGATTTCGGGTGAGGGTCGAGCCGTTGCCAACGAGCCCCCCGAAGCGCCTCCGCCAGACGACGCCCACTTCGGTTCCTTGGCCGACGACGGCGAGAACGCCTGGTCAGCGGGGCCACGATCACCCGGATATGGTGCCGGACCATCTCGGGGTGGCGCCTACCGTCGAGACCAACCGCCGGCCCGTCGAGGCTCGATGGGGACACCGGGCCGACAGACCGGCCGGGCGTCGTCGGCGTCGCTAGTGGCCCGTGCCGCAGGAGAGCGAGCCCGGTCGGCCGAGCTGGAAGTCTTGCGCTGGGTGGTTGCCGATCCCGGCCGGGTTCTGGCCTGGCTCGACGGGGTGCTGTTCGTCGACCCGTTGCTTCGGGCCGCGTTCGAACTGGCCGTCGTCGAACCTGACCTCCCGGCGGCGGCGGAACTCGTTGCCGAACGAGGTGGGGACCCCGCCGATACGGCCGCGCTCGACGTGCTCTTCCGACTCGCCGTCGAAGCGCCGACCCACGAACCAGAAGACGCCGTGTCTCGCATTGTCGGCAATGCCACCTCGCGAGCCATTGCCGATCTCGCCGCCGCCTCGGCCGCCGGTGTCGACGATGTCCGGGTCGATGTGAGCGCCATCGCCAACTTGAAGCTGCTCCACGGTCGGCTGAGCGACGCCGATGCGGGGATTCGGGTGGAGGCGCTCGGGCTGTTGGTACCCTGGCTCGTGGCCTGGGGACATCGACAGTGAGCGATTACCCCGAAGATGGGTCGGCGGAGAAGCGTCCGGCTGAGGACGCAACCGACGGAGGGTTCCGTTCCCCCTATATGGGACGCTCCGCGTCGTCGTCGGATCCCGTCCGTCAATACCTCCGGGAGATCGGCCGCGTCTCGCTCCTCAACGCCGAAGGGGAGGTGGCGCTGGCGATTCGCATCGCCGCCGGGATCGCTGCGGAAACGAAACTGGCAGAACTGGTTGCCGACGGTTCGGTCGATTCGCTGGAGTTCTCCGAACGCCGCAAATTGGACCGCGCGGTGAAGGACGGTGCGCGGGCCAAGGACGACCTGACCGAAGCCAACCTTCGCCTCGTCGTGTCCATCGCCAAGCGTTACGCCGGCCGGGGGATGAACCTTCTGGACCTGATTCAGGAGGGCAACCTCGGTCTCATGCGCGCCGTTGAGCGGTTCGACCACACCAAGGGTTTCAAATTCTCGACCTACGCAACCTGGTGGATCCGTCAAGCCATCACCCGGGCGATTGCTGATCAGGCCCGGACCATCCGTATCCCGGTGCACATGGTCGACGTGATCCTCCTCGTCACGAGAACCCAGCGCGAAATGCTCCAGGAACTCGGTCGGGAGCCGAGCACGGCCGAGATCGGTCTCCGTATCGACATGAGCGCCGAGCGAGTGCGCGAGTTGCAGCGCATGGCCTACGACCCGGTGTCGCTCGAGTCGCCCGTCGGTGAAGACGACGGCAGCACCCTTGGCGACTTCATCGAGGATGAGTCAGCCATTGCTCCGGCCGAAGAAGCAGTCAAGAAGGTTCGACGCCAGGCCGTGGAGCGGGCGCTGTCAGAACTGAACGAACGTGAGCGTGAGGTTGTGCGCCGCCGGTTCGGTCTCGACGACGGTCAGCCGCGGACCCTCGAGCAGGTCGGCAAAGAGTTCCAGGTGACTCGCGAGCGCATCCGTCAGATCGAAACGAAGACCTTGGCCAAGCTCCGTCATCCCCAACGCAGCCAGCGCCTCAAGGAATACCTGGAGGAGTAACGCTCAGGCGCGGCCTTTCAGGTGAGGTGGTTGTCGAGGGCGGTCTACCGTGTTGGATCGCCGACGCGGCGTCAGGTGAGGTGGTTGTCGAGGGCGGTCCACCGTGTAGTCGCCCGGCGGACTTCTTCCATTCCCAAGATGGCCTCGCTCACGAGCTCTTCGATCTCCGGATTGCCTGAACTGCGGGCGCGGTGGGCCACTCCGATCCAGGGTCGAAGCTGCAGTTCGTGGCCGTCGAAATAGATGGGCGTGCCCAGGGACTCGGTGACGCGGTCGGCCACATCCACCGCGTAGCCGCGGCCAATGTCCTGGGCCATGCCGGCGGCGAGGGCAATGAACACGTCATCGCTGTGTCGCCCGCGGATGTCTTCGGAACGCAGTGCGGTGGCCAGGCGGGCGGCGCTCACCCGGATGACCTCATCGGAGACATGGCTGCCAAAGGTGTCCGCGACGGCGGTGAGACCGTCGAGGTGGATGGCAAGCACCGCCAAGTGCTCGCCGGTGCGTTTGGCCCGATGGAGGGCGGCAGCACCGAGCTCCAGGGTCCTCTCCCGGTTTGCCAGTCCGCTGATTGGGTCGAGTGAACCGACGTTGCCGAGACGTTCCAAGAGATGATGACGGTCGGTGGCGTCGATCAGGCGCACGAGGGTGCCGCTTAGTGAAGGGTCATCGGGCTGGTGAACGACGAGATCAACGACGGGTCGCCGCCCGTCGTGGAGGTGCAGGGCGACGTTTTCGGCGACGACCGGTTTGGGTCGATCCGTGTATCCGCGGAGCACGAGTCGTTCGAAATCCTCGGGGTTCACGAAGGGAAGGACCGATCGCGTATCGCCGCCGATCAACGCTGCGCTGTCGCAGCCGAGAAGGCGAAGGGTGGCGCCGCCGGCCTGCACGATCACGTCGTTTTCCACGATCAGAACCACGTCCGACGAGGTGACATCGAATATCGAACCACGGTCCGCGGCCAGGCGCTCGCGATGGTGCAACCGTGCGGATGCGGTGAGCATGGCGGCAAAGGGCAGCGCAACGCCGCCTACCAGCAGGCCCGCGGTGGTGGGATTGGTGTCGACCCGCGCCAATCCAACGGCGGCACTCACCGCCCCGCCGGCCCCAGTGAGGAGCAGAGCCAGGTCGCCCCGTCGACGTCGTCGGGGAATAGCTGGGGGAGTGGCCGACACGCCTTCTTGCATCGGCGTGACCCGGGTAATCCTGTGTAGGCCGAACGCATCAACCACCAGCGGGTTTTTGGGCGACAATGGTGCGATGATTAGCTCTCGGTGGTCGTCAGCGCTTCGTACCGTGGCCTTGGTCGGAGCGTTGATCCTCGGCGCGACCGCCTGCTCCAATTCGTCTGAGGATGTCGTCGATACGTTTGCCGCGGTGGACGCCCCGGCGGCCGACAGCGGGGCGGCCACGGCGGGCGAAGGACCCCTGGCCGTTGCGGCGGCCAGCTCCGAAGCTGAACTGGCCCGCCGACGGGCGGAAGCGGGCGACACCTTGAAGTCGTTCACGGTGACGGTGACCGCGCCGGCTGCGTTGGCCGGCAAAATCAGCCCCGACACGAATGGGGCCCTCTGTTCCGGACCGGGGACGGTCGTCGACGGCGAGTCGTTCGAGGTGTCGTTCACCGCCGCCAAGGACACCAAGGTCACGGCCCTGTCGATGAAGACGCAAGGGTCCTACGAAGGGCCGGGCAGCTATTCCGCCGAGATCACCGTGGCGGGCGATGCCCCTGTCACGGGAACGGGCACGGTGTTCGTCTACGACGACGAAATGTCGGGGGAGTTCGCGCTCACCACGCCGACGCCGCTCACCGGCACGTGGGAGTGTCGCTTCAAGTCGTAGGTTCGACGTCGTTCGGTGACGTTGGTGGCGTGTGAACGGACCGTGAACAGCGCCCTGGAACCATTGGGGTGGCCGGGCGCGCCGGGGCTGGCATCGGTAGGCTCCTCGCCTTCACTAGAGCTCTCGGAGGACCACCCGCTATGACTTCGACCCTTCAACGCACCATCGGCCGCCTCGGCGTCGTCGTCGCCATGACCCTCACGGCGGCGTCGTGTAGCAAGGACTCCGCCGACACCACCGCGGCCGTGGCGGAAACGGTGGCGGCCCGCGAGGCCGTGGCGGCCGACACCACTGCGGCCGCCGCCGTCGAGACCGCCGCCGCCGTCGAGACTGCTTCCGTCGCCGAGACTGCTTCCGTCGAAACGTCTGCGGCGGCGGCGGCGGCTCCGGCCGGCGTCATGGCGCCCACGGTCGACAAGATCGCTAACTTCACCGCCAACGCCGACGCCAAGGCAGTCAACTGCGCGCCGAAGTCCGGCCCCCTCAAGGCGGCGTGGGTCTATGTCGGACCGATCAACGACGGCGGGTGGACCACGGCACACGACAACGGCCGGGTGTTCGTCGAAAAGACGTTGGGCGACAAGGTCGTAACCACGTATAAGGAAAATGTTCCCGAGGGTCCCCAGGTCGCTCAGGTCGTGGAGGACCTGATCAAAGACGGCAACACAATGATCTTCGGAACGTCGTTCGGCTTCCAGGACTCGTTCCTCGACGTGGCCACCAAGCACCCCGACGTGTGCTTCGAGTTCGCGACCGGCTACAAGACGTCGAACAACATGTCGCAGTACTACGGAGCTGGCGAGGACACTGACTACCTCGCCGGTATTGCGGCTGGCGCGGCCTCCAAGACGGGCAAGCTCGGCTTTGTGGCCCCGTTCCCGATCCCCGAGGTCATTCGTGAAGTCAACGCGTGGACTCTTGGTGCGCGCGCCGCCAACCCGGCCGCCACCGTGCAGG
>JANLQX010000436.1:0-1717 GCA_031368095.1 Actinomycetes bacterium | reverse complement strand
TGGCTGGCGGGTCTGAGGGCGCTGGAGACGCCCGTGATCGAATCGGTGGTGATGGCCACACCCGGAGTGGACAACAGGTCGATGAGCCCGAGGAGCAGCGCGTATTGGCGGCGTCCAATCGAGAGTGCGAAGAAGTTTGCGTCGCGCATGTACGGCGGCATGCGCATGTCGTGCAGCTTGCTCTCCTGCTGACGTGGGTCGCGGCGTGCCTTCCCGTCGACGTGCGCCGGATCGATCGGCAATACCGGCCAGTCGGCCGTCGTCCCGAACGGTGGACGAACAACATCGTGGACGTGCGGTCCGCGTCGTCGCAGGAAGCTGATCAGCTGCTCACGCTGCATCAGCGGGCCATGGACCACCTCCATCACCTCCGTATACGGGAGCTGTGTCGGGGCAGCAATCGGGCCGAATTCGTTGTCGGACTGCTCCGACACCACAAGCTCCGGCGTCACGTCGACGTACGGAATATCGTCTTTGGTGAAGCTCTGCGGGCCAAATTTCGGCTGCGCGACCGGCGGCGGATCACCGCCCAGTCGGCCAAGGTTCTCCTGGATCGCCCGTGTACGGGCGGCGTCGAGATTCAACATGCTCGACGTTTCGAATGCCCGCTGGAAGAGGTCGACGACCTCTTCGATGACGGCCTCGAAGTCGTCTATCCCGACGCTCGGCGGTGGCAACTCGCGTTCGGCCAGATCGTCGGCGATCGAATACACCGGCCGGCGATCCGGCGCGTAGTCGGGCGGTCCGGTGAAGAACCGCGCCCGTGCCTCGAAACGGCGGTGCCGCCACGCGACGTTGGCGATCAGCTCACCATCGCTGGTGTCGTCCACGACGCTCCAGGAACGGCTGTCCCCGACGTTTGCGCCGTCGTAGCCATCCTGGGGCTGGGAGTCCTCCCACTCGCCGTTCAGCATCACGTACTGCGACCACGGCGTGTCGGCGTTGAGGAAGCGGTTCTCCGGTGGAACGATCTCATGAATACGGCCGTAGTCGGTGATGTGCGCCTCGGCGAGTCCTGGCACGACGGGCGATGCTGGTGCCTTCGTGGCCATCGGCGGGCCGTACACCGCGCCGCTCGGAGGAGTGAAACGGACCCGCAGAATGCTCGGGTCCGCGCCAGCAAGCACTGGCTTGTCGACCGGACGTAGCACCTGCACGGAGCCCAGCGGGATCGGCCGGTCGTGTGGGACCAGCGGCACCTGACCGCTCGTGTGCGGGCTAATGGCAAGCAACGAATGCGGTTGGTGGTCATCGCCATGGATACGCACCCGGGCGATGAACGCGCACGTTGGCGACCCCGTGCGACGTTCCGCCTTCCGGTTGGCCGCGGTGACGGCGAAACCAAAATGCGACGTCGTGACACCAAGTTCTTCCATCAGCGCCAAGTTCATTGGTCGATCCTGACGTTCGGAGGTATCAGCGTCGCGGACCGTGGCCCACAGCTCGAAAAACGGCGCGACCGGGCGGATCTCGCCGTTCGCGTCCTTGAAGTTGACGATCGTCGTGACGTAGGGCTCCGCCGACCCATCCGCGGCAATCCGCAGTGAAACGTCTGGCTTGATCATGATGTGCGAGCCGCCGTGCGGATCGGTGTTCGGCACCCAGACATAGGACTCGACTGGCTCGTCGGCTCCACCAACGCGTGCGACCGCGTTGGGAGGGAGGATGTACAGCTCCTCCAAAATGAGGGTCATCGGTTACCCACGCTCACGATAGG
>JANLQX010000179.1:0-7423 GCA_031368095.1 Actinomycetes bacterium | reverse complement strand
TTCAGCGCGGCGGGTGAAAGCGCAGACAACCGTTGTGCGCCCAAGCGGGGGAGGAGGTGCTGACGAACGTTGCGCCGGTATTGCGCGTGGGTCGACTCCTTGACGCTCGCCGTGATCGCGGGGTGCCACTCGTCGACGAGGTACTCCTGTAAACGAACGCGGGACGTGTCGACGTGCCCGCCTTTGCGCACTTCATCCCGGTACACGGCGAAGCCGGCCTCGGCCTCGCGCCGTGTGCGGAACCCGCCACGGGACACCTGCCGACGCTTGCCGTCAGGCCCCGGATCGAGCTCAGCCCAGAAGTACCACTTCTCGCCGCGCTTCTTGAAGTGCCCCTTCACGCTCTCAAGCGTACCGAGTCCGTTAGCAATCCGTTAGCAATTGCCTGAACCGACCAAGCGGCCGACCCGACCTGAAAGGCATTTACCCTGGTCAGAAGCTTGTGCGGGTGACAGGAATCGAACCTGCACGTCTTTCGACACCAGGACCTAAACCTGGCGCGTCTGCCAATTTCGCCACACCCGCAAGTGTTGCGCCATAAGCGTATCGGAGGCCCGAAGGGCAGAGCCGGGAACCGGCATCCCACATCGGTCGTTTCGGGCCCGAAATGGCGCCGAAAGTGGGGGAGTGGGTAGGAAAGGGGCCGATGTGGGATGCATCGCAAGTGGAGCGGCCGGAGAGGACCGTGCGCCGCTTGTCGTAGGGGTCCGCCTATCGTTGTCGACGTGGAAATCCCGATCCCGTTTGCCCAGTCCGCCATGACCCCCGGAACCGACGTCTTCGACCGACTGCTGCGTGAGCGCATCATTTTTCTCGGTGGCCAGGTCGCCGACGATATGGCCATCAACATCAGCGCCAAGCTCCTCCTCCTCGACGCCGAGGACCCCACCCGTGACATTTTTCTCTACATCAACTCGCCTGGTGGCTCCGTGTACGCCGGCATGGCGATCTACGACACGATGCAATTCGTCCGCCCCGACGTCGCCACCGTGTGCCTCGGCATGGCCGCCTCCATGGGCCAGTTCCTCCTGTGCGCCGGCGCACCGGGCAAGCGGTACTCGCTACCCCACGGTCGCGTCCTCATGCACCAGCCGCTCGGCCAAATGCAAGGCCAGGCGTCGGACATCAAGATCCACGCCGAGAACATCATGCGCACGAAGAAGGAGATGGCCGAGCTCATCGCCCATCACACCGGTCAAACGGTGGAGCGCATCGAGGCCGACTCTGATCGTGACCGCTGGTTCACCGCTCCCGAAGCGCTCGAATACGGCATGATCGACAAGATCGTCGAGAAGCAGAGCGGCACCCCGCCCGTCGCCTAACAGGCAAAATCAAGAGGCGGCTACAACGCCGAGGCCAGCGCGGCGGCGCCGACCACGGCTGCGGCGGCGCGGCGTCCGCTCACCAACGCACCGTTGATTGACGCCTGGTCGCGGTGGTCGCCGCACACAAACAATCCGTCGCCGAGGTCAACGGGACGCTCGACCGGCTCCAGGCTTCGCTGCGACGGTTGGGCGTGGGAAATCTCGCTCATCGGCAACGAGGTCCAAGCGTCGACGTCTGAGCCGAACCAGCCCCGGAGCTGGGCCCGGGCGGCGATGTCCAGTTCGTGCTCCCAGGCGGAACGTTCCATGCCAGCCGGGCGGGCGGCGATGACCGACGCCGACACCAAATGGCGTCCAGGGGGCGCGTAGGCGGCCGACAGCAGCGACGGCACGCACAGGTTGTTGACCGGCCCGGCCGACGGGCCGTCGCCGTTCAGGATCAAGACCGGCGAATCGATCGGCGCGTGTTCGCAGGCGAAGTACAGACACGCCACGGCGTTGGAACCCGGCTCCGGGAACCGACCAGTCAGCAGACGGGCGGCCTGCGGTCCGTCGGTGGCCACGACCACCGCCCGGGCGCGCAACGTGGCGGCGTCGGTGAGCGTCACGGCCCCGGTCTCGACCCCGGCGACGCGCGTCCGCAGTCGGATTGCGCCTGCTGGAACGCGAGACGCCAGTTGCGTGGAGATGGCCCCGATGCCCTGGGCCGGAATGGCGTTGCTACCCTCCGCCAGCATGCGGAACACGAAGTCGAACATGCGGCTCGACGTGGCCAACGTGGGGTCGAGCTGGATCCCGGAAAAGAGGGGCCGGAAGAACTGCTCCGTCATCGCATCGGAAATGCCGAGGGCTCGAATGCGCTCGGCCGTGGACGTTTCCGGACGCTTCCACAAATCAGCCAGCGACCCGCGTGCGGCTGTGAGACGAGCGAATCCGACACGCGCTTTGTCGACGATCGAGCCGACCGGGGAACGGACCGAGGCCACGATCGACTTAGGGTCCCGGAACGGATCTCCAAGTAACGAGCGTTTCCCGTCGTGCTGGACCATCGCTCCGGCTCGAAACGAACGCAGGTCCAAAGCGGGGTAGTCGAGCATCGCCTTGGCCTCGGGATAGGCGGTGAGGAGAACTTGGAAACCCCGGTCGAGAATGAACCCGTCGACCACGTCGGACCGAACCCGACCGCCGACACCGTCGCTGGCTTCGACCACAATCACCTCGCGCCCCGCTCGCGTCAGGTGAATGGCGCAGGCCAGGCCGGCCAGGCCAGCGCCAACGACGATCACGTCGGCGTCGTGAGATGCGGGTCTGGTCATGGCTTTCCAGCCTGGCAGGTCAGCTTGGCCGGCACGACCACCGGAGTCGTTACTTCTTGGCCGCCAGCACGTCGGCCAGGGCCGCCCCGAGTTCGGGCTGGGAGAAGGTGAACCCGCTGGCCAACAGGGCAGTGGGTCGCACATCGGCCCCGCCGAGCAGCATCTCCTTGACCATCTGGGCGCCGAACATCAACTTGACCGGGAACAGGGGAGTGGGGATGAGCGTCGGCCGATGGAGCGCCCCGCCGAGCGACTTGGTGAACGCCGCGTTGGTGACCGGCTTGGGGGCGGTGAGGTTCACCGGACCTCGGAGCGACTCGGTGTGAAGGCAGTGGACGATGGCCCGCACTTCGTCGTCGATAGAGATCCACGGAAGGAACTGCTGGCCAGATCCGAAGCGACCACCGAGGCCGAGCTTGAACGGCAGAAGCTGCGCCTTGAGCGCTCCGCCTTTGGTGGAGAGCACGATGCCGGTGCGGAGAAACACGGTCCGAATCCCAGCGTCGACGGCCGCCGTGGCCGAGGCCTCCCACGCCTTCACGACATCGGCCAGGAACCCGGTCCCGGCCGACGAGTCTTCGGTGATCGTTTCGCCGCCGCGGTCGCCATAGAAGCCGATGGCCGAGCCGCTGGCGAACACCGACGGCTTCTTGGTCAGGCCGGCCAACGCTCCGGCGATCAGCGTGGTCCCCTTGACTCGGCTGTCGAGCACCTTCGCTTTTTGCTCGTCGGTCCACTTGGCGTCGGCGATGCCTTCACCGGCGAGATGGACCACGGCCCACGTTCCTTCGAGCGCGGTGGCGTCGATCGTGCCGGCCGAGGGGTTCCACTGCGCCTCGCCGGGCCCGGGGGAGCGGCGGACCATCTTGGTGACCGGATGGCCGGCGGCTGTGAGCGCGGCGCACAGGGCGGTGCCGATGAGACCGGAGGCGCCGGTGACGACGACTCGCTGCGTGGATGCGTCAGACATGGTGGTCATGGCGACGACACTACGGGCCGCCCGGCGTTACCGAACCATGCCGAACCGTGCCGATAGTGGGCGCCTCCGGAGAGAATCGAACTCCCGACCCGCGGATTAGAAGGCCGCTGCTCTATCCAACTGAGCTACGGAGGCAATAGCCGCCAGTCTTTCACGGCGACCGGTCGGTTCGGCCGACGGTTCCCCTACGGCGCGATGGTGGAGGAGGTCGTCGAAACGGTGGTGTCGATGACGATCGTCGACGGTGTGGGGGTGGGCTGATCGCACAGGGTTCGGCCCTTGGCGGCGAGGATGCGCAGGTTGGCATCGACGGCGATGGCGGCGAGTTTCTCGTCCTTCGCCATGGCCACCACGAGACCGTCGAGAACTGCGGGTACGGCCGGCCGATCGTCGTAGAGGAGCACGTCGTTCCCGGCGCGAAGGGCGAGCACGGCGGCCTCGGGGGCCCGGTAGTAGTAGCGGATCGGCCACATCGACAAAGAATCGGTGACGATGAGGCCGCGATGGCCGAACTCGCCCCGCAACAGGTCGGTGACGGCGCGCGTCGAGAGCGAGGCCGGGTACGTGTCGAGTCCGGGCACATAGAGATGAGCGGTCATGACGCCGACGCGCCGGTCGGTGAGGATCGCCGCGAACGGTACCAAGTCGCTGGCCCGCATTGATGTGAGCGACGGGGTCGACGCCCCAATGTTGTGTGAGTCGCCGGTCGCCCGACCGTGGCCGGGGAAATGCTTGAGGACCGGGACGATTCCGGCGTCGAGCATCCCCAGGGCGAAGGCGCGGCCGTAGTCGGCGACCACGGACGGGTTGGCGCTGTAGGAGCGGTCGCCGATGCCGTTGGCGCCGACCGGCCCGGTGCCGGCGGTGGGCGGATCAACGTCGACGTCGGGGGCCAGATTCATGGTGAACCCGAGAGCCCGCATGGCGCGTCCATGGGTGGCAACGGCGGCGCGGTACTGGGCCGGTGTGCGGGTCTTGGGGACCGACCGGGCCGTTGGAAGTGGTCCAATGGCCGTTCGCAGGTGCTGGACCCGGCCGCCCTCCTCGTCGACGGCCACGAAGGCGGGACCGTGTCGCCCGGCGTCGCGGATCGCCCGTAGCGCCGGACCGCTGGTCTTGGACGGGGCCCCGCGGATCAAGATGCCACCGAGCCCCTCCGTCACCACCAGGGACACCGCGGCGGGCGCCTCGGCCATAGACACACCCACCATGAGCAGGTTCGATGCCCGGTCGCGGAGCGGCCACGCTTCCACCTCGGCCCGGGTCACGCACGCTGTCGGCGCGGTCGTCGCGGTGGTGGTGGCGGGGACGGACGGCGACGGGGCGGCGTTGGTCGACTGCCCCCAGCCGACGGCGCTCAGGACAACGACGAGAGCGGATCCCATCACCGTTGCGGTTCGCGCCGTCGCCATAGGCGCCACGATAGAGGCCTGGACCGCCCCGCTTGGCTGAGAGGCGCTAGGTTCGGAGGCCGGTACGTCGGCATTGCGTCGACCACAGCGACGCTCAACACCCGGCTTGCCCGGGTCCCTTCCCAAAGGACGCCGATGGAGAACCCCAACGCCCCACACCTGTTTGCCCGCACGCGGCGGTCCGTCGGTCTGGCCGTGGTCCTGCTGGTGACGGCGGGCGTATCGACCGCTCCGGCCGACGCGGCCAAGGCAAAAACGACAAAAGCGGCGAAGTCGACGAAGGTTTCCAAGGCGGCAGCCCGCAGTGCGGCGGCCAAGAAGGCGAAGGTCACGCTTGGCGATCTGCGTCGAACGAAATCAGAGCGAGCCAAGATCCGCGAGCAGGCTCGGTTGGCGTCGAAACAGGTCAACGCGTTGAAGGCGAGCCAGTCCAAGGTGACCCGCCAGCTCGAAGCGCTGAACAGCACCGTCCGCATCACCAGCGTGTCGCTCGACCGGGCCCAGCGCGCCTCCAGGTCGGCATCCACCGAAGCGCAGCAGGCCCGTTCTCGCGAGCGCTCCCTGACCGCCAAACTGGCCACGCTCCGGGGGGCGTCGTATCAAGCGGCGTTGTCGGCGGTGGCGTCGCCCACGGTGCTTCAGGTCGATTCGTTCCTCTCTAGCGTAAGTGCTGACCAGGCCGACCGGCTCACCGTCATCGATTCACTGGGCAAGCGTCGGACGGCCGACGTCCTCGATGCCATGACGGCCACCCAGGAGGACTTGGGTATCGAGCGAGCGATCGCCGTGCGGGCGGAGAAGCGGGCGAAGTCCTATCAAGCGGCGGTGACCGACAAGCTCGGTCGATACCGGTCGGCGCGGAGCAAACAGCAAAAGTTCGCCGCCGATGTGGAGAACCGCCTCGAGGAGCAGCTGTCCGAGGCCGCATCGATCGCCCTCGTCGACACGAAACTGGCCGCCAAGTACCAGCGCGATAGCGAGCTCCTGGCCCGTCAACTTCGGGCCGCCGGAGCCGGCGCCGGGGCGAGGGGCGGTGGGTCGTTCGTGATTCCGTCGCTGGGGGAGATCGGAGCGTCGGGAGGCGGGGATACCCACGGCATCCGCGTTGCGCCGAGCATTCGCGGCAACGTTGCTCGCATGCTGGCGGCGGCGAAAGCCGACGGGATCTATCTGACGGGTGGCGGATACCGCTCGTCGGCCGGACAGATCGCCCTTCGCCGCGCGCACTGCGGATCGTCGACCTTTGCCGTCTACCAAGCCCGGGCGTCGTCGTGCAGTCCTCCGACCGCGCGTCCCGGATTCTCCCAGCACGAGCGCGGATTGGCCATCGATTTCGCCGACAGTCGCGGCGGGCTCAACCGTGGCTCGCCCGGGTATCGCTGGCTCCGGGCCAACGCCGCCCGCTACGGCTTCTTCAACCTTCCGTCAGAAGCCTGGCACTGGTCCACCACCGGCCGCTAAGGGCTCGTCGGTGAATTTGTACGCTCCGTCCCTCGGAGCGGGACGGAGCGAACGAAGAGACTCCAGTGCTGCTCAGTCGTCTGATGGCCTGTAGCGGCGGTCGGCTTTTCGACCCGCCTGATGCGTTTTGGCCGTGAGGCGACGTTCGACGGAACCTCGACTCGGCCGCGTCGGTCGGCGGATCGCGTCGACGCGCAATGCCTCCAGCAACGTCTGACGGAGACGGTCAGTCGCCAGGTTGCGGTTGCGGAGCTGCGACCGTTCGTCGCGGGCCACGATGCGCACATCGTCACCCAGTTTCGCCAGCACGCGCTCACGTTGGGCGGGGGAGAAGGCGCTCGACTCAGCCACGGAGAAGCGCAGCTCCGCCGCGGTGTTCGACGTGTTCGCATGCTGCCCGCCGGGGCCGCCAGCGGCGATGAACGTCCATTGCAGCTCGGCGGCGGGGACGACCACGGTGGCCGTGATGCGGAGGTCGTCGTCCATGGCCACCATGTTCGCAGCCGGTGCGGGAACGAGGGGTGCATTCCTCGGACCGTCGGGTCAGCCGGACCGCTACACTTTCCAACCGCTTCATGGTGGTCGTAGCTCAGTTGGTAGAGCATCAGGTTGTGATCCTGAGGGTCGCGGGTTCGAGTCCCGTCGGTCACCCAAGTCTTCGAACGAGCCGAACGCCAGGCGACTAGCGTGCAAGCCCGCACAACACACGCCTCTCTAGCTCAACGGCAGAGCAACGGACTCTTAATCCGCAGGTTCTCGGTTCGAATCCGAGGGGAGGCACCAAATAACCGCAGGTCAGACGGGTTGTCGCGCCTAACAACGACCCGTGAGCTCTCCGGAATAAGCACCGGCCGGTGTGATACATCGCTTGATACACTTTTTCTAACCGGCGGTCCCGGGTGGTGCCCGCAGAGCGCACGCACTGGGGCC
>JANLQX010000135.1:0-10229 GCA_031368095.1 Actinomycetes bacterium | reverse complement strand
ACATCAGCCTCTACATCAACTCGCCCGGCGGTGAGATCACCGGCCTCATGGCGATCTACGACACGATGCACTTCATCAAGAACGACATCACCACATTCTGTTACGGACAGGCCGCTTCAGCCGCCGCCGTGTTGTTGGCAGCCGGAACCAAGGGAAAGCGCTTCGCCCTTCCCCACAGCCGCATTCTTATCCACCAGCCGTACTCGGGTGCCGGTGGTCAGGCGTCGGACATAGAAATTCAGGCACGTGAGATCATGCGCATGCGCGAGATTCTCGATGGACTGCTCGCCCATCACACCGGTCAAACCGTCGAGAAGATCTCGAAGGACACCGAGCGTGACTACATCATGGAAGCCAACGAAGCCCGTGAGTACGGGATCATCGACGAAGTGTTGACCAGCCGCCAGGCTGTCGACGCTGCGGCCATCGCCCGCTGATTCACCAGAGCACACGAACAAGGGGACGAGCTAGTGGCCAAATTCGGTGACGGAACGGATCTGCTGAAATGCAGCTTCTGCGGCAAATCTCAAAAGCAGGTGAAGAAACTGATCGCCGGCCCCGGCGTGTACATCTGCGACGAATGCATTGACCTTTGCAACGAGATCATCGATGAAGAACTAGCTGGCGACGGTGAAGTTCGGTTCGACGAGTTGCCCCGCCCCCGCCAAATCCATTCGTTCCTCGACGAGTACGTCATTGGCCAGGATTCGGCCAAAAAGCAACTCGCCGTCGCCGTGTACAACCACTACAAGCGCGTACAGGCCCAAGGCGCCAATGGGGCTTCGAACCCCGAAGTTGAATTGGCCAAGAGCAACGTGTTGCTTCTGGGCCCCACCGGTTGCGGAAAGACGCTGTTGGCATCCACCCTCGCCCGCATGCTCAACGTGCCCTTCGCCATCGCCGACGCCACCGCCCTCACCGAGGCCGGCTACGTCGGTGAAGACGTCGAAAACATCCTGCTGAAGCTCATTCAGGCGGCCGACTACGACGTGAAAAAGGCTGAGACCGGCATTATCTACATTGACGAAATCGACAAGATCGCTCGCAAGAGCGAGAACCCGTCGATCACCCGTGACGTCTCGGGTGAAGGTGTCCAGCAGGCGTTGCTGAAGATCCTCGAAGGCACCGTTGCGTCGGTCCCGCCGCAGGGCGGCCGCAAGCATCCGCACCAGGAATTTATCCAGATCGACACCGCCAACGTGTTGTTCATCTGCGGCGGCGCCTTTGCCGGCCTCGAAAAGATCATTGAAGATCGCATGGGCCAAAAAGGCATGGGCTTCACCGCTCGGGTCAGGTCGCGTTCCGAGACGCCGACCGGCTCGTTCTTCGCCTATTGCCAGCCCGAGGATCTGACCAAGTTCGGTCTCATTCCAGAGTTCGTCGGCCGTCTCCCAGTCATTGGCGCCGTCGGTAATCTGGATCGTGAAACGATGATTCGGATCCTTGCCGAACCGAAGAACTCGCTCGTCAAGCAGTACAAGAAATTCTTCGAATATGACGGTGTCGATCTGCAGTTCTCGGACGATGCCCTGGAAGCCATTGCCGACCAGGCGCTTCTCCGCCAGACCGGTGCTCGCGGCCTGCGCGCCATCCTCGAAGAGGTGCTCCTCGACGTGATGTACGACCTGCCAAGCCGGACCGATATCGGTCGCTGCGTCATCACCCGCGAGACCGTGCTGGAGAAGGTCAACCCGACCCTCGTACCCCGTTCAGAAATGCCGACCGAGCGCACTGATCGCCCGCGTCGCGCCGCCAGCTGAGCTCTGCTCAGCCTCGCCCGAGGCACCTGCACTCGTGAACTACGCCGACGCGCTCGCCTGGCTGGACGGCCACATCAACTTCGAAACCGGCGTGGTCGTGGACCGCGCCGGGGTCATGCCGTGGACGGCGCCCACCGCATCGCCGATCATCGCCGGTCGACGGATGGATCCGCCAACCCTCCAACGCATGGAGAACCTGCTGGGGTTCCTCGGCGACCCGCAGCTCGATCTCGACATCGTGCACATCACCGGGACCAACGGCAAAGGGTCGGTGGCCCGCATGGTCACGTCGCTCCTGATCGCCGCCGGGCAGTCAGTCGGTACCACCACGAGCCCGCACCTGGCCTCGTTCCACGAGCGGATCCTGGCCCAGGGATTGCCGATCCCGTCGACGGCACTCGCCGACCAGCTCACGGCCGTGGCCTTGGCGGAGGCGGCTGTGGTGCAGCGGGGCGGGGAGCGGGCCAGCTGGTTCGAGATCGTCATCGCCTCGGCGTTCCGTTGGTTCAACGACATCGCCGTCGACGTGGCCATCGTCGAAGTAGGTGCCGGGGGCACGTTCGATGCCACCAATACCGCCGACGGGCAGGTTGCGGTGGTGACCAACGTGACGCTCGATCATGTCGAGTGGTTCGGGCCGACCACGGCGGACATCGCCCGGGAAAAGTCGGGCATCATCAAAGCTGGCGCGACTGGCGTCATCGGCGAAACCGACCCGGACCTGGTCGCTATCTTCGAACGACGGGCTCGAGATGTCGACGCCGCCTTGTTGATTGCGGGCGTCGACTTTGCCTGCGATTCCAACCGCCTCGCCGTCGGCGGACGCCTCGTGAACCTCCGCACCCCCCGTGCCGAGTACCCGCAGGTGTTCCTCCCGCTTCACGGCTCGCATCAGGGCGACAATGCCGCCGTCGCACTAACGGCGGCCGAGGCGTTCCTCGGCGACGAACTCGGCCCTGACGTCGTCACCGCCGGGTTTGCCGAAGTCACCAACCCGGGTCGCCTCGAAGTCATGACCCGCAATCCGCTCACCGTGATCGACGGCGCCCACAACACTGCCGGCGTCGCCGCACTTGGGGCTGCGCTCGCCGATACGTTCGCCGCCAAGACTCGCTGGGTCGTGGTGCTCGGCCTGCTCGGCGGACGTGACCCCGCCGAGATCATCGCCACCCTTTCCCGGTTCGGCACGATCGCCATGGTCGTCGCCGTGGCGCCGCCAACGCCTCGGGCGCTCGACCCGAAGCTGCTGGTGTCGGCTGCACGCGACGTCGGTATCGATGCCGTCATCGCCCCCGATGCCCCGCAGGCCCTTCTGATCGCGCAATCCGAGGCCGACGACGAAACACTCGTGGTTGTCTGCGGTTCTCTCTATCTCGTGGCGGCCGCCCGCGCCGCGCTCACCCACTGAGACCCCGGACATCTCCGGCGCCGTCGCGAAAGTCTGCGCGCCTATGAACGTGGTTTACGCGGGCGTTCACCGCCCCATCATCTTCGGCGGAGAGACTGGGTCCTCATGAAGACCTCGGCTCGCCGTTCGATCGTCCTGCTCGTGCTTGCTACCGCCGTGGCTGTGACGGTCGCCCCGGTCGACGCCGCCACGCGCCGCAAGGCCGCAGCGCATACGCCGTTCACCGCGACATCGGGGCCCTACGCCGGCACCTTGACGAAGATCGGAGCTGACCTCGATGCGTTTTGGTCGGTTGAGATGCCCCGTCTGTACAAGGTTGCCTACCGACCATTGGTCGGCTTTTACCCCTACAGCTCGCAGGCGCTCCCGCCCAAGTGCGGCGTCCAGATGGCCTTTCCGGAAATTTCCGGGAATGCCTTTTACTGCCAGGCCGCCGACTACATCGCGTTCGACAATGAGGGCCTGTTCCCCGAGCTCTATGACGGCTTCGGTGACATCGCCCTCGGCATGGTGCTGGCTCACGAGTTCGGCCACGCCGTCCAGGCTCGTAGCCGGACGAGGCTGCCGTCGGTGTATGCCGAACTGCAGGCGGACTGCTTCGCTGGAGCATGGCTGCGTCGGGTGAGTGACGGAAAGTCGCCGTACCTCAAGCTCAGCAGTGGGGTCATCGAAGATGCCCTCAGCGCCACGCTGGCTTTCCGCGATCGGCCGGGGATCGCTGCCGAGTCCCGAGGCGCCCACGGCAACGGCTTCGACCGAACCGGAGCCGTGCAGCTTGGCTACGACGAAGGAACGCTTCGGTGCGCCAGATTCCGGACCGATCCGCCGACGGTTACGGCCACTGCCTTCACCGCGGCGTCGGAAGCGGCCAGCGGCGGTGACGTTGCCCTCGACGAGGCCGTCCGCATCACGACCGTAACCGCCAATCGACACTTCGCATCCGTTCCCGGCTTTGTGGCGATTACCGCCGTCGAACGGACCGATCGAAACACCGTTGCGGCGCTCGCCAAGCAATGCCCCGCCACCGCCTTTGTGCTCGAGCAGCGAATTGGGGTGTGCCCTGACAACGGTTCTGGTCAACCGCTACTGCGAGCCAGCGAAACTGCACTAGAGGACGCGGCGACGAAGGTTGGCGACGTCGGGGCGTCGATGATTCTCGTGTTGGGATGGACGGCCCGGGTCCAACAACTTCAGGGCGAACCCACCCACGACGCTTCCGTGAGTGCCGAACTTCGCTCCACCTGCCTTGCCGGCACCTGGCTGGGCGCCACCCAGCGAGGCGAGACCGGCGTGGCCGATGACCCGGTGAGTCTCTCGCCCGGCGACGTCGACGAAGCGCTCATCACGCTCATCCGGGCCGGCGGGACGTCAACCATTTTCGATCGCGTGCGGGCCCTGCGAATTGGCTTCTCGACCAAAGCGCCATTCACTGCGTGCACCAAGTTTTGACCGGTCGGTTACGGATTGGCTGGTCAGGGCCGTAGAATAACCGGTCCCATGGATAGAACGTTCATCATTTGCAAGCCCGACGCCGTTGAACGAGGCCTCGTCGGCGAGATCTTGGCCCGCTTCGAGCGACGTAACCTGAGCCTCGCCGCCGTCGAGATGCGCACCATCGACGAGGCCATCGCCAGGCAGCATTACGCCGAACATGATGGCAAGCCGTTCTTCGCCGATCTCGTGAGCTTCATCACCCGCGGCCCGGCTGTTCTCGCCGTGGTCGAGGGTCCGGGCGATACCTGGAAGGTGGTGAGGACCATGATGGGTGCTACCAACCCGAAGGAATCCGCACCCGGAACCATTCGTGGTGACCTCGGAATTCTCTTCACCGAAAACCTCATTCACGGGTCCGACTCGGCGGAATCCGCCGCCCGTGAAATTGGCCTCTTCTTCCCCGGTCTCTGAGCCGACGGGTCAGCTGGGTTGCTTCGGTGAGTGCTCCGCTACGCCCGTTCACTTCGTCGTCGGAACGGCGTAGCCTGGCCGAGTCCGCGCAGTCCCGGCGCCCCCGTGGCTTCGGACGCGATGAGCGCAAAGGCCAGAACATGTCTTCACTGATGGGACGAGACCTCGCCGTCGATCTTGGAACGGCCAACACCCTGGTCTACGAACGCGGGCGCGGCATTGTCCTCAACGAGCCGTCGGTTGTGGCTATCAACGTGCGGACCGGGCGACCGGTGGCCGTGGGCCTCGAAGCCAAACGGATGCTCGGTCGGACCCCGGCGCATATTCAGGCGATTCGTCCTCTGAAAGACGGTGTCATCGCCGATTTTGAGGTGTGCGAGCAGATGCTGCGGTATTTCATCCACCGCGTTCATCAGCGTCGCTTCGCCAAGCCCCGCATGATTATCTGCATCCCGTCGGGCATCACCGGGGTGGAGAAGCGTGCGGTTGAGGACGCCGCCAGTTTCGCCGGGGCCGGGCAGGTCCACACCATCGAAGAACCCATGGCCGCCGCCATTGGTGCCGGACTACCCGTGCACGAACCGACCGGCAACATGGTCGTCGACATCGGCGGAGGCACCACCGAAGTGGCGGTCATCTCGCTCGGCGGCATTGTCACCAGTCAATCGATCCGTATCGGTGGCGACGAACTCGACGAGGCGATCATCGCCTACGCCCGGAAGGAATACGACCTTGCGCTCGGCGAGCGTACGGCGGAAGAAGTCAAGATCGCCCTCGGATCGGCGTGGAATCTTGAAGAAGAACTGCGGGCCGAGATCCGAGGACGGGACCTTCGAACGGGACTACCGAAAACGGTGATCACGACCACCCAAGACATCCGCGAGGCAATCGAAGAACCCGTCACCGCGATCTGTGATGCGGTCAAGATCACGCTCGACAAGACCCCGCCCGAACTCGCCGCCGACATCATGGAAAAAGGCATCTACCTCACCGGCGGGGGAGCGATGCTCAGTGGGTTGGAGCACCGCCTGTCGATCGAGACCGGCATGCCGGTCTACGTGGCCCGGAACCCGCTGTTCGCCGTGGCTGTCGGCACCGGTCAGTGTCTGGAGAACTACGACATGCTCAAGGGCGTGCTCGACTCCGACCGTCGCGCCTAACAACGCAACGCCGACCTTTCCCACTGGGGCAGTGCTTTCTGTCGGCGGCGGGTGAGCGACCAACCCACAGCGTTCCCACTGGGGCCTCATCTCGGGCCGTTACACTCGCGCCGTGGCTGTGACGTCGTCTTCTCGGCCCCGATTCCTGCTCGCCCTGGTGCTACTCATGGGCTCCACCGTCCTGGCCGCCTCGTCGTCGCTGAACCCGGTCCGCGACCGCGTGCGGTCCGAACTGGATCCGGTCCGTGACCTCGGCCGACGCCTCACGTCGGGCGTAGGCATCAGCCTCGGGCGCTTCGGCGGCGACACCGCCCTGCGTGAGGAGAACGCCCGCCTTCGTCGAGATCTAGACGCCGCCCGGGCGTCGTCGCTGAGATTCGAAGACGCCATCCGTGAACGTGACGAACTCCTAACCCTCAACAGCTACAGCGACCTTGTCGGGATCAAACGAGTCGACGGCCGCATCATCGATGGGCCCATCACCAACTTCGACGAAACGGTCGAGATCGATCGGGGCGCCCAGCAAGGCGTGAAGGTCGGAAATCCGGTAGTCACCGGCGCCGGCCTGCTCGGTATCGTCGTCGGCGTTGGCCCCAACCGGGCCCGGGTCATGCCGCTGTCGAATGCCTCGTCGGCCGTCGGTGCTCGGCTCTCGCGGTCGGGGGACCTGGGTATCGCCCGAGGCGTCGCCACCGGACGGGCCCTCGATCTCGACCTGATCGATCTCGACACGAAGGTCGCCAGCGGCGAGGTGGTGGTGACGAGCGGGACCCAGGGAAGCCGTTTCCCGCCAGGAATTCCCATGGGCCGCGTCACCCAGGTGCGCGCTGGCACGATTCACCAAAAGATCGCCGTTCGACCGTCGGTTGACCTCGACCGAGCCGTCTACATCTCGGTGCTCCTGTGGGCGGCTCCGTGAGGTCATTCGGGGCGGAGCGAGCCGTCCCCCTGGCCCGGATCGTGCTGCTTTGCGTGACGGTCCTGGTGCTCCATGTGCTGCTGTTCAGCCGGTTCTCGTTGTTCGCCGTTCGCCCCGAACCGTTCTTGCTTCTCACCATCGTCGGTGCGCTCCAACTCGGTCCGAGCGGCGGGGCCATGCTGGGGTGTGTCGCCGGCTTTTCCGCTGACCTGCTGTCGGCGTCGCCCCTCGGACTGTGGTTGCTGGTGTGCGGCGTCATTGGGCTGGGGGTCGGAACTCTTGCCCTCCAACTGGCGACCGAGCGCCGACGCGCCGCCTTGATCGCCAGTGTGGTCGGCTGCACGGTGCTTGGCCTCCTTGTGTATCCGGCGTTGGCCTTTGCCGTGACCGAGCAGCGCTATCCACCGCCTTTGCGGTACCTCACGATCATCGTGTTTGCGGTGTTGTGGAACCTCCTGCTGATGCCGGTGTTCTACGCCGCTTCCCATCGATTGTTGTCGGCGAAGCGAGTCGCTCGATGAATAGTCAGCAGCGACTGCGCGTTATCGGAGTCCTCGTCTTGGTCCTTATCCTCGCCCTCAGTGGACGCCTGCTGCTATTGCAGACGTTGGAGTCGGCTGATGCGCAGCGACAAGCCGCTCGGAACATCTTTGACAACGAGCCTATCGAGCCGACCCGAGGCCGAATCCTCGATCGCTACGGGCGGGTCCTCGTCGATAACCTGCCGCTGAATGTCGTCCGTATTGATCGCAAGAAGCTGAAAAAAGCTGACCGCGTTCGCACGCTGAGTCGACTTTCGTCGCTGCTCGACGTGCCGTATTACCTCCTCGAACGGCGTCTCGACGACACTACCGGCGGAGGGTTCGCCGCTCGCGAAGTCGCCCGCGGGGTCAAGGAATCGGTGGCCGTAGAGATCGCCGAGCACAGCGGCCTGTATCCCGCGGTGAGCGTCGGTACGGCGTGGCAGCGGGTGTATCCGAACGGGACTCTGGCCGCTCATGTGCTCGGCTACGTGGGCCGGGTCACCGCCGACGAACTCGGCCGTGAGCCGCTGGCGCTGGGATACGCGCGCGCTGACTACATCGGCAAAACCGGCATCGAGAAATCGTTCGAGCACGAGCTCCGCGGCGAGCCGGGCCTTGAACTCATCACCAAGGATCGCTTGTCTCGCGTTGTCGACCGCAAGGTGACCAAAGAACCGGTTCCGGGCAAGGACGTGCGCCTCACTATCGACCTCGACACCCAGAAGTTGCTCGAGGAGACCCTGCTGCAAACGGTGAAGGCGGCCCGCCAGAATGTCGACGCCGACAACCTCTCGATTTTCATCAAGGCCACCGGTGCGGCCGGTGTGGTGACTGATCCGAACACCGGGGAGGTGTGGGCGATGGCCAGCTACCCGACCTACGACCCGCGTGAGTTCGTGCCCAGCATCAGTCAGGAACGCTTCGACGAACTCTTCAAAGGTGACGACAAGCGTTCGCCGTTGACCAACCGGGCGTCCTTCGGTCTGTATCCGCCGGGGTCCACCTTCAAGCCGTTCACCGCGATCGCCGGCCTTCGCTCCGGACTCATAAGCGCGCAGACGGTTATCGACGACACTGGCACGTTTGTTCGTGAAGATCTATGCGTGAAGAGAGTGAAATGCCATTGGGACAATGCGGGCAAAGTACCGTTCGGGATCACCGATTTGCGTAAGGCGCTCCGCGTCTCCAGCGACGTCTATTTCTATTCGACCGGGAACTCGTTCGACGGACTTCCCAAGGCGACGGAGAACGGCATCCAAACCCTGGCCAAAGAGATGGGCCTCGGTCGGCCGACGAATATTCGCCTTCCCGAAGAGCGGACCGGCGCGGTGCCCGACGAGGCGTACCGCAAGAAGCTCACCGCCAAGTACGGACGCAAGAAGTTCCCTAACGACAGCTGGTTCACCGGCGACACGATCAACGTGTCGATCGGGCAGGGCGAGGTGCTCGCTTCGCCGCTCGGTCTCGCCCGGGCGTATGGCACCCTGGTAAATGGGGGCACCGTGGTCGATTCGAAGATCGAGCTCGAGATCCGTGATCGAGGTCTGGCCGCCCCAAGAGTCGCCGCCACAAATCGCACCACAACGTCTTCGCCGACCATCGGGGCGACCTCGTCGACCACCATCGCCGGACCGGCCGTTCCCGCCGCAGTGCTCCCCACCACCACCCTGGCCACCGGGGCTGTCGCCCCGACCGGAGCGGTGGCGGCACTGGGCATTCCATCGGGGACGACGCTGCCGCCAGTCGTAGTGAGGCCGATCGTCGAGAACCATCTCGACCTCTCCGACGCCGACCGGGCAGTTGTCCTCGACGGCCTCGAGGACGTCACTTCGGCCGACGGGGGAACGGCGAGGTCCGCCTTCGAGGGCTTCCCGCTCGACCAGTGCCGGGTGGCCGGGAAAACCGGAACGGCGCAGCGCAAGGGCAAGCAGGACACCGCCGTCTTCGTCGGGTTCGGTCCCATGCCCAGCCCCAAGTACGTGGTGGCCATCGTCATTGAAGAAGGCGGTTTCGGTCGTCAGGCGGGGGCGGGCGTGCGGCGCATGTTCGAAGGCCTCTGCGGCCTCCCCATCGGTCCGGTTCGTACCGTGACCGGCTCGGCCCCGGAGAAGTGACATGACTGATCTCGCCCCGCGGGTGCGAACAGGGGCCACGGTCCGTACCGAGTCGGCGGTGAAACGGCTCGACGCCGTGCTCATTGCGTCGGTCCTTGCGCTCTGCGGTCTCGGCCTTCTCATGGTCTACGCGGGGAGCAAGGACTCGCTGGCCGCCATCGGTGCCGATCCAGCGCTGTACGTCAAAAAGCAAATCGTATTCATGACCTTCGGCCTCGTGGCTATGGCGGTCGGAGCCCGGCTCGACTACCGGAACTTCCTCGAACGCATGCCGCTGGCGTACCTGCTGGCGGTCGTATCGCTCGCCGGCCTCTTCCTTGTTCCCGCCAGCAAAGGGGCGCACGGGTGGTACCAGCTCGGACTGTTCCAGCTCCAGCCGGCCGAATTCGCCAAGATCGTGATCATCGGCTCGCTCGCCGCCTACGGGGCCGCACAACGC
>JANLQX010000029.1:0-1854 GCA_031368095.1 Actinomycetes bacterium | reverse complement strand
TCGAAATCTAGATTAACGTTTGCATATAAATAAAGGAGGAGGAGAAATAATGAGTCAACATCAACAAGGGTATTATTTGGCGCCACCCTCGCACTGGCCTATTGTCGGCTCGGCTGCACTGCTATCACTGGCGGTGGGCTTTGTCATGCTGCTCAATCATAAAGTCGGCGGCGGGTATATCATCATGCTCGGCTTTTTGATTCTAACGTTCATGCTATTTGGTTGGTTCGGTACCGTGATACGTGAAAGCGAAGCTGGCAAATTCAATGCGCAAGTTGACATGTCATTTCGTTGGGGCATGAGCTGGTTCATTTTCTCTGAAGTGATGTTCTTTGCGGCGTTCTTTGGCGCGCTGTTTTATACCCGTATGATTTCCGTGCCCTGGTTAGGTGAAGGCGATACGATGCAGCAGTTGTGGCCACAGTTTACTGCGCAATGGCCGACTGCCGGACCTGGTGGCCTGGGTGTAGCTGCTCCTGATACTCATCCCGCTGCAAACCAGTTTAGCCCTATGGGTGCGTGGGGAATCCCAGCTATCAATACGTTATTATTGCTTTCCTCGGGTGTGACCGTTACGTGGGCACATTGGGGATTAAAGAAAAACAAACGCAGCCAACTCATTTTCGGTTTGTTGCTGACGGTCATTCTAGGCGCCACCTTCCTGGCACTGCAAGCAGTAGAGTATAAGCATGCCTATACCGAGCTAGGTTTAACGTTAGGTGCTGGCGTGTACGGTGCGACGTTTTTCATGCTGACAGGTTTTCATGGTTTCCATGTAATGCTGGGCACACTTATGCTGATAGTCATTTTGTTTCGCAGCATGGCGGGCCATTTTAAACCGGATCACCATTTTGCCTTTGAAGCTGTCTCCTGGTATTGGCATTTTGTCGACGTGGTATGGCTAGGATTATTTATTTTCGTCTATTGGTTATAACGAACTTTCAATTATTCGATCGGCGCAGTGCTGCCGAGTAAATGGAAACATAGAGAAAAAATAACGATCAGGGAAAAGGGAAGTCTGACACCGCATGGTTCTGGCCGTGCGGTGTTTTTTTGTGTAGTGAGTAACGGAATAGAGTCGTTGTGTTATAAACCGCGCTGCGGAATAATGCCAAAATAAAACCCTAACATCAGCATCGCAAACAAGATAACGGAAAGTGTGATGCGGATAGTCAGTGCTTTAATGGTGCGATCAGATTGGCCTTTATCCTTGATCAAAAAATAAAGCGCGCTGCCAAGACTGGCCAGAATCAGAAACACAAACAGGTAAACGAAGATACGCATGAATGTTCCCAGTGATTGTTTCATTGCAGTTTATATTAATTTGAAAACGACCGCCAACCGGGCCTGCCGTGCGTGTCGGCGGTTTTGAATTCAGTCCTGGGTTGGTACCCAGTCTGGCAGCAATCATTATGATTCTATTGACCTTGGCGTTAGGCAATTGGCAGCTCAATCGCGCCACTGAAAAGCGCAACTTGCAGCAGCACTACGATGATATGGCGAAACAACCGGCGGTGCTATTGCCAACGCAAACGGTGAGCTTGCATGACTACCTGTTTAGAAAAGTGGAAGTGCGCGGTGAGTTTTTACCCGGGTATCAGATATTCCTGGATAACAAAATTTACCAAGGCAGGCCCGGATATCATGTGATCACACCGTTGCGCATCGCGGGCAGTGACAAAGCAGTGTTGATTAATCGTGGTTGGGTAGCGCGTGACGCTTCGCGCACTCAGTTGCCCCTGATCAAGACAACAGCGACGCCAATACGGATTGAAGGCGTTGCTATTAATCCGAACACCCGTTTTTTCGAGTTATCTAGCCATGTAGTAGAAGGACAAGTGTGGCAAAACTTGA
>JANLQX010000088.1:0-5176 GCA_031368095.1 Actinomycetes bacterium | reverse complement strand
AAAGACCTCGGCGATGTGGCCGGGAAGCGGGTGCTCGTCCGTTGTGATTTCAATGTGCCGATCTCTCGCACCGACGCCGGTGCCACCATCGACGACGACCTCCGTATCCGGGCGGCACTGCCCACCCTCACCTGGCTCACGGAGCGCGGGGCGATCGTCACGGCGTGTTCGCACCTCGGTCGGCCGAAGGGTGCGCCGGATCCGAAGTATTCGATGGATCCGGTGCGTGTCCGTCTCGCCGAGCTCGCCCCGTCGGTGGCACTTCTCGACAACCTCCGCTTCAACGCCGGGGAGGAAGCCAACTCACCCGAGTTCGTCAGTGAACTTATCAATGGCCAAGACCTCTATGTCGATGATGCGTTTGGCGCGGCCCACCGCGAACATGCGTCGATCGTCGGTCCGCCCGCCCACCTTCCGAGTGCGGCTGGTCGGCTGCTGGCGAAAGAGGTTG
The DNA here is from genome assembly GCA_031368095.1 of Actinomycetes bacterium. Lineage (GTDB taxonomy): Bacteria > Actinomycetota > Acidimicrobiia > Acidimicrobiales > JANYDT01 > JANLQX01. The sequence goes on along the minus strand of JANLQX010000088.1, from coordinate 4,725 downwards.
AAGTACTCGGTGGTCTGCTCGACGGGCCCAGGCGTCCGTTCCTATGCGTACTTGGTGGTTCCAAGGTCAGCGACAAGCTGGCGGTGATCCACTCGCTGCTGCCCAAGGTCGACAAGATCCTCATTGGTGGCGGCATGTGTTTCACGTTCCTCGCCGCCAAGGGGTTCCCGATCGGTGGTTCGTTGTTCGAACCCGACATGGTCGATACCTGCAAGCAGCTCCTCGCCGAAGCAAACGACAAGATCGTGCTGCCTCACGATCTCACCGCACTTTCTCCCGACGGTGGCTTCGGGAGCGATCCGGCCAAGCGCAGTGGCGAAGTTCGTCAGGCGGGCGTTTCCTTGCCCGACGGATGGAAGGGGCTCGACATCGGCCCCGGTTCTGCCGCCGAGTTCGGCGACATGTTGCTGGAGGCCCGCACCGTCTTCTGGAACGGACCAATGGGCGTGTTCGAAGACGATCGATTTGCCGCCGGCACCCGTGCCGTGGCTCAGGCCATGGCCGACACCAAGGCGTTCACCATCGTCGGCGGCGGCGACAGCGCGGCCGCTCTGGCCAAATTCAAGCTCGACGACGAGGTCGACCATGTGTCGACCGGCGGTGGGGCATCACTGGAATATCTGGAGCAGGGCGACCTGCCCGGCCTCGCTGCGCTCCGCGCTGCGGCAACACGAATGGGACTCTGAATTTCATGGCTAAGACCCGTATGCCGCTCATCAGCGGCAACTGGAAAATGAACCACAATCATCTTGAGGCGATCCACACGGTCGAGAAGCTCCACTTCCGATTGTCGAAGGAAGACTTTGCCCACGCCGACGTGAGCGTGCATCCGCCCTTCACTGACTTACGAAGTGTGCAGACCTTCCTCGCCGGCGAAAAGCATGCCCGCATAGTTCTTGGCGCCCAGAACGCTCACGCCGAGGAGAAGGGCGCGTTTACTGGTGAAGTGAGCGTCACCATGGTTGCCAAGCTCGACTGTGCCTACGTGATCGTCGGCCATTCGGAGCGGCGCCAGTTGTTCGGCGAGACCGACGAGATGGTCAATGCCAAGGTGAAATCCGTCCTCAAGCACGCGATGATCCCGATCATGTGCTGCGGCGAAACGCTGGAGCAACGCGAATCGGGGGAGGCAGAGACGATTGTCTGCGCGCAGATCGTTGCCGGTCTGGCCAAGGTCAAGGCCGAAGACGTCGCCAAGATGGTCATTGCCTACGAGCCGTTCTGGGCCATCGGCACCGGACGAACGGCCACCGCCGACGACGCCCAGACCATGTGTGCCGCCGTCCGGGCCCAGGTCACCGAGACCTTCGGGTCCGAAGCCGGCCTTCGCGTGCGGATCCAATACGGTGGTTCGGCCAAGGCCAACAACGCGGGCGAGCTTCTGGCCATGGAGGATATCGACGGCCTTCTCGTCGGCGGCGCCAGCCTCGACCCCGACGAGTTCGCCAAGATCATTCAGGCCGCGCCGCGCTGACTCTGGGGCGTTGCCGAGAATTCGTTTGCTGTCGCCCGGCGGGTTCGCTAGGGCGGTTCACCTTCGCGCGAGCAAGTGCTTGCTACGCTTTCCTTACTATCTCCCGCTAGGAGCCCGCAGTGCTGTTGACCATTCCCCTTGTCGTCCTCTATGTCCTCACCTCGATCGTTCTGGTCGTTTTGGTGTTGCTCCACAGTGGCAAGGGCGGCGGCCTGTCGGACATGTTCGGTGGTGGCATCGGCGCAGCAGCGGCTGGTTCCACCGTCGTCGAACGCAACCTCACGCGTATGACCGTTCTGGCCTCGCTCGTGTGGATCTTCGTCACCGTCGCCCTAGCGATCCGGCTCTAACAGCTTCGGCTCGCAGTGCAGGCGCTCTCCCTTCCGGGGTGAGCAATCCGGAGGAGTCCGGAATTAACCCCAACCAACCAACACCTGGAGGATCACTCCCTTGCGTACTCGCCACTCCCTCGCCATAGGCGTCACGGCTCTTGCCGTGCTCGCCGGCGTCGTCCCTGCCACTGCCGCCACCAAGAAGCCCAAGCAGGTCTTCGTCGACCTGCAAAACTTTGCTGCCGGCGAGCCTGATCACATCGATCCAGGCACCACTTCGACGCTCACCGGCGCCCAGGTCGCGGTGCTGATGTATGACTCGCTCACCGATACCGATGGGACGGGCACCCTCGTTCCGGCCGCCGCCACCAAGTGGACCACCGCCGACAACGGCAAAACGTGGGTCTTCACCATCCGCAAGGCCAAGTTCTCCAACGGCGAGGCGGTCCTTCCGTCGAGCTTCGTGCGCGCATGGATTCGGGCCACCGACGCCAAGCTCGCATCAGAAGTGGCGTATCACTCGTACATCATCGATGGCTTTCAGGCCTGGAACGAAGGCAAGGGCCCGGCCCCGACCAGCGTTGTCGCTGATGACAAGAAGATGACCCTTACGGTCACGCTCACCACGCCATTCCTCGGCTTCCCGGCGATTGCCTCGCACCCGGTGTTCTCGCCGATCCCCAAGAGCATGGCCACGGCGGATGCCAAGGCTGAAGAGAACGGCCTCACGTTGATCGGCAACGGCCCCTACAAGCTCAAGCAGGCCATCTCCAAGCAGGCCGGCGGACAGGTCACCCTCGTTCGCAACGCGACGTACTGGGGCAAGAAGGGCTCGCTCGACGAGATTCAGTTCAAGATCACCAAGGACGTCAACTCGGCCTACAACCTGTTCGAGTCCGGCCAGGGCATGTCGGCCGCGGTCCCCGCCGGTCGCTACAAGGAAGCGCTTGCCAAATACGGCGACGCCGGTCTCGGTGTCGTTCTCGGCACGGACTACTGGGCCTTCAACTGGGAGGACCCGATCCTCGGTGGACCGAAGAACGTGCTACTCCGGAAGGCCATTGTGAAGGCCATCGACAAGTCGCAGATCTCCGAGCAGATCTATCAGGGCCAGCGCAAGCCGACCGATCAACTCGTTCCGAAAGGCATCCCGGGTTACCGCACGGGCCTTGGTCTCGGCACCGCCCGGAACCTCGAAGGTGCCAAGGCTGACTTTGCGGCGTGGCAGGCGGCAGGCGGAAAAATCGAGACTCCGTTGCGCATCAGCTACAACGAGGGTGCGAACTGGGACAAGGTCGCCACGATCATGGTCGGCAACTTGAAAGACGTTGGGATCGACGCCAAGCTTGATCCGTTCCCGGCCGACGGCACGTACTTCTCCAAGATGCGTAAGGGTGGCGGGCAGATCATCCGCTCCGGTTGGTTCGCTGACTACGTGCTTTACGACAACTTCGTGTTTCCGCTGCTCCACAAGTCGTCTATCGATGGTGACAACCTCGCCCGTTACAACAGCGATGCCTACTCGGGCCTGGTCGACAAGGCACGCGGTACTGCGGACCAGACTGCAGCCGGCAATACCTACTCCGAGGCCGAGAAATTGGCGTTGAGCACCGACACCGTCATCATGCCGATCACCAACCGCTCGAACAACGCGGTGTTTGGCACGAACATCAAGAACGTGAAGTCCACACCGCTGGGCTTCTTCAACTACAACGAGTTCGTCATCGGTTGATGACGGATCTCTGATGCTGTGTGACGGGGACCCGCAAGGGTCCCCGTTGTGCAACATCGTTTCGCTCCAAACCCATGGGTACGTACCTTCTCAAGCGCTTCGCCTTCACGATTTTCGTGGCCTGGGCGGCGCTCACCATCATGTTCTTGCTGCTCGTCGCCATGCCGGGCGATGCCGTCACGGCCAAGGGTGGCGAAAAGGCGTTGACCGCAGGGACCGAAAAGAACATTCGGTTGAAGTACGGACTCGACAAGCCTCTCGTCGTGCAATATGGAAAGTTCTTCGGCAATCTCGTTCAGGGTGATCTCGGGTATTCGTTCAAGAATGACCGCTCGGTCAACAAAGACTTCAAAGAAACATTCAAGACGAGCGGGCGGCTTCTCCTGTGGGGTGGCATCGTGCAGATCGTCGGCTCCCTGCTGCTGGGCTTCATCTCGGCGGCCAAGAAGGGCTCGCTGCTCGACAGCACCACCACGATCGTCAGCATTGGGACCCAGGCAATACCGGTGTTCGTCACCGGGCTCTTAGCGCAGGTGTTCTTCGGCGTGTTTCCCACCCAGGCCAAATGGAATTGGCTGAGCTTCAACCGGTTCTGGCCGGAAAAGTGGTATCTCGGCGTGATTCCAAATGGCGGTTGGAAGGGAATCATCCTCCCGGCCATCGTTGTCGGCATTGTGCAGATGGCCTTCCTGGCGCGACTGCTTCGCAGTTCCATGCTCGAAGTTCTGCGCGCTGACTATCTGCGTACAGCCTTTGCCAAGGGCCTTCCGCGCTCTCGCGTCTTGATCAAGCACGCGCTTCGCAACGCCCTCATTCCGTATGTCACCGCCGCCAGCTTCGCCCTCGTCGAGATCTTCGGAATCGCCGTCCAAACCGAGACGGTCTTTGGGCTGTATGGCATCGGCTCCAAGATTGCCGAGGCGGCGTTGATCCAGGACACACCGGTGGTGCTCGGCCTGTCCGCCATCGTGATCGTCACCGCCGCGCTGGTGTCGCTCATGGTTGATATCAGTTACTCGTTCCTCGATCCGCGGATTCGCGTTGGGGAGAAGGCGGCCACATGACCGCAGTATTGCCCTTAGCCGTCGACACCTTGCTGGTGACCACCGAGCAGGTGGGCTACTGGGAAGACGTGCGCCGACGTTTCTTCCGCAACAAGCTCGCCATCGCCGCGCTCACGGTACTGG
>JANLQX010000487.1:0-9574 GCA_031368095.1 Actinomycetes bacterium | reverse complement strand
TGACCGATCCCCAGGCCTGTGACCACGAGGCGATAAGCCCATCAGAGGTTTCTATCGGTGAAACTTCGAATGCGAACGCTTCGACAATGATGTCGAACTCCTCCATGCCACTCTCGTTATCACCCAGACCAACCGCCATATTGAGGGTGTAATGACCTGGAGCCAACCGATGCGCGTGGACGGCGACCAGGTACTCCTCCGTCTCGGTCCCAGCTTCCGTGTCAGGAGTTCGCTGAGCGTGGGCAAAGCCGCTGCCAATTGGCGAGCCGCTCATGGCGGCCACCGTCAGGCTCATCCGAAACGATGAAAGTGGCTCGTGGAACTTCAGCGCAACCAGAAATTGGATGGCGTCTTCGCTGCCGAACGTGGTTTGTTCTTGTTGCGCCTGCACGCCCACAACCTCGATCAACCTTGAGAGGGTTGGATCCCACCGTTTCCCTTCGGTTGTAACGCCGACCTTCGCGCGACTTGTCCGGGAAGCCGAGTAAGCAGCGATGGCCTCGTCGGGTTCAGTCAGCCCAAGAACTGAGCCTTGGTCGAGCACGAGCACTTTCGACGCCAGCGCTTGGATGATTGCAAACTGGTGACTCACCAGGAGCACGGTTCGTCCACTAGCGGCCACATCGCGCATCTTTCCGAGACTTCGTTCCTGAAACGCAACATCGGCCACGGCAAGGACCTCATCGAGGAGGACGATCTCTGTCTCCAAGTGGGCGGCGACCGCGAATGCTAAGCGCACGTACATTCCGCTGGAGTAGCGCTTGACGGGGGTGTCGAGGAACTTCTCGACGCCAGCGAATTGGACGATCTCATCGAACCGGCGATTGATCTCGACCTTCTTCATGCCGAGGATCGTGCCGTTGAGGTAGATGTTCTCGCGCCCGGTGAGCTCTGGATGGAAGCCCGTTCCGACTTCTAGGAGCGAACCGATCCGACCGTAGAGCTCGATGCGGCCTTCGGTCGGCGCCGTGATTCGGCTCAGAATTTTGAGCAACGTGCTCTTGCCAGCGCCGTTGCCGCCGATGATGCCGAGAACCTCACCACGTTTGACCTCAAGGTCGACGTTTCGCAAGGCCCAGAACGTCTCCGACGGCGAGCGCCGAAGCGGGTGACGCAGACGGCTGAGCGCTTGCTCGGCGAGGGTGATGTGTTTGTCGTCCTGATGACGGATTGTGTAGGACTTGCCGAGTCCACTTACCCGGAGCGCGATGTCGTTAGATGACATCGGCGAACTTCCGCTCCATCGTGGCAAATACCGAAACGCCAGCTCCGAAAAGGATCACGGCGATCGCCGCTGACCAGACGACGGCGAACAATCCCGGTCGTGCGGTCCCAAGAACGCTCCACCGGAAACCTTCCAATGCTCCGGTGAGGGGGTTCAGCTGGTACCAGCCGCGAACGCTCGGTGGAAGTGCGCTGACCCCGTAGGCAACGGGAGAGCCGTACAGGAGGACTTGCGTCACCACCGGAAGGATGTAGCCGACGTCTCGGTAGCTCACCATCAGCGCGGCGGCCATGAGCCCGAGACCGAGTGACAGAAGCACAACAAGGAGTAACCAAAGGGGCAGGGTCAGCAGTGCCCATCCGGCCCAGACGCCAATGATGACGCAGATGATGGCCATGAGACCGAGGGCAACGGCGAAGTCGACAAGCGTCGAACTCAACATCGAAAGCGGAAGCACGAACCTTGGGAAGAAGATCTTGCTCACCAGCTGGCCGTTGGCCACGAGCGATCCACCTACTTTCGTCAGCGCTCCGCTGAACACGTTCCAGGCGAGCATTCCCGCAAAACTGAAGGCGAAGTACGGCACCCCGTCGCTCGGGAACTTCGCCACCCGGCCGAAGACGAAGCTGAAAACACCGGCCGTCATGAGGGGTTGCAGGACTACCCACACCACCCCGAGAGCCGTTTGTCGGTAGCGGAGCTTCAAGTCGCGAACGGCAAAGCGAGCGAGCAGATCACGGAATTCGAGAACCTCGCGAAAGTTGATCGTTGCCCACCGCTTTGGCGGAGTAATGACCAGCCAGGGTTCTTGCGGAGAACTCAGGAGAATGCTCCTTTGTCAATGCGCACCGAGGTTTGCGTTTCGTCCGTTCGTCCGCCAAAAGGGTCAGTGTTGATCATGGTTCGCGTTCCATCGGTCGAGGCGGGGGCACGTTCCACATCGGACCTCCGTCAACCAAACCTTACCCGCCGGTCGGGGTGTGGCCGCCCCGGAGAGCGCCTGGCCCCTACAGTTGGCGGGCGGCCGGACCGACAATCTGGGACAACACTCGACAGTAAGGACCGAGGTGGGGACGATATACCGATTGCGCAACGACGAATTGACGTGGCGGGAGGCCGGCGATGTCGTCGTCGTCCTTGACCTGGCCGACTCTTCGTACCTCTCGATCGGCGGCTCCGGGCGCGTCCTGTGGAACCGTCTCGAGTCGGGTGCCACCGTCGACCAACTCGTCGACGCGCTGGTCGACGTCTTTGACATCGACGACGCCACGGCCCGGGCCGACACCCTGGCCTTCGTGAGTTCCCTCACCGAACGACGGCTGCTCACCGTCATCGGCTGACGCTCACTCGGGCGGGGCAACCTGCTTGCGTCCGACGAGTCCGAGACCGGTGGCCACGGCGATGGCCTGAGACCGATTTCTCACCCCCAACTTGCGGAACAGCATCCGCTGGGTGTTTTCCACCGTCTTCACGGCGATGCCGAGCGATCGAGCGGTCTGGTTTACCGACTCCCCGGCGGCAACCGAGGTGAGGAGGTCGGTCTCGCGCCCAGTCAAGGTGATCTGTGGGACGGCGACAACAGTGTCCCGAAGCGCCTGGAGCAACGCCTGAAGGTCGCCATCGGCGATGGTCGAACGCCCGAGCCTCGCCTGGGCGACAGCGAACTGGAAGTCGGCGGCGGACTGCGACTCGGCCACGATGGCCAGGGTGCCCGACCGTATGACGTCGACGACGAGTGCGCCGGGCAGGGGCTTGCGAGTGATGAGAACCGAAGGGGGATCCTCGCCGGGGACGCGACGAGTTTCGGCCGAGACGACCCGAGCCGTTATGGGCTCGTCCGACGCCGGAATCAGGCGGCGAGCGAGGGCATCGAGCAACGCCGGCCGACGCCCGCCGTCGCCATGACCGGCCAGAAGACCGAGCGAGACAGCGAGCGAGACGGCGTGCGCCTGGCTGAGCACCCCGAGCCGGACGAAGAGCGCTTTCTTGGCGTTCTCGACGGTTCGGACTCCGAGACCGAGGTCGGCCGCCACTTCCGCCGACGTCATCCCCGCCGCAACCCGGCTGAGGATTGCCGACTCGCGTTCTTTCAAGGGGACCGGGCCCATCGTCGGTGCCTCCCAGCGCTGGCGGGTGCGATGACCCGGGTCGGCCAGGGCCCGAACGAGCGCGTCTTCGTCGGAACCCTCGTCGACAAAAGAGGCGCCGGTGTCGCCCGTGAGCTCGGCCAGATCGGTGGACGAGAGGCCGTCGTGGATACCGATCAACCGCGCCGCCGGGCTCCGACGTTGCGCGTCGTGCAAGGCCCGCCCCCACGCCACAGGTGGTTCGCCCGCGAGATGGATCACGACAAGGTCGACGACGTTGCTTCGTTCCAGATCCTTGACTTCGCCGGCCGAACCGACCACGGTCACCTCGGGTTGGGCCTGAAGGAGGTCAACGAGGCCGGCGCGCCACAACGGCGACGCATCGACAACGAACGCTGCGGTCACGGTCATCGACCCGCAGTAACTATCGGTACCGGTCCGCCCGTCCACGCCTCGACGAACTTGTCCACGGCGGACGAGATCGCCCAGGCGACCGCCTCGTAACCTCGGGTCGGTCCGCCGTAGGGGTCGGCGATGTCGTCGGGATGGGTTCGCCGTTGCCAGTACGCCGCGGGTGAGCGCAGTGCCCCCATCTCGGCCCGCCATGCCAGGAACTCGAGCTCGGCCGCTCGGTCGTGGTCGGCGACCTCGGCGGCCAACCGTCCGGCTTCCACGTACGTAAACGTCCGGTCAGCTGCCCCGTCGGAGAGGGCCAGCACCTCCCGGCAGTGACCGACGGTGGCCGCCAAGACCAGGTCGGCCCCAGCGAGGAGCGCGCGCGAGATCATTGCCGACCGGTGTCCGCCCAGATCGGCGCCGACGAGCAATCCGGCGTCGATCATGGCCAGGGGAGATCGATCATTGAGCTCAGCATCGGTTCCGGCCGATCGAACGTCGACATCGGCACCCGTCGGTGCAAGGCGTACTCGAAGCAGTTCAGCGGCCAGTGGAGAACGACAGAGGTTTCCGGTACAGACGACCAAGATCCGAACAGCGCGATTGCCCATGCACTGTTCAGTATCCATCGGGACGATCCATCGCATCCGTTCAACCGTGATGCAAGGGGCCATTCAGTATCCATCGGGACGATCCATCGCATCCGTTCTGGCTTTGGTGCTCGGCGGAAAACCGGCGGGTAGGTTTGGCTTATCCACAACCCCGTGTAGGGTTTTTGACTTGGTACACCTTGTGGAAACCTCCGCTGAGGACGGCGCCGAGGGCATCACTGGGCAGCAGGATCGTCCAACGCTCGCCATCGTTCACGACTACCTCGCCACGAGCGGAGGCGCCGAGCGCGTCCTCACGAATCTTGTGCGGACATTCCCCGACGCCCCTTTGTACACCTCGATCTACGAGCCGTCCAAACTCTTCCCGGAGCTCGAAGAGTCGCTCGGCGAAGTGCACACCACGAAACTCAGCCGAGTGCCGTTCTTTCGTCGGCATTATCGCGCCGCCATGCCTTTCCTGGCCGCCACGATGCGGCGGTTCGAGGTAGAAGCGGACGTGGTTCTGTGCAGCTCCAGCGGTTGGAGCCACGGGGTCAAGACCACCGGACGCAAGGTCGTCTACTGCTACAACCCGGCCCGCTGGCTCTACCAAACCCGTGAATACACCGATTCGCGGCGAACGATCGCCAGCGCCGCTCAGATCATGCGTCCCTACCTGTTGCGCTACGACCGCGAGTCGGCGAAGGCCTGCGTCCGTTACATCGCCATCTCGGGAGTTGTGGCCGAACGAATCGCCCGCGCTTATAACATCGAGGCCGAGGTTGTGCCTCCGCCGACCACTCTTGACCCCTACGGACTTCGCGACGACGTGACGGGAATCGAGCCGGGATTCGTCCTCTGCGTGGCGCGGCTGGTGCCCTACAAGAACGTGGCCAACGTGGTGGAAGCGTTTCGGCTCATACCGAATCAACGCCTGGTCGTGGTCGGCGACGGACCGCAACTTGCTGATCTCCGGTCATCGGCCCCGTCGAACGTGGAGCTGGTCGGCTATGTCTCCGATGAAGCGTTGCGGTGGTACTACGCAAATTGCGAGGCGCTGATTGCCGCCAGTTTTGAAGACTTCGGACTCACCCCGGTGGAGGCAGGCCTGTTCGGCAAGCCCACTGCGTGCCTTCGCTATGGAGGTTTTCTTGACACCATGGTCGAGGGGGAGACGGGTCTGTTCTTCGACGAATCCACCCCCACCCTGATCGCCGGCGCTGTCGATGATCTTCTCGACTCCCGGTGGCATCCACGCGAGATTCGCTCCCACGCAGCGCGTTTCGGGTTGGCCGGATTTCAGGACCGAATGCGCCAGATCGTCGCCGAGGAAGCCGCCCTCACATAACTTTCAGCCGCTGTTGCGAAGGCCTGTGGCCAAGCCATTCAACGTGAGTTGAATTCCCCGCTCCACCAACTCGGCCGTCGCCGGATCATCCTCCCCGCGACGGTAGCGAGCGAGGAACCCGACCTGCAGGTGGTTGAGCGGGTCAAGGTATCCGAAACGGTTCCGGATGCTGCGGGCGAGAGCCGGGTTGTCGGCGAGGAGCACCGTGTCACCGGTGATTCGAAGCATGACTTCGACGGTGCGCTGATGCTCGCCCACGATGCGCTCGACCACCTCCGAAGCTCCCGGAACCGCCGACGCGAGCGCCGCATATCGGCTGACGATGCCGAGGTCGCTCTTGGCCAGGACCATGCCCATGTTCGAGAACACCGCCCGTAGCAATGGCCAGCGCGCATACATTTCTTGAAGTTCTTTCAGTCGATTGTCGTCGTCGCCGATCCAGGCGGAAAGGGCCGTGCCGGTGCCATACCACCCGGGCAGCATGATGCGGGCCTGGCTCCACGAAAACACCCACGGGATAGCCCGGAGATCTTGAATGCGGGCCGATGCGGTGCGCGACGACGGTCGGCTTCCAATGTTGAGCTTGGCAATCTCGGTAACTGGAGTGAGGGCCCGAAACACGTCGGCGAAACCTGGAGTTTCGTAGACGAGCGATCGGTATTCCTGTCGAGAACGATCGGCGAGGTCGTCCATCGTCGATGCATACCGCTCGCGGTCCGTGCCCAGATTTTCCGTGTCGGTGCAGCTCGCTTCGATCGTGGCGGCCAAGACGGTTTCCAAGTTGCGTCGGGCGAGGTCGGCGTCGGCGAACTTGGCGGCGACGATCTCGCCCTGCTCGGTGACGCGCAGCGCGCCATGCACGCTTCCCGGAGGTTGAGCGAGGATTGCTTCGTAGGCCGGACCACCACCGCGACCGACGGTGCCACCACGGCCATGGAACAATCGTAAGTGCACGTGATGTTTCGCCGCCACTCGCACGAGGTCACCCTCGGCACGGTAGAGGGCCCAGTTGGCGGCGAGGTAGCCGCCGTCCTTGTTTGAGTCGGAGTAGCCGAGCATGACTTCTTGACTGTCACCGTGGGAGCGCACCCGGTCCCGATACCACGTCTCGCTCAGGAGGGCGTCGAGGGTGGCACCCGCATTGGAAAGGTCATTGATGGTTTCGAACAGCGGGACGATGTCAACGTTGAGACCGGACTCCTTGGTGAGCACGGCCACCTCCATGAGGTCACTCACACTGGAGCAGGCCGAGATCACGTAGTGGGGGATTGCGTCGGGCCCGATCCGTCGCACACCGTCGGCGGCGGCGTCGACGATCGCCAACTCACTCGTCGTCTTTTCCGAGTAGCGCGTTTCGGGGACGCGGAGTCGCCGTCGTGTCGCCAGCTCGGCGAGCAGGACGCGTTGGCGAGAGGGTTCGTCAAGATCGAGATAGTTCGTGCACATATCAGCTGAAGTGAGCAGCTCGGCCACGGTCTGCTCGTGAACGGCGGCGTTCTGACGAAGATCGAGTCCGCACAGGTGGAAGCCAAACAACGCGACGTCCGTGCGGATCGGAACGACGAGCGCAGAAGCGACCGACGCCGCGCCGTGCGACGTGAGCGACTCGGTCACCACGTCGAGATCGGCCAGCAGTTCGCGCGGCCCTTCGTACGGAGCGCGTTCCTCGTCGAGGATGGCGACCGGAACGGCTCCGAGATTGGCTCGACACGAGGCGGCGAGTCTGCCCTGCATGCCCCGCAGCGCCCGTCGGTATGGCTCGTCGGCTCGGAACGGCGAATCGTCGCCGGACAATTCGGCTAGCGCGAGAAGTGCGTCGGTCGGCGTGACGAGCCGGGAGGACATCGACAGCGAGATGGCGAGTCGACCGAGTCCGTTGAGATGGTGGGCGAAGGCCACGGCGGACTGACGGTCGAGGGCATAGCGAACGACATCGGCGGTAACGAACGGGTTGCCATCGCGGTCACCACCGATCCACGAACCCATTCGGATAACCGGCGGAAGCTCACGCTGTCGGAGCTCGGGCCACCTCGCGCCAAGTTCGGCGGCGGTGTCACGTTGCAGACTCCCGATGGCCCGAAAGAGGGACAGGTCGTAGTAGCTGAGCGCCTCGTTGATCTCGTCGCGAACGCGCAGTCGCGAGAGGCGAAGGATCGCCGTTTGCCAGAGCATGAGGACGTTGAGGCGGAGTTCGGCTTCGACCGCGTCGGTTCGCTCGCCGGGTCGAGCGAGCAGCTCGGCAATGACTCGCTGGGTGTCGAGAATGGTTTTGCGACGCACTTCGGTCGGATGGGCCGTGAGCACCGGACTGACTCGAAGCCGGTCGAGTACTGCGTTCAGCTGTCTTGCATCGACGCCCGCTCGATGCAGATGATCAAGCGACGCTGCCAGGCTGCCGACCTGCGGCGGTGAGCCGGCGTCGCGGTGGAACTGGCGTCGACGATTCGAGTGCACGTCTTCGGCCACGTTGGCGAGAAGGGTGAAGAGGCTGAAGGCCCTCACCACGTGGAGAGCGGTGCCGAGTTCGAGGGCGTCGAGCACCTCACCCAGCTCGGGGTCGGTAACTCCGGCACGGCGGGCGTCGACGGCAAGTCGACGGACCCGTTCGACAACGTCAAAGACGTGAGTTCCGGCCTGTTCACGGATGACGTCGCCGACGAGCCGACCGAGGAGCCGGATGTCTTCGTCGAGCTGGGCGTCTTTGCCGGGGTTGGCGGGGTTGGCGGTGGGCAGCGTGGCAGAAACGGTCACCCCTCCATACTGGCGTTCGCCCGGAACGATCAAGGCGCGATTCGGACGATGGCCGCGTGGTCGGGCCGCCGTGGAGGCGCTGATCGTGCCGTAATTGTGGCATATTCGTGGCATGGCTAGATCACGAGTGAGTACCACCGTCGACGATGGGCTTCTGGTCGAGGCGCGTTTGGCGCATCCCGGCCAGAACGACGCCGCGCTCTTCGACGCAGCACTGGCGGCGCTCCTCGCACGTACGCGAGCGTTTGCCATCGATGCTTCGTACCGCGCGTACGACGAACATCCGATCGACGAAGCTGACGAATGGGGTGACCTGAGTTCGTTCCGAAGCGCAGCAGCGGCTTCATGAGATCCTTGCCCTTGCGCGGAGAGCTTTGGTGGTGCGAGCCACCGGACGTTGGTCGCCGTCCCGTTGTCGTGCTTTCTCGAGATGTTGCGATTCCGCGCTTGCGCCGAGCGTTGATCGCGCCCTGCACCACGACGATTCGCGGTCTTGCCAGTGAAGTGGTGCTCGAACCAGGCGAGGACCCAGTTGGCCGACGCACGGCGGTCAACCTTGACTCGGTAGAAAGTGTGTCCGTAGGTGTACTTATCGATCGGATCGGACGACTGAGCGACGCCCGCATGGCCGAGATCTGCGCATCTCTGGCCGTGGCGGTCGACTGTCGCTGATCCGGGCTTCACGGGCGGCTCCACCAGTGGAGTCACGGCCGGGTTGCGTCAAGGATCAGGCTGGTGAATCCCGGAGCACCGGTTCCGGCCCGGTACGCAGCGTTGCGGTGGTCGAGCGCCGATGATCGATAGATCGGGCCATCTTCAAGACGCCACGGAACCGTGTGAAACACCGCGTCGCAGTCCCACCATTCGATCAGGCGAACCGAGAATCCGGCCTCGATGAACACGAGTGGCTTTGCCAGATCTTCCAGGCAATTCGAACCTTTGTTCTCGACAAAGAACATATGTTGTGCTATGGTGTCTACATGGACACGCTCACACACCTCGAAGGGGTACTGCCGATCGGGGTTTCGGCTGACGTGTTCATGTCAACTTATGGCGCCGGGTGTGACAAAACGTTGGGTGACTGGGCGCAGATCCGGTTCGATCTTTCCGATGTTTCCGGGTGGTCGCCGCTGCAAGCGGAGGCCGGTTTGGTGGCATTGGAACAGCTCCGCCGGTC
>JANLQX010000412.1:0-3555 GCA_031368095.1 Actinomycetes bacterium | reverse complement strand
GTACCGGCGAACACGGGAGTACAGCGCATGAAGAGGGCAGCATGACGGTGCTGACGAAGGGCGCCCCGATGCCGGAGCGCTATGCCGACACGAGTCCGCTCCTCGTCGTTGATTCGATCACCATGCGCTTTGGTGGTGTCACGGCGATCAACGGCGTCAGCTTCACCGTTGGGCGCCACGAGTTGTTCGCCGTGATTGGGCCAAATGGCGCCGGGAAAACGTCGATCTTCAACTGCCTGAACGCCGTGTACAAACCCCAAGAGGGGTCGATCAAGATCGACGGCGCCGAGATCATCGGTACCCGCCCGCCCTACACCGTTGCCCAGGGCATTGCTCGGACGTTCCAAAACATCGGCCTGTTCCCCAACCTCGACGTGGTCGCCAATCTCATGCTTGGCCGCCACCATCTGATGAAAGGTGGCTTCCTCGCTGGCATGGTCTTCACCGGCACGGCCAAGCGTCAGGAAATCATTCATCGACGCCGGGTGGAGGAGATCATGAAGCTTCTCGATCTGCATATTTATCGTGGTCAGTCCGTCGGCTCTTTGCCCTACGGCGTGCAGAAGCGCATGGAGCTGGCTCGTGCGCTCTGTATGGAGCCGAAGCTGTTGTTGCTCGACGAACCCGTCGCTGGCATGAACGCCACCGAGACCGAAGACATGGCTCGGTACATCCTGGAAACGAAAGACGCGCTCGGCATTTCAATGATTCTCGTGGAGCACGACATGCACATGGTGATGCAGGTAGCCGAGCGAATTATGGTGCTCGACTTCGGTCAAAAGATCGCCGAAGGAACGCCGGCGGAGATCAAGTCGAATCCTCGTGTTATCGAGGCGTACTTAGGGACCCCATCGTGATGTTGCGTACAAGCGAGCCTCGATATGTTGCCGAGGCGTACTTCGGGACGCCGTCATGAACGCTTCAACGTTGGCTGGGGCTTTACTCGAGCGGGCCGAGGGGCCGACCGGTGGAAGGCTTGCTGTCTCTCAGAGTCGGCTCGGGGTCTGGGAGCCAATCTCGTGGGTCGCCCTGGCGGTAATGGCTGAGCGCATCGGGAACGGCCTACTTTCGAAGGGGGTGCATTCCGGTGACGTTGTTGCCGTCATCGCCGACAATTCGGTTGAGTACCTTGCCGCGCAGTACGCCATCGCTGGAATTGGTGCGACGGCATTGCTCGTTCCTGCTGACTACTCTCCGGCCACGACCGCCGCACTGCTGCGAGCGAGCAATGTGGTTTTAGCGATCGCCGGTGACCAGGAGCAGTTCGACAAGTGCGTCGAGGCCCCCGAGCCGATGACGGTCGTGGTCATCGAGACCCGCGGCGTGCGTGAACTCGAAGTCGCCGGGCGCCCGGATCGGGCGACCCGGGCGACCCTTGCGCAACTCATCGACGACGCCGGAGCAAACGCGTCGTGGCGTACATCGGTGGCGACGGTTCCAACAGACGCGTTCGCACTACGGGTGGCCACGATTGATGGTACGAACGTCGTCGTGTCGTCGGTTACTCACGCCGATCTTCTGGCCGCTGGTCGGAGCTCGTTGGACGCCATGACAATCCGGGCAACTTCTCGCCTGCTTGCTCAGCGGCCCCTTTCAGAATTGGAGGAGCAGGTGCTCTCCGTCGGTGCCTCGGTCCTTTCCGGATGTTCGGTCGCAATCGGCGAGGGAGGCCCCCTTGCCGGCGCGGAGCTTGCCCAGGTTGCGCCGACTCATCTCCGCGCCGCTACAGCTTCCCTCGGAGGCATTCACGCCGACGCCACGCGGCGACTCGGCGAGACCAAAGGGCTCAAGCGTTTGGCCGTCGGTGGACGACTGCCCTCAGGTCCCGCAGTCGCCGCTGGCCTTGGGCGATTGTCACGATTGCCGATTTCGCTGTCGCGGCTGATCGGTGTACTCACTTCTATCGCCGTGTTCGTTTTCCTTTTGGTGTCAACGAATATGAACGATTGGATACGGATCGTCGCCTCTCTTGCCATCGCTGCCGCTGGTGGGTTCGTCTTTATGCGGACGCCGACCGCCGTCCAATCGGCGGTCAAACGCCGCTACGGCCTCAACTCCTGTGAAGCAGTGATCGGTGACTCGGCGGCGTTCTCTTCTGGTTCGGTCGAGTTCCTCAGCGGGCTCGGTCTGCCAGTCGTGCAGCCCTTCCTGCCACGCCTCATCTCGTCGGGGGCGGTCGCCTCATCACTTCTGGTTGGACGCCTGGGGTCAAGTCAATGACGACATTTTTCAACGCTCTTGTCTCGGGTGTTTCACTTGGTGCCCTCTACGGTCTCGTAGCCCTCGGCTATGTGATCGTGTACCGATCGACCCACACACTGAACTTTGGTCAGGGCGCGTTCTTAACGCTCGGTGCCTACCTGACCTATTCGTTCTCCGGTCCGATCCCTGGGCTGAACTTTGACAGCCCGCCATCGCTCTTCCGTCTTCCGTACCTCGTCGCGCTCGTCCTAGCAACGGTGGTGATGGGTGTTCTGGGTTGGCTCGTCAACAAGTTCGTAATCTCGGGATTCAGAGGTCGGCCGGTGTTTGCTGTGATCATGGTGACCCTTGGGGTCGGTGTGGTGATCAGCGCAGTGATGAGCGGCATCTGGGGAACGAGCGCCTCGAACCTCAACTCGCCCTTCGGCGACAAATTCATTCGCGTCTCGGGCGTCGGAATGAAATACATCGACCTCTTCACACTGGGAGTCACGGCGGCCATTGCGATTGTCTTTTTCTTTGGCTTTCAGCGATCGAAGTTGGGCACCGCCATGAAGGCCACGGCCTTTGATCAGGAAGCGGCAATCGCCCAAGGCATCAGTCCGAACATGATCTTCGGTCTTTCGTGGGCGCTTGCGTCAGCCCTGGCGGCGATCGCTGGCACGCTCCTTGCCTCTGGGGCTGGCTCCCAGGTCACGCAGGTTTCACCGGCCCTCGGCCTCCTCGCGCTGTTCGGCTTCCCAGCTATGGTGCTCGGCGGCGTCGACTCATTGGAGGGCGCCGTAGTTGGCGGTCTCATTATCGGCATCGTGCAGGAAATGACCGCGGCCTACGAGTTCCACTTTGAGCGCTTTGTCGGGGCGGAGTTTGCTCGGCTGTCGCCATTCATCGTGATGATCGCAATCTTGTTGCTGCGACCGACCGGCCTCTTCGGATCCGAGGAAGTTCGAAGGGTATGACCATGTCCACGAGCACACCGACCAGCCCAGTGCGAACTCACCCGGTGCAGGTGCTTCGATGAGTGGGGCTCTTGTGACCCTCGTGGTCCTTGTGGCCGCTGGTAGCGCAATGCTCTGGTGGGCACGCCGCGATGAGGCGCGACGCCTGGTCACGAGCTACGGCGCCGATCATCGCCGATTCCGAACTACTGGGTCAAAGGTCGGCCTGGTCGTGGGAGCGATCACGTTTATCTCGGTGCCTATTGGCTTCTCCTGGCTCGGAATCGGCTCGTTCCACCTTCCGAATGAGTTCATCCCGGGCCTGCCCATGAACGAGAAATGGCTCACGACCTTCATCTACGCCGGGGTCTATGCCCTCGGCGCAATCGGGTTGAATCTTCTGATCGGCAACACC
>JANLQX010000392.1:0-14152 GCA_031368095.1 Actinomycetes bacterium | reverse complement strand
TCGGACTGGCGGATCACATTCGCCGATACCGGCGTAAACGCGAACATCGGTCAGCGACTGATGACCGTCCGGAAGTATTTGCGTGGCGAAGATGTTTTTCTCGCCAACTATGCGGACGGTCTGACGGATATGCATCTGCCGTCTGTGATCGAGCGGTTCCAGTCGCGTGGAAAGATCGGCAACTTCGTCAGCATTCGCCCGAATCTGAGCTTTCACGCCGTCTCGGGTTCGCCGGACGGAGGAGTAAGCGCAATCAAGCCGGTTAGAGAGACGGACCTGAGGATCAGGGGAAGTTGGCGGAACATATCTTGGCGGAGTTTTCGGGGCTACCAGAACTCAGCTGATATCTGTAACCGTAGTAAAGCTGCGTCTATTCCACTCAAGTTTGGATGATGGGTTCACTGAATCCTCGTTACCGGACCAGCACGACGAGCACACGGATCTCTCATATTCCGACGGAAAGGTAAGAGCACCACTCCGCAAGGCCGACGGAATCGGCCCCGAAAGGACTCTCGTCATGAACCTCTCCCGCACCGCAACCCGTACCGCCGCCCTCCTCACCCTCGGCCTCTTCGGCTCCCTCGGCCTCGCCGCCGCCCCGGCCTCGGCCGAAGACGTAACCGCTCCCCCCGTCCCCACCCAGGCCTCGGCCGAAGCTGTTGCCGAAAAGGCCGGTCCGGGCGTCGAATTGAAGCTCGTCGTCATCCGCTCCAAGGGTGCCGCCGAGATTGCCAAGCGCCAGGTATCACTCGCTACCACCCAGGCCAAGCTCGCCACCATGACTACGGACTGCGGCTTCAACGCCGCCCGAGCCGGAGAAATCACCGCGACCGCCTCGGGCCTTGCCGGCCTCGGCGGCCAACTTGCCGCCACCACCGACCTCGCTACCGCCAAGGCGCTCTACGGCAAGATCTTTACCGAGTACCGGGTCTATCTCGTCGTGCTGCCGAAGGCCGGCAAGGCCATGCGCTGTGACCACTACGTGGCCCGCATCGCCGATTTCAACGCCGACGCCGCCAAACTTCAGACGACGATCGACGCCGCCAAGGCTGGCGGCGCCGACACCACGGCCGCCCAGGCCCTCAAAGATGCCGGCGTAGCCACCGTCGCCGCACTCAACCCGACCGCCGCCATCACGCCGTGCATGAGCCTCGTCCCCGACAAGGGTGACAAGACCGTCCAGGCCGCCAATGCCGCCGCTCTCGTGAGCTGTGACGGCGCCCTCGACGCCGTTGGCGCCGGCCTGAAGTCCGGTCGCGCCCAGCTCGATCAGTCCCGTGCTGCCCTCCGCACCGCCCGGGCCACCGACAAGGCGTCGGACAAGGCGTCTGACAAGGCTGCCCGCGAGGCGAAGAAGGCGGCCGACAAAGCAGCTCGCAACGCCCAGAAGGCCGCCGACAAGGCCGCTCGCGACGCCGCCAAGGTGCTCGTCAAGACCGCCGCCTAGTCCCACAACCTGAGAACGTGGGCCAGCAGGCTCGCTTCGGCCAGCTCACTTCGGTTTTCCCGGGTTTGCTGGCCCAAGCGAGTGGGCTGGCCCACGGCGCGTTGCGTTTGCGGCGCGCCGTGCTGGCGTTCTGGCCCTAGCGGCCGGTGACGGAGAAGTGCTGGTAGTCCTTGGTGGAACGCCACGAGCCGCCCCACTTCCAACCACGAGAGGCAAACGTGTCGACCAGCACGCCTCGGCGGACGGCCATGCCTGGTGCGCCGGTCGACCGGTCGAGATAGGGACGGGCCGCCGGGTCGAGGATCGACCCGTTGGCCAGCACGTAGGGGTTCTGTACCGGATTTACATCGATCGCCCGCCCGTAGGCGTGCTGCGACCATCGCTTCGTGGGTTTCCCGTCGGCTCCGAACGAGGGCCGACAGTTGAACGCGGACGTGTTGTTGGCCATCGTTGACGCATCGTCGTCGCCATCGAAAGCCTCGATCGGATCGATCCGGGCGATCGGAAAACGGGCGGCGAACAACATCTCGAATATCCGTCCGACGTTGGCACTCACATCGCGATGAACGACCAGGGATCCGAACTTCTGGGCTCCGTCGAAGTCGACGAACGGCACGATGACCCGCCGCAGATCGCCGAGGTCCACCGGACATGTCGGGCTCCACGTGACCCCGACCATGGCGGCCTGGGTGGCGGGATCGAGCCGCGCGATACGCGCCTTCAATGACGGGTCCGTCACCCCCGCTACCGCCGAGACGGACGCCGTTGCCAACAGCAGCGCGACGACGCCCGCCTCACGTTTCCACCACACGACGCCCCTCCAACGCCCGACCAAGCGTGAGCTCGTCGGCGTATTCAAGATCACCGCCGACGGGGAGACCACTGGCGATTCGCGACACCTTGATGTCCACGTTCTTGAGGAGCCGGGCCAGGTACATCGCGGTTGCTTCACCGTCGAGGTTGGGGTTGGTGCAGAGGATCACCTCGTCGACCTCCTCCTCACCGAGGCGTCGAAGAAGTTCCTTGATCCGGAGCTGATCGGGACCAATGCCCTCCAGGTGGTTGATTGCCCCCTGGAGCACGTGGAATCGGCCCCGGAACTCCTTCGTCCGCTCCACCGCCACGATGTCTTTGGGCTCCTCCACGACGCAGAGCGTGCGTGAGTCTCTCGACGGATCGCGACAGATCGCACATTCGGCGGTGTCGGCGTTGGCCTGCCCGTCGGCCGTGGTGTCGAGCTCGGCGATATTGAAACACGTGGTGCAGAACACCACCAGTTCTTTGGCCCGGGCCACGGCACGGGCCAGCCGGAGGGCGTCTTCCTTGGACCGCTTGAGCAGGTGATAGGCGATCCGTTGGGCCGACTTCGGGCCGATGCCGGGAAGGCGACCGAACTCGTCGATCAATTCTTGAACCGGTCCCGCATAAAGGCCCATGTCAGGCTCGACCGGAGTGGTGGAGGACCGGTGTTGCGAGCAGTGAAGCGCAGCGGAGCAGCGCAGCGCAATGTGACAGGCCCATGTCAGCCGAGGAGCCCGCCAAGAGCGCCAGTTCCGAGCGCCCCCATGATGTCGGCGCTTGCTTCGGCCGCACGCGCCGAGGCATCGCGGATGGCGGCCAGGATGAGGTCCTCCAGCATCGACACGTCGGTCGGGTCGACCACCGACGGGTCGAGACGGACGGCGAGGAACTCACCGGAACCGGACACCTCGACCCGGACGGCACCGCTCCCGGCCGAACCGGTGAACCGTTTCGTGGCCGCTTCCGCCTGCGCCGCCAGGATCTGCTGCTGCATCTCCATGGCCTGCCCCAAGAGCGCATTGACATCAAAACCGGGAGTGTCTGACATGAAAAGAGATCCTTCTGCTCAGGCGTCGGGGACGAGCTCAGCGCCGGGGAACGTGCGGGCAATGTGGTCAAGCGCCGTGGGGGCAGGCCCAGAGGCGTCGACCAAGGCCGAAAGGTCCACCTCGTGGTCCTCCTGCGGCGCCGGCTCAGGGGGTCGGGAATCGGTTGCGGCGGCGGGCGCCGAGGCGAACCGACGGTTCGTCAACATGTCGGCGGCGTCGGGCGCCTCGGCCACCGGAGCCCCAGCGGTGGGGTCGACGATGAGTGAGACGGAAACCGGTTGCCCACGGAGCGACGTGAGCGCCGACGCCAGGTCAGGCACGAACTCTTCACACCGCCCGAGATGCATGGCGTTCGGCAGCGCCACCTCCACGGCCGACGGCGAGAGCGTGGTGAAACGGCCGGCCGAGAACATGGCGCGGGCCTTGCCGCGCAGCTGCTGGAGAACTTCGTCTCGTTCATCGGCCGGACCATCGGAAGCAACCGGCGGCGTAGGAGCAACCGGCGCCACCGCCACTGGACGGGCGGCGGGACGCGACGGCGCGGGACGGCCCCCGAGCTGGGCCCGCGCCCCATCGGCGACCCCCGAGCGACGCGACCCAGATGACGGCGCCGCCGAGGGAATCAGCGACGCCAAGCTCGGCATTGCACCGGCACTAGGCGTCGGCGCCACAGGCGGGACGGGGGCAGGAGGGGCGCCGTCAACGGCTATCGGAGGCGCCCCGTCGGGGTCCGGCGGGGCGTCAGCCAGAACTGCCGGAGCTACTGCCGGAGCATCTGCCGGAGCGGAGGGCGGCGGAGGTGCGGCAACGGGCCCCGAAGCGGCCGGTGGAACGCCGGAGCGCAGGAGGCGCTCGACCCGATCGAGCCGCTCGATGATGGCGGCGGGAGAAGCGTCGAGCTCGGGGTTGGCCAGACGGACCAGCGACGTTTCCAAGACGATCCGGGGATCAATGGCGTCGCGCTGGGCGACCAGGGTCTCACCCAGAAGTTCGAGCGCCCGGGTGGACGCGGCGGGCGTGAAGGCCCGCACCAGGTCGTCGGGCGCCCCCGGCCGAACGAGGCCCATATGAGCGAGGAAGACCTCCCGCAAAACCTCGATCAGGTCTCGGACGAGTTGACGCGGATCACGACCCCGTTCCATCGCTCGGTCCACGGCGGTGAGGACGCCGCCAACATTTCGAGCCCCGACGGCAGCCGCCAACTCGGTGATGTCGAAGGCGTCGCCCACACCCCCAGACGCCGCCACCGAATCGAGGGCGGAGAGCGCATCGCGCGCCGAACCGTTCCCCCGCTTGGCGACGGCCGCCAACGTGGCGTCGTCAAGACCCAGGCCGGCCTTCTCGGCCACATCGCGGACCAAACCGGTGAGCGCGTCGAGGGCGAAGAGCCGAAACTCGAAGACCTGCGTACGGCTGCGAATCGTGGGCAGAACTTTTTGCGGATCCGTGGTGCAGAGCACGAACACCACATGGGGCGGAGGTTCCTCCAGCGTTTTCAGCAAGGTGTTCGATGCCGCCGTGGACAGCATGTGGACCTCGTCGAGGATGTACACCTTGCGCCGACCGGCGGTTCCGAGCGACGCCCGGCTGACCAGATCTCGCATCGTGTCGACGCCGTTGTTCGACGCCGCATCCAACTCGATCACGTCCATCGACGAGCCGGCCGCCACGTTCACACAGGACTCGCAGGCGCAGCACGGCTCGCCGTCTTGCAGGTTCGTGCAATTCAGGGCTTTGGCCAGAATGCGTGCCGACGTGGTCTTTCCACAGCCACGTGGCCCGCAGAAAAGATACGCATGGGCCACCCGTTCGGTGCGAACGGCGTTGCGAAGCGTGTCGGAGACGTGCTCCTGTCCGACCATGTCGGCGAAGGTTTGCGGCCGAAAGCGACGGTAGAGGGACTGATACGTCATCGAGGCACCGACTGTACCGGTAGGCCTAGGACAGTCCGCCCGCCCAGCGCCCGGCGCGTTAGCGGCGCTCGGCGAAGAAGGACTTGAGGAGCTCCGAGGATTCATCGGCCCGGACGAACGGCGTCACGGAAATTTCGTGGTTCAAGCGAGCGTCAGCGCACAGGTTATAAAGCGAGCCGGTCGCCCCGGCTTTGGGGTCCCCGGCGCCGTAGACGATGTGCGCCAGACGGGCGTTGACGGCGGCGCCGGCACACATCGGGCAGGGCTCCAGGGTGACGATAAGGGTCGCATCGTCAAGGCGCCACCGACCAACGACGGCTGCCGCATCACGCAGCGCCAGCACCTCGGCGTGGGCGGTCGGGTCACCGGTTCGTTCCCGTTCGTTGTGTCGGGCGGCGACCACCTCGCCGTTGATCACGACGACGGCCCCGACGGGCACGTCGCCATGCTGAACGGCCAGGCGCGCCTCACCGAGGGCCAGTCCCATCCAGGCGTCGAGCTCCGTCGACGTGTGCTGGAAGTTTGGTGCGGCCGCGACAGGTTCCGAAGACATCGTCGAGGACGCTAACGGCCGAGCATCCGCCACGAAAATCCCGTCGACGCGACCCGGCACCTGTGAATGTTCGAAAAGATGTCATCCGAACAGCGCGCCGACTCCGGATGGTGAAGAACTGCGACAACTGTCGTACGCCCCCAACCACACACCTGGAGACATCAATGCGCAGAATCTTCGCCGTGGCCGCCGCCACCGCCGCCCTGTTCGCCTTTGGCCCCATGGCGCCGGCCCAAGCCCAGACCGAGTCCAAGACCATCGTCGAAATCGCCTCGGCCGACCCGCAGTTGTCGACCCTGGTCACCGCCGTGACGGCCGCCAAGCTCGCCGACACCCTCTCGGGCGACGGACCGTTCACGGTGTTCGCTCCCACCAACGATGCTTTCAAGGCGCTTCCGGCCGGCACCCTCGACAGCCTGCTGAAGGACCCCGAGGGCGCTCTCGCCGACATCTTGAAGCTTCATGTGATCTCCGGAGCGGTTGACTCGAAGGCGGCCATTGCGGCCGCCGGTGGCACCGTCGACAGTCTCGGTGGACCCATCAGCGTGGAGCTGAAGGGCAGCGACCTCTTCGTCGGCGGCGCCAAGGTCACGACGGCCGACATCAAGGCCAAGAACGGCATCATTCACGTGATCGACGCCGTGATCACCAAGCCGGCCGAGGCAACAGCGGCCGGCGGAGCCACGGACACCGTCGCGGATACCGCAGCCGCGGCCGACGCGCCCACTGCCGTGCAGACCGGCGACGACGGTCTCGCCGCATCGTCGTCGGGTACCAATCCGGCCCTCCTGATCGTCGGTGCCTTCGCCCTGATCGGTGTTGCGGCCTCGTCCGCGTCACTCGTGCGGGCCCGCCGCCGCCACTAGTTCTCGGTTTCGGGCTGGCCATCTCCGTCGGGTGGCCAGCCCGATTTTCGTCTGCTCGGTACTCTGCGACAGGCTCTGCGTCCGTCATGCGTCAACGTCTTTCCTTGGCCATCCTCGGCCTGTGTGGCGCCGTCCTCCTCGGCGTCGTTGCTGTCGTGATCAGGTCGTCCGGGGACGGGCGGGTTGACCTTGTCGGCCCCGAAGTCCGAACCACGCAACGTCGCCCCCTTGTCTCTTCTGCACCCGTATCTCCGGTCCCGCCTTCGTCCGCGTTGGTGACAAATGTTTCGACGTCGGCGCCTGCCACTGCCACTGCCACTGCCACGACCACTGCTGCTGGCGTCTCCATGGCCGCCGTGCCACGACGCATCACGATTCCGACCCTACGAGTCGATGCTGACGTGGTGAGCGTGGGCAAGAAATCCGATGGTTCCATGCAAATCCCGGGGGCCACCGAGGCCGGCTGGTACCAGCCCGGGTCACGCCCCGGTGACCCGTTTGGATCGGCGGTCATCGCCGCCCACGTGGATCACGCCGGATTGCCGGGAATCTTCATCGATCTAGCCCGGCTGGAGCTCGGGGCCGACGTGGAAGTCACCGACCAGTCCGGAGCTGCTCACCGCTTTGTCGTCACCGAGCGCTTTCAAGTCGACAAGGACCTCCTTCCGAGCAGCGAACTGTTCCGGCCGGACGGATCGCCAACGCTCACCCTGATTACCTGTGGGGGGAGCTACGACCGCAAACATCGCCACTACGCCGACAACATCGTTATCCGCGCCGTGCCGGCCGGCTAGCGCACGAGCCGGGACGACGGTGGCGGAGGAGGTGGGATTCGAACCCACGGTGAGTTGCCCCACACACGCTTTCCAAGCGTGCCGATTCGGCCGCTCTCGCACTCCTCCCAACCATCGTTCAGCAGTCCGGGCACGCCCGGACGAAAACGACGGCGCAGAAGGCTACCCTGGAGCCCACGTCTCCCGGTGCCGCTCGGTGTGGATGGTCGGGCCCTGCGCAACGAGTACCCCATGAACCGAGTCAGGGCCGGAAGGCAGCAGCTCTCAGTGAGGACGCTCGTGTGCCGCAGACCGTCTGGCCGTCCACTCCCAGCGGCACCGCTCGCGTTCCGACCCCGTCGCCGCCGAACCGTCCGCTCCCCGGGAGAGGCATCGGCTAACGTCTGTGCGCCGCTGGAGAGGTGCGAGAGCGGCCGAATCGGACGGTCTCGAAAACCGTTGAACTGCAAGGTTCCGTGGGTTCAAATCCCACCCTCTCCGCCACAAACGAAATGCAGCCCCGGCCACCACGCCGGGGCTGCATTTCTTTTAGGGGAACTTTGGGGGACGAGGGCGCAGGGCCCGTAGGACTTTCAGTGCGGCTCGGCGACCATTCCGGCGACGGAGCGCTCGACGAAGCCACCGAGCGTGTCCCAGTCGGCTCGGCCGGTGGCCGTCCACGCGGGAATGCAGGACGACAGCACCCCGAGAATGGCATGCGCCGTAATCGTGGAGTCCTCGATGCGGTACTCGCCGGCGGCCACCCCGGTGGCGATGCGAGCAGCGAGTTCCGGAGTGAGCAGGTCGCGCATCGTCGGGTGGGTCAGGGTCGAACCGTTGCGGGACCCTTCCCAGGTCAGCAGGGCGCAGAAGAGCCCGGGTGCGGTAGCTGCCGCATCGATGACCACACGGGCGAGGAGGACCAGCCGATCGACGGAACCTTCCCCTTCTACCCGCTCGGAAGCAAGGGTCGATTCCGTCACCAAAATGGCTCGCACGATGATGGCGGACACCGTTGCGGCAATCGTGTCTTTGTCCTCGAAGTGCAAATAGAACGTGCCGAGCCCGACGTCGGCCCGCTCCGTGATCGCGCTAATGGTCGCGCCCTCCACACCCATGAGGGCGTAGGTCTCAGCAGCTGCATCAAGCAGGCGGCGCTTCGTATGCTGCTTCCGACGCTCGCCGCGACGCATAGGCGTGTCGTCGGCCGCATTCGGGAGGGCGTGATCGAGGAGCATGGTTCCCCTTCAGAGGTGACATGGATCTATTGCTGACGTTTGCAACGCTGGAATTCCAGCGCCCGAAGGCCAACGGATGCATGCAGCATCGGCACTGCGTCCGGTGACCTGAACGTTTTTCTCACGCCCGCCGCACTAGCAACTGGGGCGCGACGACGGGACACTACGATTGACGGGCCGTCCTCGGGCCGAACCGCGCCACAGACGAAAATCGCTGCCGGGCGGCCACGAAGCTGTCCGGACGGCGCGTCCACCTGTTCGCCTCACCTCGTCCAAGGAGTTTCCCCCTGATGGAGCACACGTTGTTACCCCGCGTCCCGTTCAACGGTCGCATCCTGATCCTCGGTTGCGGCTCAGTCGCCCAGTGCACCCTGCCGCTGCTGCTTCGGCACGTCACCGCGCCGTCACAGATCACGGTGATGGACTTTGTCGACAATCGGGCTCGGATCAACAACGAAATCGCTCAGGGCGTCACCTACGTGATCGACCGGGTCGAGCAGCACAACCTCGGCGAAGTCCTCGGCCGACACCTGGCCAACGGCGACATTCTGCTCGACCTCGCATGGAACATCGATGCCACCGAAATCCTCCAGTGGTGCCACGACGCCGGAGTCCGGTACCTCAACACCAGTGTCGAGAAGTGGGACGCGTATACCGACGCTGAACTCCAGGACCCTCGCGAGCGCAGCCTCTACGTGCGCCACATGGAGCTGCGGGCGATGGCCAAACGCTGGCCCACGCCCGGGCCCACGGCGGTCCTCGAACACGGTGCCAATCCCGGACTTGTCTCGCACTTCACCAAGGACGCACTCACCACGATCGGGCATCGGGCCATCGCCGAGGCCAAGGTCGACGCATCTACCGCCGAGATCCTGGCCGACGCGCTTCACGGTTCGCGTTACAACGAGGTCGCCATGCACCTGGGCGTCAAGGTCATCCACGTTGCCGAGCGTGACACTCAGGTCACCGACAAGCCCAAGCAGGTCGGGGAATTCGTCAACACGTGGAGCGTCGAAGGACTCTACGAAGAAGGCGTTGCTCCCGCCGAGCTTGGTTGGGGTACCCACGAACGTCGCCTTCCACCCGACGCCTACCTGCACCAGTCGGGTCCGTCGAATCAGATCGCGCTCGCTCGCATGGGCATGGACACGGTGGTCCGTTCCTGGACCCCCCTCGGCGAGATCCACGGCATGGTGATCCGCCACGGCGAGGCCTTCACCATCAGCGACCACCTCACGGTCTGGGACGGAGATCGCGCCGCCTACCGGCCCACGGTTCACTACACCTACTGCCCGAGCGACTCGGCCATTGCCTCGCTGCACGAACTTCGTCAGAACCATCTCGTCATGCCCGAGCGTCAGCGGATCCTCAACAACGAAATCCTCCCCGGTGGCGCTGATGCCATGGGCATCTTGTTGATGGGCCATCCCTTCACGAGTTGGTGGACGGGCTCCGTGCTCACCATCGACGAAGCCCGCACCCTTGTGCCCGGACAGAGCGCCACGACCGTCCAGGTGGCGATCTCGGTGATGGCGGCGGTGGTCTGGATGATCGAAAACCCCGAGCGTGGTATTTGCGTGCCCGACGATCTCGATCACGCCCGCATTCTTGAAATCGCGATGCCCTACCTGGGCACGTACCACTCGGAGCCAAACGAGTGGACGCCACTCGCCAACCGGTCCGAATCAGCGTTGTTCGCCCGGTTCTCGAGGCCGGAAATTCGGGTGGATGATCCCGAAGAAGCGTGGCAGTTCACGACCTTCTTGGTGTGATCAGCCGGGATCGACGGCGACCAATGCGTGGTTGGCATCGAGGTGCACCACGAGATGGGCGGCGGCCTTGGTGGGTGCGACAAAGCGATCAAGATTGGGGGCGTTGATCGTGTCCCAGACCCACCGAGCGGTCGTTCGCCGAGTGTCGGCGGACTGATCAACAAATCGCCGGTAGTAGCTGTCGGTATCGCCCTCAGCCGCCGCGACCAGGCCGAGAAACCGCTCGATGAACCAGGTACGAATGACCGTCGCGTTGGCGTCGAGATAGATCGCCAGGTCATACGCGCCCAAAAGGCCAGGCTGCAGGGCGTTGACCCCTTCAAAGACGATGACGTCACCAATCGGCACCGAAGTCGGTGGCCCAACGTCGAAGGTCCGATGTGAATACGTCGGCACCCACAGTGGTGAGCAGCCAGCTCGCATATCGGCCACGACCTTCAGTAACGAGGCTTCGTCGTACGTCTGGGGCTCACCTTTGCGGCTCAGGAGTCCACGCGTCTCGAGCTCGGCGTTGGAAAAGAGGAACCCGTCCGTTCCGATGACGGCTGCTTCACAGCGGAACAACGTGGACAATTCCTCGACCACGGCGGCCGCCAGAGTCGACTTCCCGACCGCCACCGATCCGCCGAGACCCACGATGACCGGTACCGAAGACGGCCGCAACAATCGAAGCCGGTTGATCTCCAACGTGATGTTCGGCGCAGGACGATCAGGCACGATCCGACCAAAACTACCGGGAGTCCGTGGGTCCTTTGACCCATGAAGCACACGGCCAACGGCGCCGATGACCCGAATGCTCTATCACTACGACGTGGGCTGACATGGCCGAATCAGCGCCCAAACCGCAGGACTATTCGAACCGCTCCTCTTGGCAGCGTCGTCCGTGGCTGGCCCGCGCCATTCGCACCGCCGTCTTTGTCGTTCCCATCATGGGAGCTATCGCTTCCACTTCAGCACTGGGCGCGGTCGTGTTCCGAAGTTCTTGGCCACTTGGCGCCCGCATCGGCTGGATCGGAATGATGTTCGTCGTGGCGACCATCGTCTCGAACCTGATTGCGCGATGGACGGAAAAGCTCCTCCCCCTTTCCGCGTTGTGCCAGATGAACCTCAATTTTCCCGAGGAGGCACCGTCACGGGTCAAGACGGCCCTCCGCATGGGCAATACGGCCAACGGTGACCGCGTCATCTCGGAGTTCATGACCCAGGGTCTTGCTCCCGACCCGCAGGAAGCGGCGCTGCAGGTGCTGGACCTGATCGAGGCGCTGAACCGTCATGATCGAAAGACACGTGGACATACTGAAAAAGTTCGTGCACTTACTGAAGTCATCGCCGTCGAGATGGGTCTAAGCGAAGATATTCGCAACCGGCTCCGATGGGCCTCGGTGCTCCACGACATCGGGAAATTGGCTGTGCCGGCGGCGATCCTCAACAAGCCCGGCAAGCCCGACGCCGAAGAATGGGCGCTCATTCAATCCCACCCGATGGCCGGTCATGATCGCATGGGCTCGCTCCGCGGCTGGCTTGGAGAATCCGCACGCGCTGTCGAGGAACATCACGAACGATGGGACGGCACCGGCTATCCACGGAAGTTGCGGGGCGAGGAGATTGCTCTCGCGGCCCGCATTGTCGCCGTGGCCGACAGCTTCGAAGTCATGACGGCGGCGCGCTCCTACAAGAAGCCGATGTCCTACGAGGATGCGCGAGCTGAATTGGTGAAGTGCTCGGGAACACACTTCGATCCGGTCGTGATCCGCGCCTTCCTTTCCGTCGGTGCCCGTAAGACCCGCATGTCGGCGGGATTTTTCTCCAGCGTGATCAGCCACCTTGCGTCGGGCAACGGACCGGTTGCGACCATTGTGCAAACCGTGTCAGGGGGCGTGAGCGCGTCGGCCGGTGCATCCATCGCCGCCCCATTTGTGCGGGGAATGCAGCTCATGGCCAGCTCGGCTCCGGAGAGCGGCGTGATCTTCAGCGGTGGCGGCGCCGGCACGTTGGTGGCCAGCCCAATCAGCGCGGCTGCCGCCGCCGCCAAAGCAACCGTCACCACCATTGTTCTCGCCGCCACGACCACGGTCGCCCCGGCGACGATCCCCGACAATTTGGCTTTACGCGATCGCGGTTCCGTTGTCGCCGAGGCCGATCGTTTGGCCACGCCGACGACGACGCCCGCCACGCTGCCCGCCATTGCCCCGTCCACTACCCCGCGGTCGACACCGCCGACCGTTTCGTCACCGACCACCACGGTGGCGTTGTACACACCCGGTCCGGCGGACGATGGCACCGCATTGACATTCAGTCGGCCGACGGTGCCCGAGCCGAGCATCGGTGACCGGGTGACCATCACGCGACCACCGTCGATCGCCGGCAGTGCGACCACCACGACCCCTACCGCAACGACCACGGTTCCCCGGGCATCGACGACCACAACGGCTTCCGGTGCGACGACCACCGCACGCGTGCCGAGCACCACTACCCGGGTGCCGGCGACCACGACGGACGTCCCGACAACCACCCAGGCGCCCCCACCGCCCCCGCCTCCGGCCGGAACGGCGCCGCCTGCGACATCGCCGCCCACCGCCGCTCCGACTGTTCCACCCAGCACCATCCCGCCCGCGACCACCAGCACGACGACAACCACGACAACCACCACGACGATTCCGACGTCGTGTCCAGGTGGTTGGTTGGCCTCGTACTCGTCGGGAGCCGGCAGCCAGGTCCGTTGCGAATCAACGCTGGACCTCACCCTCGCCTCAGGAGCGGAACCGGCGCTCGGGATAGCGAGCGACTTCGAGGCCGCCTGGACCGGATCGATCGCCGTGCCTTCGGCGCAGTTCTACCTCTTCGAGACCACCGCCGACGACGTGGTGTCGCTCTACATCGACGGTTCCCGGGTGTTCCGGCAGGGCTCGAACAGCTCGGTGACCGACGTGGTGAACTCGGTCACCGAGAAATACCTCGCCGCCGGTTCGCATGCCATCGAGTTCCGCTACAGCGACCGGGGTGGGCCCGCCCGCGCCTCGCTGGCCTTCACGCCGTCCCCGGCGTTCAGCGCGGGGTCGGCGTCACCACCGTCGTGGGTGGCGCTCCCGCCCTACCTTGACGTGGCGGATCCCTGCCCGTCGGGCGAATGGTCCGTGCGGACCTTCGGGAACACTGCCCTCGCCGGCGCACCGGCGGCGTCGGTCTGCGACGCCGTGTTCGACGAGTCCTACAAGTCGACGACCTTGCCGCCCGGCTTGTCCGACCACCGGAACTTCAGCGCCGTCTGGGTGGGCGACTTCGTCTTTACCGCCGGTTCGACGAAGGTCATGTCCTGGAGCGCCCAGTCGCTGCGGATTTGGGTCGACGGTCGCGAAATTCTGGAGAACTGGGGAATGAGCGCGTACAACGAAACGTGGTCGACATTGCGGCTCAGTTCCGGCGTGCACCGTGTGGTCGTGGCCTACAAGAACGGCACGAGCAACGGCCGAGTCAAGGTCACCATGTCACCGACGCCAACCCCGCCTCCGACCACCACAACGACGTCGACGACAACCACAACCGTCAGTCCTCCGACCACTCTCCTGCCGCCAACAACCACCACGACCACGACCCCACCCGCGACGACGACCACCACGTCGACCACCACCACCACGACCACCACCACCACGACAATTCCGGCCGCCGGTTGCACTGCTCTGCAATGGACCGCCGAGTATTTCAACGGACAGGCCTTGGGCACTGTGGCCGACAAGACCGTC
>JANLQX010000377.1:0-13301 GCA_031368095.1 Actinomycetes bacterium | reverse complement strand
CGTTGTCCGACTCCGTCGGACCGGGTCTCCGTTCCTCGGTCCGGGGCCCCTGTCCGGCGCCACCCCTCCGCTGGTTTCTCGCCCAATTCATCGGCGTCGTCGGGGTCTTGGTGGTGGGAGGGGAGGAGGGCGTCGTTGTGGATGGAGGCGCGGCCCCATTCGACCGGGACGACTTCCACGACGGGGCGGTCGCAGATGACCATCCCCCCGGAGTGGATGCCGAGATGGCGAGGAAAGTCCTCGACCTCGGCGGCCAACGCCAAGACGGATGCCGGGATATCAGTGGTCGAATCATTGGCGGTGACCCGGACACGACCCCAGCCGTCGACCTGTTTGGCCCAGGCGTCGAGTTGCCCGGGAGCATGGCCGAGGGCGCGGCCCATGTCACGGACGGCCGAGCGGGCGCGGTAGGTGATGACGTTGGCTACCTGGGCCGCGTTCTCCCGTCCATATCGTGCGTACACATACTGAATGACTTCTTCACGACGATCACTCTCGATGTCGATGTCGATATCAGGCGGACCGTCACGCTCCGGTGAGAGGAACCGCTCAAAAAGCAGTCCCAGACTCACCGCATCGGCGTTGGTAATGCCAAGGCCGTAACAGACGGCGGAGTTGGCCGCACTGCCCCGTCCCTGACAGAAAATGTTGGAACGACGGCAAAACTCGACAAGGTCCCACACCACAAGGAAGTAGCCGGCGAATCCGAGGTACTCGATGAGAGCCAGTTCGTGATCGATCTGACGGTAGGCACCCGGCACCCGCTCGGAGTGCTCGCCGGCCAGTGTGCCGGGAGCGCCCTTGCGAGGCCCGTAGCGACGCATCGCTCCCTCCTCGGTAAGACGGCGCAGCAGCGCCATCTCCGAAAGTCCGTCGGGACACGGATAGGGCGGCAGGTTCGGAGCGACCAGGGAAAGATCGAACGCACACTCCTTGGCCAATTCCGCCGCTCGAGTGACAGCACCGGGATAGCGGGCAAAACGGCGGGCCATCTCGGCGCCACTACGAAGATGCGACGCCGCCGCCGCCGGAAGCCACGGATCGATCTCGTCGAGACTGCGACGGGCGCGCACGGCAGCAAGGGCGGTGGCCAGGGGGCGACGCGCCGGAGCGGCGTAGTGCACGTTGCCGGTGGCGATCAGATCGACACCCGCACGAGTGGCCAGCGCCGCCAGTCCGTCGTTGCGGACCCCATCGAGTGGGTCACCGTGATCCCACAGTTCCACCACGACGTGGTCGCGCCCGAAGAGATCGATAAGCCGGTCGAGTTCACGGGCCGCTACCCGCGGCCCTTCGTCGACGAAAGCCCGAGGGACGGAACCCTTCCGACATCCGGTGAGTACTTTCCAATGACCCCGGTCATCAGCTAGACCACCCAGCGCGCTTATCGTCTGCGCGCGTACCGTTCCGTAGGCCTGGGTATGACGACGAGTCCAGGCCGACGCTCCCGACGGATGCCGGGCTACCGCCGCATCAAGTGCCGCGGTATCGGCCGTGGACTGGTGGAGCTGGCTGACCTGAAGCGCAGCCAGCACAAGGTCGCCCCGCACCAACGACTCCGGCGCCGGGCCACGTTGCAGCGCTTCGTGAAACGGCACGGTTGAGCCTTGGCCCAATGCGGCGAGCTGGTCGAGGTGCAGCCGAGGCGCTCCCTTTTCTCCGGCGGCAAGATGAGCCGAGGCGATTGCCCGCGACAGACGTGCGTAGCCGATGGGATCCGCCGCCAGCACCACGAGATGGTCACCGTGGGGATCGGGCTGGCCGACGCGCTCGGCCGATGTGGTGTCCACATGCAGGGTGAGTTCGGCCCCAAAAACCGTGGACAGACCGTGGGCCCGGGCCGCTTCGGCAAAACGAACCACCCCGTAGAGACCGTCGTGATCGGTGAGTGCAAGGGCCGTAAGGCCGAGCCGCACCGCCTCTTCGACGAGCTCCTCGGGATGCGACGCACCATCGAGGAAGGAGAAGTTCGAGTGGCAGTGCAACTCGGCATAGGCCTGCTGATCCCCGTGGCTGGGCCCGTGGCTGGGCCCGTGGCTGGGCGAGGTCCGCTGGTCCGGCCGTTCATAGGGCGTGCGTTTCCGAGACCACGCCGGCGAGTCCCCGGCGTTGGCCCCCTCGGGCCGCATATCGGGGCGTCCCGGCACTCCGGCAGGCCCCTGGGGGGCCGGAACGGAGCGCAATCCGGGTGCGCTAGGTTGGCGAACGGACGTTCGGGGAAGCTGATTCTTCGGGGGTACTGGACCTGGTTGGTCTGGGTCCCCGAGGGGTCGGTCGGACGTCTCGTCAGTCCGTCCCTCCGACCCCTCGGAGCTCGGTCGGCGTCCGTCAGACAGCCGGGCATTGAGCTCCGACCATGTCTTCGGCCCGTTCGACCATCCCATGGGCCCCATTATAACGAACATACGTTTGTTGTCAAGCTGGGGTGGCTGAAACCAGGACCGAAAAGCACCCGCCACACCCGAAACGAGCGCCAGCAGGAACGGGGCGACAACTCCGGGTAGACCAACACTTTTCACGAGCGCTGAACCCAAAAGGCCCAGGCTTCCAAGGATCGTCAAGGACTTCGCTGCGCGACGTGCCGCTCTCCCACGACGCAACAACCGAGACCATTCGGCAACCACCTCGGCGTGAAGGATGAGATCGTTCACCGTTGGACAATCATGGGCTGGACAGCATTGCTGCCACGTGGACAATGGCGTCGATGACCGCCTGGACTGCTGCGGTTGGTTCCTTGCGCGAGGAGCGGTGGAGGACCGTCACCGTCCGCACTCCCAGACCAGATGCACGTAGACGCTTCACCCTCGGCGTCTCAAACAAGTGCAACGCCAACGATGGAACAACAGCCGCACCGGCCCCAGCACCAACGAGCGCGATGACCGACGGATATTCGACGCATTGGTGGGCAATGATCGGGGTGAATCGATGCTCGGCGGCGAGTTGCTCAAGCGCATCGGCCCGCGCATCGTCGAAGGTAGAGATCCACGGCCGCTGACGAAGTTGAGCGATCTGGGACACCGCCCAGGTTGACGGCACGATCACCCGCCACGGATCGTCGATCACCGCCAGCTCGGCCAGGCCCCGAGGGAGTGCCGCACCGAGGCGAACCTCGACCGTGCCGACGTCGAGCTCGCCCGACCGAAGCATCCGCGCGATCTGCGAGTCCACAACTTCTCGCACCTGCACTTCAAGTCTCGGATGCTGCTCACGTAGGGCCTCAACGGCCGGGCTCACGAGCGCAATGATGGCCGACTGGAACGACCCGACCACCACTTGCCCAGCCACGTCGGCCTGGCGACGACCGAGTTCGGCGCTCGCCCCATCAAGCGCATCCTCGATCAGCGCCGCCGCCTCAAGGAGCGACAGTCCAGCCGGAGTCAGTTGGACGGTTCGAGCACTCCGATCGAGGAGCACCACGCCCGCTGTTCGCTCCAATGCGTGCAGTTGCTGGGAAACAGCAGAAGGCGAGATTCGAAGGACGACGGCAGCACCCGACACACCACCGTGACGGGCAACAGCTTGCAGCGTCAGGAGTCGGCGAGGATCAAGGTCCATTCCCATAGTGAAGCAGAGCTTCACCTGCGGTCCAGAAACGGTAGCTATTCAGTGTGCCCTGACCTCGGTCAGAATAGCTCTGTGCTTGTCGACCTGTCTCATGTGATCACCGAGGGAATGGACACCTATCCGGGCATCCCCGGTCCGGAGCTCAGCGACTTTCTGTCGCGAGACTCCTCGGGCGAGCGCTTCGGAGCGATCCGGATGCATATCGGCAAGGTCTGCATGATCACCAACACCGGAACGTACGTAGACGTACCATTTCATTTCTACGAAGACGGCGAGCACCTCGGCGAGGTCGGTATCGAACGTCTGGCCGACCTCCCCGCCGTCTATGTCGACGCAACGAATCGTAAGGGGCGGGCCATCACTCCGGACTTTTTTGAAAACGTCAACGTCCAAGGTCGTGCGGTGCTCGTCCATACGGGCTGGGATGTTCATTTCGGAAAACCGAACTACGCCATCGATGCACCGTTTCTGCCGCGAGATACCGTCGAACTCCTTGTCGACCGTGGCGTTGCGCTGGTCGGCATCGACTCCGTCAACATCGATGACTTGGGCGACCTGTCACGTCCGGCCCATTGTCGGCTGCTCTCGGCCGGAACCCCGATCGTGGAACACCTCACCGGGTTGGAGCAGCTTCGTCCGCTCGCGAAATTCACGTTCACCGCGGCGCCCCCAAAGTTCGCCATGCTCGGCACCTTTCCCGTTCGAGCCTTCGCCCGAACCGACCGGTGAGCGGCCAGGTCACCGGGCTTCCGCCTGGCCGGAACCTCTCACACCCTGCCTGACAAAATCGGTGGCATGGGGCAGAACAGCAAGGCACGACGCGTGGCGAAGAAGCGCAAGGAGTCAACAAGGGACCGTCAGGGGAAGTCCTTCGCGTCAAACCCGCCGCGGTCAGGTCCGCGGCCGACCGGTCCGGACTTTTCCGATCCTTCGTCGGTCGCCAATGACTTTGCCGAAGTCAAGCTTGAAGACGCTATCAACGCGTTCCGGTCCGGCGATGATTTGCGGTTGAACATGCACTCCGCACTCTTGCGGTCGAGGCCCTCGAACTCGAGCTTCGCGGGCAACGATCCACGCTTTCCGACCGCTTCGCCTCCCAAGCGGAAACGCTCGGCCTCACTCTTGAACGGGTGCCGGGCGACGCCTCGTTCATCGACCCGTGGGCCCCCGGACACCGGTGGCAGGTCCATGCGGCGGAACGACTGATGTTCACGGTGCGATCGACGAGAAGGTTCTCGGACGTGTCCGCGCCCTTCTCGCCAAGGCCGAGTCCACCAACTTCGAAGAGGAGGCCGACGCCCTCATCGCCAAGGCGCAGGAGCTCATGGCTCGTCACTCGATCGACGTCGCCATGTTGGCCCACGAGCGACGCAACACCGCCGACAGCCCCGTCGCCCAACGCGTCCACCTCGACGATCCGTACCTGGAGGAGAAGAGTTTCTTACTTCACGTCGTCGCCACTGCGAATCGCTCTACGGCGGTGTTCAACCCGCATCTTGCCTTCGTTACCGTCATGGGTTTCGAGACGGACATCGCCATCGTCGACGTGCTCTTCACGTCGCTGCTCTCACAAGCAACCGTGTCGCTCCGTTCGGCGGGCATCGGCGGAGGGACGGCGGCCTCGCGACGCACCCCGTCGTTTCGTCGATCCTTCCTTCTGTCCTACGCCTCCCGAATACGAGAACGGCTTCATGAAGGTGCTGCCGCGGCGGGCTACCACGCCGGACGGATCGCCGCCGACCAGGCCGTCCTCGGCGCCGGCGGTGTCGTCACCTCAGGCCGCTAACGATGAGGATGCCCCGTTGTTACGGACCAAGAAGCGACGCAGGGATCACGGCGATACCGTCGGCTCGACGGTAGGCGTATCGACCGGTCGTGATGACTGCTGCGTCGGCGACGAGGTCCCACGACGGCGGATACCGCTGCCACTCGTCGAGGAGAACCGGAGGCGGTTCCTGGTCCAGCCGGCGGATCTCTACGCTACCAATTCTCTGTCTTTCACGCTACCTTTGATCCGCAGCTCGCTCCCCCGTCACTACATCATCTGGGTGAGGCCACCGTCGACCACGATGATGTTGCCGGTCATGTAGGTGTTGCGCTGGCAGGCGAGAACGGCTTCGGTGCAATCCTCCGGAGTAGCCGAGCGCTTCAGCGGAGCGGTGGCGGAAACCGCGGCATGCTGCCCGCCCCAATCCTGTGTCCATGGCGTGACGACCAAGCCCGGGGCAACGGCATTGCATCGTATGGGGCCATAGGACTTCGCAAGGAGCACGGTCATCTGATTGAGCGCGGCTTTGGTCATCGAGTACGCCATGGAACTCCCCATGGGACGAACGCCGGCAACCGACGTGATGTTCACGATGTTCGGATCACTGCTGACGCGGAGAAGTGGGATCGCCGCTTTGGTGAGCCACCACGTTCCAAAGACGTTGACCTCGAACGTCTTGCGAAAGATCTCGTCAGTCAATGCATCGAGATCGTGATGAGGGACCAGCGTCGTCCAACCGGCATTGTTTACGAGGATGTCGAGCTGACCGAACTTTGCGATCGTGGCGTCGAGAAGGGCCTGACCCTGGGCGTGATCCGAGATGTCGGCGCGCACATAAAGACCCTCGGTCGCAAGCGACGCCGCTACCGCCTCTCCGGCTTCCACGGATGACGACGAGTTCACGACCACATGCGCTCCGAGCGAGGCGAGCCGTTCCGCAACCGCCTGGCCGATCCCGCTCGACGATCCGGTGACGATGGCGACCTTGCCAGCAAACTCGGTGGTGGGTGATGGCGACGAAGAGGTCATAGTGAGCACGCTACCTATTCAATCCTGCGGTTCACCGCCTAGAGAGCTTCAGCGGAGCACTCGACGAGCGACAGACTGGCACCCATGGAATCCCTTCACGTGGGCTCGATGGCCATCCAGCCCATCTACGACGGCACTGCGCTCCTGACGCCCGCGATGTTCACGTCGCAGGGCGGCCCTTCCGATTGGACCGGCCACAAACACCTTCTCGACGCTCGGAGCGAGATGCTCGTTCCGGTCGGCTGTTTCGTCGTCCGAACAGCTGGGGAGATCGTGCTCATCGATGCCGGGGCCGGCAAGGTGCGCGACGAAATGTTCGACTGCGGCGCCATGCTGACCAACCTCCGGGTCGAAGGCATCGAACCCCACGACGTGACCCGAATCATCGTGACCCATCTCCACCGCGATCATTGCGGTTGGCTCGAACACGATGGCGAGATCACCTTTCCGAACGCCACTATCCACGTGGGCGAAGCCGACTGGAACCACTACGCCCGCGACGCCCGCGGAGGGCGGAGCCGCGCCGCCAAACTGCAGGTGGTGGAGGAGCGCGTCGAACTGATCGACCGTGACGCCATGACCCTGCTGCCCGGAGTCACAACCAGAGCCACTCCGGGCCACACGCCCGGGCACACCAGTGTGATTTTGTCGAGTGGACACGAACGGATGATCGTCCTCGGCGATGCCCTGCACTGCGCGGCCCAGCTGACCGAGGTGGAATGGGAGTTCGTGTTCGACGCCGACCCCGCCCTCGCCCGTCGCACTCGCGCTGCGCTGGTGGCCGAAGCCGATGATCCCAACACATCACTGCTGCCGTGCCACTTTCCGGGCATGGTCGCCGCCCGTCTGCTTCCAGCCAACGGCCAACGACAGTGGGTCCTCAGCTAGGTGGCAGAGACGAGTTACGAAACGAAGGACTGTTCGAGCGCCTTGCGTCGAGCCTTTTCCTCGTACATCGAGCGGTCGGCTCGGCTCACGGCCGACTCGAGCGCTTCGATCGGCGACGCCTCAACAAAGCCGACGCTGACCTTGGCGTTCCAGATGCCCGCCGAGTGCAGGACCGGTCGACACAGTTCTTGGCGGAAGCGCGACAGCGTCGTGGGGTCATCGACGGAGGACGACAGCGAGAGCAGGACGACAAATTCGTCGCCCCCGAAGCGAGCAACGACGTCGTCGGCACGGGCGAACGAACGAAGCCGCTCACCGATCTCGGCCAGCACCTCGTCGCCCACGGCATGGCCGAAACTGTCGTTGACCTGCTTGAAATCGTCGAGGTCCAAGAACAGCACGCCGATCGGACGTCCGGCTTCGCGCAGTTGCTCCCAACCGCGTCGCAGGCCGGTGCGATTGCCCACACCGGTCTGCTCGTCACGGGTGGCCTGCCACGAGAGTTCGTCGCGCTCCGCCATCTCGGCGGTCACGTCCTCCACGGTGCAGAGGATTTCTTCGAGGTCGACCGCGTCGATCGTCGCCGTCGTGGCCCGGAACCGAAAGACCCGCGTCTGTGATCGATCGGTGGCAACGACATCGAGTTCGCCGGAGATCATGAGGTCGGCCCAAGCGGTTCGGACCGGGGCGGCCTCACCGAAGGCAACCAGGTCCCAGAGGTGGAACGGCCCGACATCGGTTCCGGCCAGCATGCGCAGTGCCGGTTCGCTCACCGAAAGGACGAGGCCAGACGCATCGGCGGTGAACACCGGGGTCGGAAACTTCTCGACGAGACGTCGAAAGCGACGTTCGGACGCGTCAAGGGCACGAGCCCGGAGGACTCGCTCGGTGACGTCGTGCGAGACCGCGACAACAGCACCGACGGCGGGATCGGCCAGACGGTTGAGCAGCGTCGTCTCGAGCGTGATCACGGAACCATTCGGACGTGGAACGTCGATCGTGTACTGCTGGGTGACGGAAGGATCAGCGAGAAGGGCGACCCAGACCCCGATGAGGCGCTTCACGTCGGCCGCGCTGATGAGGGTCAGGGGAAGGACGCCGCGAACTTCGTCGGCCGGCCTCCCGTAGATCTCGGCAACATCGCCGTGGGCGCCTCGGATCTGCCCGGTGCCGTCGAGATACTGGATCATCGCCGGCGTTCGAGCCCGGATCTGGACATCGTTGTGTTCGGCGACCTGAGCCACCTCACCGGTCGCTTCGACGACCGAGAGCATGACGTTCATCGTCGGAACATCGAGGAGATTGATCAGCGTCACGACTTCCCACATGTAGGGACCATCGCCCCGAGAAACCCGCACGCGTGCCGACGTCGACTCGGTCGGCTTTCGAATGACGTTCCACCACGCCATCGAGTACTCCGTCTTGTCACCGGAAAAGAGTTCAGCCGCCTCACTCCGGAGGTCCGCGGAGGCCGGCAGTGCGGCTGCCAACGTCGGCGGAATCGGGACGGAGGCGCCAGTTGCACTGCGAGCAGTGACTCGACGGTGTCCGATGAGGCCGACAAGTTCGTCGGTCGTCCATTGCGCTGCCGTCATGCCATTCGTCTTCGACATGTGACGACGAAGCGTGAAGCACGATGAGTCGTACGGCCCATCAGATCAATTACTCCCAGGCCGCTTCGAGCCACCAGGTACCGCCCTCGCACACGGCCAGGACGGCTCGACCGTTCTCGGTCACGAGTTGCAAGCGCGCCTGGCGTCGGGCGTGCTGCACGTCCCACCAACGTTCTTCGAGTGGCCATGGGCCCGCCCAGGCGGTGATCGTCGCCACGCGGCCGTCGAGCACCACGCTGACGGGATCCTCATCGAGCATCCCCCGGCGGCTCACCCGCAGCACCGCGCCGCTCGGGCCACATACCTCCGTCGGTATCGGCAGCGGATGGACCACCGTTGGGCGAGGCGCCGGGAGAGCACCAGGCCACGGATGGTCAGCCGATGCGGCCGCTGGAATGTCACGAGCATCACCCCACGGAACCAGTGCAACGAGCTCCGACGGGCGACGCCCTCCGGTCGCCACCGGCACGCACACCGCGTCGGGACCGAGCAGACCCTGGATGCGGGCAAACGCTCGTGACGCACGTTCGTCGGCCGCACTGGCCCCTCCCCACAGCGCCAACTGACGGCCGGTGTCGGCCACGATCTCCTCGGGCACGAGGCGCAGGTGGGTGATGCCACCGGTCAGACGATCGGCCAGGCCCACCGCCGACGCCCCCCGCAGCCACCCATCCAACTGCCACCGCACCCGCTCCCCCAACGCCTGCGGGGTAAGGCCGCCCGACGTGCCGGTGCCATCGTGACGCCACTGCCTCCCCACGACGCGACCCTCAGGAGAACCATCATCGACGCGCGCTTCGATGAGGACACACGTGCACGCCACTCCGTGAGTTGCTAAGCGCGCACATAGATCGTCGGCGAGTCCGCGCGCCACGAACGCCGCGGTATCAACGCGCTCCAGCGGAGGGTCACACTCCGTCGCCACCGTGAGCTCGGGCGGCGCGCTCCGAGGACGAAGCGGACGCACGTCGATACCGGTGGCAATGGTCCAGGCGTGCGCCCCCACCGGCCCGAACCGGGCGAGCACATCGTCGGCCGGCAGGGCGGCAAGGTCGGCGAGCGTGTGAATGCCGAGGCGGTGCAGCAGGCCGACCAGTTCCAGCAGCGCCATGCCATGCACCTCGCTCGGATGGCTCGCTCTGGAAGCCGCTTTGGTCCCGCCACGAGCGGCGCGGGTGACGGCGCGACCGCCCTCCACGGCGACGAGCGCGTCGATCGGATAGCCATGGAGGAACGTCGGGGTGTCGCCCGGTTCCACGACCCGCACCCCACCGGACGACGCCGTGCGCGCCGCCAACGCAGCAGTGAACGGACCGTCAGCGATACCGATACGAACGTCGAGCCGCTGCACCGGATCCAGACTCGACACCGCCTCGACAATCGTCGCCCCAAGCGCGGCATCACCACCGAAATACCGCGACGGACCACGCGTGGCGAACTGCAAGTGCCCGGCCCGGACGATTTCGACGCGCGGCGTGAACCCATCAACCATGGCCGCCACCGGTTCGAACAGACGAACGTCTCGGGCGGGGTCATCGTCGACGATCTCCACCTCAGGGCAGCGACTCTGCGCATCACGACGACGCATGGCCCGCCGCACCCCATCGGCACGAGCAGTGGCCGACGCGGCGATCACCCGGTTGGCCCGAAAGATCGCCACCGGCACATCACCAGGCGCGTCGCCCGCCCGCACCGCCGCCACCACCGGCCAGTCCGGGCACCACACCACCAGTGTGCGAACAGCAGTCACCGTTCGAGCATACCCAAACGAACGTTCGAGTAGTTACCTGCGTGCAACCTGCAGGAAAGTATGCTGACTGCATGAAAACGATTCAGATTCGCGGCGTGCCTGACGAGTTGCACCGGTCGCTCAAGATGCGCGCTGCGGCGGAGGGCACCACGCTTTCCGATTTGGCGCTGACCGAACTCCGGAGAGCATTAGAACGTCCGAGCCGGTCAGAACTCCTCGACCGCATAGCCACGCGGGAAGTCAAGCTTGGGCGGGTATCGCCGACCGCCATGCTGCGACAAGAGCGCGACGCCCGTTGATCGTGGTCGACGCGTCGGCGCTTCTCGAGATGCTGTTCGCCACGCCCATCGGACAGCAGGTCGCCGTCAAGATCCGCCACGCCTCCGTCATCGCCAGTCCGCAGCTGGTGATCGTGGAGTGCCTGCAGGTCATTCGTCGGGCCGAAGCGCGCCATGCCATCGACACGGCAACGGCCGCAGAACTGGTCAGCGACCTGCTGGCCCTTGACCTTGACCTCTACGATCACCAACTCGTGGCCCCGCGCATCTGGGAACTCCGCGCCAATCTCACGACATACGACGCAAGCTACGTGGCCCTCAGCGAGCTGCTCGAAGCACCACTCATGACCACCGACGAAAAGATGGCCAACGCGCCTGGCAACCACGCCCAAATCGACCTCGTGACCTAAGCGGCATCGGGCTCGAAGCGCTCACAAAGTCCGCACGACCGATTGTCTCAAACCCCATGGTTCCGGTTGGCTACATGGCGTTGACCTTCGGCATGATTTCTTCCGTCAGACGCTTGAGATCGTCGAGCGTTTTGGACACGGGAACATCAGCGAACGGCGGCCACAGCAACGGCATGGTCATTCCGGCTTCGGCGTAACGCTTGAGGTTGTCGGTGATCTGCTCGGCCGTTCCGATCAACAGGTTGCTGAGCTTACGGTTCGGAGTCTGGTCGGATTTCTCGTCAGTGATGACGAACCAGATCATGCTGCACATGTCGAAACCGTCGTCGAGCGAGCGGTCGCTTCCGAGATCCACCAGTTCGCGTTGGATCTCGCCGCGCCACCTCGCAATCTCCTCGGGGGTGTCTTGGATCCCGATCCAGCCGGACAAGCCGTACTTCGCAATGCGGCTCGCCGAGCGCTTCGCATCCTTCAGCCCGCTGAAGTAGATCGGCGGGTGCGGCTTCTGGAGCGGTTTGGCTCCAAACCCGCAGCTCTCGAAATCGGCGAACTCGCCGTGATACTCGAAGAGTTCGTTCGTCCAGATACCCTGCATGACCTCGATGGTCTCGCGAACGTGCTTATGGCGTTTGGGGAAGATGTGTGCGGCACTCGCGGCGGCGAACTCCTCCGGCATCCAACCCGATCCGACTCCCACATTTACCCTGCCGTTCGAGAGATGGTCGATGGTGGCGATCTCCCCGGCGAGCACGCCAGGCGCGCGGTACGGCGTGTCGATGATGCTCATGCCGATCCGCACCTTCTTGGTTTTTGCCGCCAACCACGGGATCAGCGGCATCCCGTGGAGCCACTGGCCGCGAGCCGACACCGGCATCTGCAGCGGGAATTGCTCCATCATGCCGAACGGGAATTGCATTTCTCCGCGGTCCGACGCTTCGGGCACGACGACCCGGTCGAGCGTCCAGACCGAATCGAAGTCGAGTTCCTCAGCAAGGTCGGTGAGATCTTCGAGCTCTTTGACGGTGACCTTGTCACGGAAATTTGGCAGATACAAAGCAAGTTTCATGAGAGACGTCCTCTTCTCGTTCGGTGGTTACGAAGCCGGGCATCGATGGCCCAAGTGCCACCGCTTCATGACCCGGTGTGTTCGGCGTCACACCCGACAGCGTAAAGATCTACGGTTCCTAGGGCGATCAACGACCGCTCAACATTCCAACAATGACTACGTTGACGGGTGTGCAAGCTGGTCGCCGGGTCCTGGTCGTCGATGATGACGACGGCGTTCGCACGGCGGTGACCTGGGCGCTCGAGGCCGATGGATTTGAGGTGCTGTCCGTCGAGAATGGGCTTGCGGCCATCAACGTCATCGAGTCTTCGCCGCTGTCGTTAGTCGTGCTCGACCTGTCCCTACCCGGGCTCGGTGGTCTGGACATCTTGC
This sequence comes from Actinomycetes bacterium, assembly GCA_031368095.1. Classification (GTDB taxonomy): domain Bacteria; phylum Actinomycetota; class Acidimicrobiia; order Acidimicrobiales; family JANYDT01; genus JANLQX01. Next base: position 563 of record JANLQX010000377.1, on the reverse strand, counting down.
ACCGCGTGCGAACGACGGAGATGCGCGAGGGGCGCTGGAGGTTACCGATCATTGTGCTGTCGGGCCGAGACAGCGAAATGGACCGTATCGTCGGCCTGGACCTTGGCGCCGACGACTACCTCGTCAAGCCGTTCTCGCCCAGCGAGCTGGCAGCAAGAGCGAGATCGCTGCTTCGCCGCAGCGCCGAACCCACTTCCGACAGCATGGCGCCGTTCACACTGACGGGCTCAGGCGTCGAGATCGACCGCGGGTCGCGCAACGTCTGGCTCGATGGGGCCCCGATGGAACTTCCCGCCAAGGAGTTCGACCTTCTTGCCTATTTCATGGATAATCCACGTCGCGCGTACCGTCGATCGGAGCTACTTGCGGCAGTATGGGCCAGTCAATCGGGTTGGCAGAACGAGGCGACCGTGACAGAGCATGTGTACCGTCTGCGTCTCAAGATCGAGGCCGATCCGCAACACCCGAAATGGCTTTGCACGGTCCGCGCCGTCGGATATCGGTGGGAGGGGTGAGCGTGCTTTCGGGCGACGAAGTCACGGCAGTGCTTGATCACCAAACGG
>JANLQX010000394.1:0-2203 GCA_031368095.1 Actinomycetes bacterium | reverse complement strand
CGGCTGGCTTACTGCTGGTTGCGTTCACGGTCGTACTTGCTCGGGTCGTTCGAGACGGTCGACGCGTGTCGTGCGGATGCTTCGGCTCAGCCACCGACGAGCCCGTCTCTCGTGCCACTTTGGCTCGCAACGTTGCCCTGATCGGCTTGTGTGTCCCGGCGGCGTCCGCTCCCCGGGCATGGTTCGGTGCTGGCGACACCGTGGCGGCCTCACTGGTCACCGCCGGTGGACTGGTGTGCGTCGGCCTGCTGATCTCGGCACTTGTGCAGATGAAGGCGGCGACCGGCTCCGTCTTCGCACTTCCCGTTCGGCGCGAGGTCTAGTCGTGCGCGGCCCCTGGCTCGTGGCTTTTTTCGCGCTCTGGATCGTCGTCGGTGTTCTTGCGATTGCGGTGGTCGCACTTCTCCGCCAAATAGGGGTGCTTCATCAGCGTTTGGCGCCGATGGGTACGCATTTCGCATCAGAAGGTCCGGCCCTCGACTCCGCGGCACCTTCGGTGGGCCTCGATTGGTCGGTGAGCGCGCTAACGGTTTTGCTGTTCACCTCGCCCACGTGCGTTCTTTGTCGCGAGCTCAAGCCTTCGCTTGATGCGTTCCGTCGTCAGTACCGGGAGCTACGTGTGCATACCGTCGACCTTGACGAAGATGCTGGTGTGTTCGACGCGATGGCGGTGCGGTCCACGCCCTACGTCGTGGCCGTGGACAATTTTGGAGTGGTGCGGGGCCGCGGCGTGGCCAACTGCCTCGAACAGATCGAAGAACTGGTGCGCGAAGCTCAGCTGGCCTCGACGCCAACCGAGGCCCGACGGTGAGCCGCAACATCGGCAACATCCGTAGTGTCCGTATCGACCGCATCACCGAAGGCGCTTCTCGGTGGATGGCGTCGCGGACGTCGCGCCGGAGCTTTCTCGCCACCACCGGGAAAGCCGCCGTGGTCGTGACTGGCGGAGCAACCATGGCTACGCTGTTTGCCACCCGGGCCGAGGCCCGGGCGTGCGGACAGTCCGGAGTGTCGCCCCGCTGCGCCACCTATGACTGCGTTGGCCCCGACGTGGTGTGGGGATGGTGCTGGTACGCCAGCCCCGGGTGCTGCACCAACGGAGGCCTGAAGAAGATCTGCGACTGCTGCAAACGCGGTCATCCCAATGTCCACGGGTACTGCCCGGATGGTCACAACGTGTACTGCATGGTCGAGAGCTGTCTCGAAGACCCGCGCCTGCAGCGCGTTGCACTGGAGCGCACCTACGCCGCCGACGCCGTTGAGGTGTCGTTGGCGAGACTTGCCACGCGCCCTGCGGGAAGTACCCCGGCGCTGGTCCTTGCCGCTGCCGATCCGCTGGCTGCGGCCATCGCCGGTCCGCTTGCTACCCGGCTAGGACTTCCGCTGCTTCTCACCGACGGAGGCGCGCTCCGGCCGGGCATCGTCAGCGAATTCGCCCGGCTCGGGGTGGTTCGAGTGAGCGTGATCGGCCCGGGCATCGCCGACGGATTGCTAAGCGCGCTTGGTACTGTGGTGCCGGGCGTTGACATCATCGGGTCACGCGGAGACGTTGCCGTGGCCTCCGTCGACGTTGCCCTGCTGGTCGCCGATGGTCGTCCGGCCCTCGACGCCGTATGTATCGGTGCCGACCGCACGGGATTGGACGTTGCCGCATCGGCTGCGTCCTTCGCGGCCGCCCGCAACATCCCGGTCCTTGTCGGTATCGATGCCCTCAACGCGTTCCGTGGGCAGAGTTCGACCACAGGCTCGTCGCTTCTCGTTGGCGACGGTGTGGCTGACGAGGGAGGGCGAGTGAGCGAGCCGGTCGCGCTTCGCGGACGGGATGTGAAGGCCCTCTCGCTCGCACTCGCCGATCGGCTCTTCGACGCCACCACATCGGCCGATCCGTCGACGAAGGCGGTGACCTTCGGTCTGGCATTCGTGCCCCACTCGTCTACCGGTGTCGGTGCCGGCTACTCGCCGGTCGGTGGTCCGCTCATCGTCCACGACGACGGCCAGATCACGCCGAGTCTCCGTGACTGGCTCCTGGCCCGACGCGCCCGTTTCGCGGTCGCCGAGTGTGTCCTTGGGGTGCCCGGCGCGCTGCCCGACACTGGCGTGATCGAACTGCAGGGTGCTCTCAACGGATTCGATCGCCAGTTCCTTCGTGGTGACGACGACGGTGTCGGCCTGCCGGTCTTCGCCCAGCCGTTGGAGGAGCGCC
>JANLQX010000369.1:0-6103 GCA_031368095.1 Actinomycetes bacterium | reverse complement strand
GTGCGAACGTGGAGAAGCGTTGGCGCAATCGCTGCTACCGCACTCCTGGTGACCGGGTGCGCCAGCTCCGGGTCCAGCACATCGGACGCCGTTGCCACCACCGCCTTCGGAGCGTCGCCTGCCACCACGCCGAGCGGCAATGCCGGTTCCGAGACGACCGGCGTGGCGGGCACTCCGACCAGTCAGAGTGCGGTCGTCGGCAGCATCATCGACACCCCACCCGAGGCCCTGGCCGTTCCGACCACCGCACCGGGCGGACTGGCCAACGACTACAAGCTGGCACCAACCGATCGTTCGCTCGTGCTCACGGCCGCCGTGCCGAGTGTCGACATTTTCGACAGCGCCACGTCCACCACGCCGAAGAGCCAGATGGCCAACCCCATTGCGTCAGGCTCCCCGCTCACCTTCCTCGTCGACGGCCTCACCTCGACCCGCTACAAAGTGCTTCTCCCGATCCGCCCCAACGGCAGTACCGGGTGGATCAACGCCGCCCAGGTCACCGTCATGGCGCACCAGTACAAGGTGACCGTCGAACTCAGCGCCCACGAGATCATCGTGACCAACGCCGACCAGGTGATCATGAAGGAAAAGATTGGGGTGGGAAAGGCGACCACCCCGACGCCGGGCGGTCGGTACTTCATCAAGGAACTCATCCGGCCCTGCTACTCCGACGGGAAGGGCGGCACGTGCGTCCAGAACGACAACGGTCCCTACGGACCGTACGCCTATGGGCTCAGCGGCTTCTCCCCCGTGCTCGACGACTACAACGGCGGGAAGGGTGAGATCGGCATCCATGGCACCAATGAGCCTCAGCTCATCGGCACCGACGTGAGCCACGGGTGCATTCGCATGGCCAACGATTCCATCCGCAAGCTGGCCGCCATCCTGCCGCTCGGCACACCGGTCATTGTCCAGGCATGACCGGCATCGTCCCCCGGCAAAGGCGATTCTGATGTCCTCAACCACCCCCCGTGCTCTGCCGATGCTTTCCCGCATGGACCTGCCCCTTGGTGATGCCCCGCGACGACCGACGAGGGCCACATGTGTGCTCGCCCTGGCCGCCGCCACCATCGGCCTGTTTCCGGCTGCTGCCATGGCCGCCGACGCCCCGGCGACCCCCGAAGCTCTTTCGGTCTCGTCGACCACTGCGCCCGGCGTGGCGACGTTCGATCCGGCAGTGCCGGCCGTGACGATCGTGGCCGCCGCCCGCAACCGCATCACCCCGGTCTACGACAGCGCAACGGCGACGAAACCCTTCGTCAAGTTCGATAACCGTTTGAACTTCAGCGGCCGCCACGTGTTCCTGGTGATCGCCCAGGAAGGCAACTCGTACAAGGTCAAGTTGCCCATGCGGCCGAATGGGCGAACGGGCTACGTGAAGGTGGCCGACGTGTCCGTCTACCAACACGACTACGCCATCAAGGTCGATCTGTCTGACCACCTGCTGGTGGTCTATAAAGGCGGCAAGGAGATCCAGCGCGACACCGTGGCCGTGGGCCAGGCCAAGTACCCCACGCCGACCGGATCGTTCTTCCTCCGTGAGTTGGCCAAGCCGGGGAACCCCAAAGGCTCGTACGGGCCGTGGGCGTTCGGCCTCTCGGCGTATTCCAACGTCCTACAGAAGTTCGGCCGCGGCGACGGCCAGATCGGCATCCACGGCACCAACCAGCCCGGCGCGCTCGGCACCAATGCCAGCCACGGCTGCATCCGTATGAAGAACACGTCGATCACCAAGCTGGCTCAGTCCCTCCCCCAGGGCGTGCCGATCGACATCGTCGCCTAGCGCCCTACTTCTGTCGCCCCACGCCAACGTTGGATCGTTGGCGACACGTTGTCCTGTTAGCGACGTCGTTTCGGCGGCAACGTGTCGCCAACTAGACAACGGTCGGGCGAGCCAACCGGTTCCAGAAGACGAAGAAGGCCCCGCCTTTCGGCGGGGCCTTCGTTCAGTTCACACCCGTTGCCGGGTGAACGGATCTACAGGGGCTCAGATCAGCCCGTGAAGGTCGGCTCGTCAACCACGGCCGGGGCCGGGGCGGGCGTCGGGGCCGGGGCCGGGGCGGCGGTCGTGGCCGGAGCCGCGGTCGTCGTCGGGGCAGCGGTGACGGTCGTTACGGGAACGTAGGAGTTCGTGATGATCACGTTCGCCCAGCACTCGTCGAACGCCGTGGTCGGGGCCGGGCCACCGGGGCTGGCAGCAGTCGGCGAACCGACGGCGGCGCAACCGGAGCCACGACGCTTGATGACGACACGGCCGTCGGTGGTGTTGTCACCACTGTTGTCGGCGTACGAAGCCGTGGCTCCGTCGGACTTGGTCTCGGTGATGAGACAGTTCGTGCCGGTGGTGATGTTCTGATACACCTTCGACTGACGATCCTTCAGCAAGAAGGTGTCCTTCGGGCCACCCTTGTCGCAGGAAACCGACACTTCGTAGGTGGCGATGTTGGTCTTCGGGTCGCCAGTGACGACCTTCGAGACGACCAGATCACCGTAGGAGGCGTTGGTCACGGTGACCGTCTGGCCGACCGCAGTCAGAGCCGAACGGTAGGCACCCGTGGTGGCCGTTCCGCCGACACCCGGAAGGGTGACGCCAGCGGTAGCCGTGGACGAGGAGTACAGCGTGACGGGCATGCCGCCAGCGTTGGTCTCAATGACTTCGCAACGCGAAGCTCCGGTGAGGCCCGGGAACTCGTTGTTGGTGAAGGTCCGGCTGGCCGTGGCGCCCGCACCCGTAAGGGTGAAGGACCCGGTGAAGCCAGTCGCAGTGTTCGGAGCAACCGGAGCCGAGGACGAGGTCGACTGGGCCGTGGTGGCGGCGAGCAGCTGTCCGAAGAGCCCGGCGTTCGTCGAACCGAGGGTGGGCGAGGACCCGAAGATGGAACCGTTCACCGTGAGGCTGTTGATCACCGTGGCGGTGTTCGCCGGCAAGGTCGAGCGGTAGTCGTAGAAGTTGTAGGTGACAACGTCACCGGGAACCGTGGTGTCCGGAAGCTGGATCGAGACATAGAAGCCAGCGCCGCCCGGGAGGACCAGCTGGCCGGCGGGAACAGCGACGCCGGTGGGGCTCGTGTAGCCCGCGCCACCCAAGTTAAAGGTGGTGGACGGAGACGGGTTGCCTGCGAGGCCGACGATGAAGCCGCCGGTCGAGGTAGACGTGCCCGAGCAGGTGATGGTCATCGGGTAAGCGAAGCCAGCAGTGGCCTCATCGCCAACGACGACCTTCTTGACCGTGATCACCGGGAAGGTGACGGTGATGACAACGTCGGTCGAGGAGAAGATCGCAAGTTCAGCCGTGGTCGCCGTGGCGAACGTGACGGTTCCGGAAGTAACCGAACCAACAACGACGGCGCGATCCGAGCCACCGACAGAAATGGCGATCGACGGGGTTGCCGTGTTCGCACTGCCAGCGATCTGGGCGCGAACGACGCAGGACGAGCCGGGCGTGGCCGGAGCCGAAAGCGGACCGGTGAGGCCCAGGTTGGTGATGAAGGCGCCCGAGGTCGGGAGGATCGTGGCGTTGCCGAAGGTGGTCGGGCCAACGATCAGCGTTTGGCCGGTGAAGACGTTGCGGCAGTCATAGGTGACGGTGACGCCAGAGACGCCGGCGGGCGGGGTGGCGGGGTTGAACTTGGCCGTGGCCGAGATGAAACCGGGGTTAACGGTTACTTGGGCGTTTGCTGACTGGGCGGCGACGAACGGGCTGACGAGCAGGCCGGCGGCTACCAGGGCAAGTGCCGAGCGGGAAATCCGCTTGATCATGTGCACTCCTTGGAGGTGGACAGGGGAGCAACTCCGCCGCGTCCGTGCCCCCAAACTGGCGGAGACATCAACGACTTCGATGCAGCAAGCAGGCCGGGATTGACCGCTTGCCCCAACACGATACGGACCAATTGTTACGAAGGCAAGCGGAACGCGGGACTTTTCGTCACAAAACCGTCACAATTGCGCAGCGCGGTCACGGACACCACCAACCGCGGTCACACGCGGTCACACGCGGTCACACTCGGGCAGCCAGCGTACGAGCGGGGTGCGATACGACCCGCAGGAGCGCCGGGCCCGACGCCAGAATGATCACGAGTGCGCCAACGGCGATGCGCGATCCGGGAAGCAGGGCATGCCCGGGATCGGCCAGGTTCACGACCTCGCACGCCGCACACCCGGCGATAACAGACAGCAGTGCGGTTCCCCACCGGTCGAAAGCCTCATGAAGTGACACGAACAGACCGGCGATACCGAGAAGCAGGTGAGCGCCGAGCAACGACCAGACATCGCCCAGCGGTCCTGCCCCCGAGGCCGCCCAGATGATGATCGGAATCGAACAGGCCACGGCTCCCAGGATCAGGCGAACCAACGATCCCCCGAGCAGGGCGCGAACGACGTGGATCCCGCCACCGTCAGCGCCACCTGGCGTGGGGTCGAAGGGCCGCTGGACGAGCGCTTCGGGGAGGATCTTCCACAGTTTCCCCATATGCCAGCCGCCCCAGACGCTGCCGAGCAATGCCGGAACAACGGTGATGGCTACGAGCGCCGGGCGGCCGTTCCAGAGAAACCGCGGCTCCAAGACCAGCACCCCGCCGACGCCCGCTCCAATGAGCCCGGCCACAATCCCCCGCTCCCGTCCGCCCGGCAACCGGTCCGAGGCCGGCTGACGCCACACGCCGACAACGGCCGTCGTGAGAGCAATCACCGCGAACCCGGCCAGCACCAGCTTCGCCGGTGCGCCAGCGGCCAGCACGACAGCACCGCCGAGTAGGGCGGCGCCGAAGGCCAAGCCCCGGCCGAGCCGGGTGAGGATGAAACCACCGACCCAGATGCCGATGAGACACCCGGCCAACCAACCCCCGGGGCGAATCGGAGTGCACAGCGCCATGGCGCTGAGGACCAACACGAGGACACGGGGGTCGTTGCGGAGGCGGCCGAGCCCGTCGGACCCGCTCAAGTATCGCCGCCGAATCCCCCACTGCAGGGCCAGCGAAACCGGCAAGGCGATCCGCCACGCTGTGTCAACGGTGCGGGCGCCAAGTTCAGCACTCAACGACGAGAGGTAGAACCCCATGCCCAGGATGCCGACGACGAAGCCGATGTCGCCGAGCGCAAGGGCCGAATCGAGTGGATCGGACCGCACGGCCCGAGCGACAAACGGTGGGCTCTCGGCAACCACTCGCGCTGCGGGGAGGCCAAAGGCCGCCCCCGGGGCGAACCCGCCCCACGCTTCGAGCACGACGGCGCCTTCGAGACTGTCCTGGGTACTGCGCCGCAGGTGCGCGTCGGTGAACGTCCACTCGGGCGTGGCCTCACCCGCACCGGACCGATTCACCGCTGACCTCGGGGTCGCAGCTCGACTCCGTCAGATGGTTCGAGGTCACTGAACGTGGTCGGGGCGTCGTCGAGTAGCTCGACGACGACCTCGTTGTCATCGGCCACGGCAACGCCAGGGCGCTGTCCGGTGAGCTCGCCGATCAGGTCGGCGTAGGCGTCGAGGCAGGCCTCCTGACCGAAGTGGTGAACGACGCGGTGGCGGCCGTGTGCTCCGAGCGCGGCCCCCAGCGACGGATCATGCAGGAGGGTGAGGATTCCTTCGGCCAGCGCCTGGTAGTCGCCGGGCCGAACGGTGAATCCACAACCGCTCAATGCTTCCGGGACCCCGCCCACCGCCGTGGCAACGACCGGTCGACCGGCGGCCATGGCTTCGAGAACGGAGATCGGAAACCCCTCCGAGATGCTGGAGAGAACCGATACCGACGACTCGGCGAGGGCCGCATGCGGATCGTCGGTCTCGCCGCGAAAGTCGAACGCCGCCGTCAGACCAAGGTCGGCGCGCAGGGCCAGGCACTCGGCGGCGTAACGCTCGTTTCCCTCCGGTGTTGGCCCGTAGTGGACGAATCGGGCCGACGGAAACCGTTCCAGAACGGTGGCGGCCGCCCGTAACAGCGTCTTGAGGTCCTTGAGCGGATCGACCCGACCGATGGTGATCACCACGGCGCGACCCGGGAAGGGTGCCACCCGAGACGGCACCAGGACACCGTTATGGATAATGCGGATTTTCGTTGGATCAGCTCCGAGCTCTGCCTCCCAATCGGCGTTGGCGCTGGTCACCGGGGCC
>JANLQX010000357.1:0-4475 GCA_031368095.1 Actinomycetes bacterium | reverse complement strand
CGTGATCCCACCGGAATCGACACCGAACCCCGCGCTCGTCCACGCTGATCTGGGCATCGTGCGGAATCCGCACCACCGCGACGGACGGCCGCGAGCCGTCGAGTTGCCAGAGAGCGACGCCGGGGCCCGGGATACCGAGGGTGGCGTGATCGGGTTCGGCATCGATCGAACGGAGAAGTCGCTCACAGCGCATGCCGACCAGGCGGCCAATGGTGTGGAGCGGGCGATCGGCGTCAATCGATTCGGGTTGCTCCGGCCGATCGATCGTCGGCTCAGCCACCCGAACGCGAACCACGTCGAACGGGTCAACCTCGCGTTGGCGAGGATGATGGACTCGGACGACAGCGTTGGTGGCCAAATCGACGGCGACAGAACTTCGTCGGCCGGCGGCCAGAACGGCGAGTTCGAGTTGACTCCCCGGCAGTGTGTTGACCGTTGGAACGATCAGTCTCCCCATGGGAATGACATTGTTGCAATTTGCGTTCGTCAGCGCGCGGATGGTCTGCGCGCAGAGAATGGAAGAGGTGGTGAGGGGACCTGCGGCGATCAGAAGGCGCGGCGCGCAGAGGATGGAAGAGGTGGTGACAGGACCTGCGGCGATCAGGCGCGAGCGTCGTCGGCGCCGGCGAGCGTGAGGTTTGGACGAACGCTCTCTTGCTTCTCCGGGTTGTTCGACGACGATTTGCCCAGCGCCCGTCGGCCGACTTCGACAACGGTCTGGGCCATGATCATCAGGTCGAGACGGACCGACCAGTTCTCGACATAGAAGACGTCGCAGCGTTCGTAGTCGGCGAACGAAGGATTGTCGCGGGATTCAACCTGCCAGAGGCCGGTCATCCCCGGTCGGACCCGATGACGAAGGAGCAGGCGGTCGTTGAACTGATCAACCTCGCGCTGTAACGCCGGACGGGGACCCACCAGACTCATTTCACCCCGAAGGACGTTGATGAGCTGAGGGAGTTCGTTGAGGGACGTTGCGTCGAGGAACTTGCCGATCCTGGTGAAGCGGGGGTCGTTCTTCATTTTGAACAGCGGGCCGGTGCGTTCATTCTTGGCTTCGAGTTCGGCCAGGAGTGACTCGGCGTTGACGACCATCGTCCGAAGTTTGAAGACCGGAAAGGGCTTGCCGTTGTGCCCGATGCGCTGCTGGCGAAAGATCGCCTTGCCGCCGTCTCGCCGAATGAGGATGGCGAAGATGGCCATGAGGGGTGACGCCAGGACGAGGGCGATGGTGCCAAGCAAAAGGTCGAGGACTCGTTTGACCTTGGACTGCCAACCCTTGAGTTGGACCTGTTCGAGATAGAAGGCTGCCTCGCGTCCGATTGGATTGGACCTGAGGCGACTGGCGTTGAAGCCGAGAAGGCCGCCGGAGACCTGCACATGGATTCCGGCGTCGAGAAGTACGCGAACGGTTTGGTTCAGCTCTCGAAATCCCAGTGACGACGAACCGATGACCACGCCGGTCACCCCGTGGGCCCGGGCGATCTGGACGGCGTCGGCGACCGGTCCGAGGTAGGGCGCCGCGAAGTTTCGCTCGGCCGCCTCATGAGCACGACCAACGACTCCGATGACGCGATATCCGAGCTCGGGCTCGTCAACGATCATTTGCTCGAGTTCGTAGGCCTCGTCGCCGCTTCCGACGAGGAGTACGGGGCGGGTGAAACGCCCTTCGCTCCGCGCCGCCTCGAGGAACGAGCGGTAAAACGTTCGTAGCGCCATGACGAAGGTGAAGGTGAGAACGCCCGAAACGGCGGCGGTCGACAGACGGATGGCGTCGGCCCCGAAGCGTCCGGCGATCAGCCAGCTCGCCGTGCTGGCGAGCCCGCACGCCCGGATGAGCGTGGCGGTTTCCACTGCACGGACGCTGCATACCCGTGCCTTGTAGAGCTTGGCGCCGGCGATCGTGGTGAGCGTGACGACCAGGACAACCGGAAGAAATCCGAGTCGGGACCGGGAGGTCAGACCCTCGGAGGAAACCACGCTGAGCGATGTAATGAGCCACGCCAGCGTGATGCCAACGGAGTCGCTCAGAACTAGAAGGCGACGAAGCCACTTGTTCCCGCGCGGCGCATCGTGTGCGTCGGTTGAGAATGCTTCGTTCCCGGACTCGGCTTCCGTCAGCGAGTCGGTCAAAATGTCGGTGGACACGGCCCGCCTTTCTGAAGTCGAACGTGAGATTGCCCAAAGTGTACGTCGACCATTGTCACTCTCCGTCGGTGAACGTCCGATCGACAGCATGTGAACATCTCGCACAACACGATGGGTCTATCGGCTCCCCCCTTGCTGCGCTTAAGAGTCGAATGTCGGGGTACCCGCCCGGACACAACCCAACTCGCCGACGAGCGACCGCAGCGTGCGGTCAAGCGGGGTGTCGACGCTGCCGATGCTGTTGCCTACCATGGGTCCCATCGTTCCGCTCGTCTCGGTCGTTGTCGCGACCTTCAACCGGCTCGATTCGCTCCTTTGGCTCCTCAACGATCTGCGTACGCAGAAGCCACTCGACGGTGACGTCGAGGTCGTCGTCGTCGACGATGGGAGTGCCCGAGCGGTCGAACCTGAACTTGTCGTCCGCGAGTACCCGTTTGCCTTTCGCGTGCTGACGCAATCCAACGCCGGACCAGCGTCGGCACGCCACGCCGGGATCGAGGCTTCCACCGGCGAACTCATCGTCATCGTCGACGACGACATGGTCTTGCCGGAAACGTTCTTGTCGGCTCACGTCGAGGCTCATCGAAACGGGGCCGACGTGGTGATGGGCCATATTCGGGGGCCGCAGGACCGCTCCAGGCTGTCGCTGTTCGAACAGTTCCATCAGAAGTCGCTCGACGGTTTCGTGGCTGCGTACCGAGACGGCACGCTCCGTCTCGATGGTGGACGTCTGTGCACCGGGAATGTGTCGTTCCTTCGGTCGAGCTACTTCGAAGTCGGCGGGTTCGATCAGTCGTTGGGCCGTCTTGAGGATCGCGAGCTAGGCATTCGTTTCGAGGCGGCGGGGATGAAGATGGCCTTCTCCGAGGACGCATGGAACGAACATCGCAGTGACCATGAAGACGTCGGCACCTGGCGGGCGCGAAGTCGTTTGTACGGTGAACTCGATGTGGTCATTTCTGCCCGCTATTCATCGCTGCCCGATGTCAGTCCGTGGGCATTCCTCCCGCAATTGCCCAAAGTCACGTGGCCTTTTGCCACATTTGCCGCGTGCGTACCCGGCGCCGGCCGCGCGGTTGCGGCGGCGGCCTACGCCGCTGGCGAACGACTCGAACATCGAGGTCGTCGGTCGGCTGGCCTTCACGGTGCGGCCGTCTGTTATGCCCTCGACTACTTCTCGGGGGTCGGCACCAGGCTGGGATCACCACGCGCCGTGGTCTCATCCCTGCGCTCGTGGCGAACGCTTCGTTCGTCGGTGACCAGATGATGTCGCCCCCGGCGTCGGACGCGGGTGGGCGCCTGTCCTCACCGTTCTCGGCGTTCCGGGCAGCCGTCCTGGCCGACCACGCCGCCGCTCGGGCGATGCGCCTGCGGTATCCGACCGACGGGCCGTCGATGCAGGTCAAGGGGATGCTATCGGCGGCCGTCACCCAAATCGGCTTTCAGATGCTGATCAGTGTGCGTCTGATGCGGTTGGCCCGCGATCTGCATCTCCCCGGCGGTGCGCAGATCGTCAGCCGAGTCATCCGCCACCTGTACGGCGCCGAAATCCATTGGAATGCCGAGATTGCCCCGGGAATTTCGATTGTTCACGGAAACGGTCTGGTGATCAGCCACAGTTCCGTGATTGGGACGAATTGCCTGTTGTTCCAACACGTCACCCTCGGCGAATCGATGCACGCACTTCGTCGGGTGGTGGGATCGCCCACGCTTGGTGACGGCGTCCAGGTGATGCCCGGCGCCGTTGTTCTCGGTCCGGTCCATATCGGCGCCGGAACGAAAATTGGCGCGAATGCGGTCGTTGACGACGATGTTGCCCCGCAGTCGGTTGTTCGTTCACCAGCGCGCGACGTGGTCGCCCGTCCGGGCGTTCAGGACGTCGAGTAGGTCATGGCGCAAACCCTTCCCGAACCAATCTCGCTCGGCCGCCTTGCCGTGCATCCGGTGACCATGCTCGACGCCGTCGACCACATCATGGCCATGGTGGCGCTCGGTGAGGGTGGATACATCGTCACGCCGAACGTGGACCACGTGTGTCTGGCCGAACGTGACGACGAACTCGTTCGAGCCTATGAAAACGCCTCGCTCGTCCTGACCGATGGTCAGCCACTGGTGTGGCTATCCAGGCTGATCGGTCGGCCCGTGCCCGCCAAGGTCAGCGGGTCGGACGTCACCATGCCGCTCCTGCGTGCGCTGGCCGATGCCCGACGTACGGTGTACTTCCTGGGGGCGACGCCGAGTGTGTGTTCGGCGCTCGTTCGTCGACTCGTCGCCGAACTTCCGACCCTGGTGGTGACTGGCACCGCCAGCCCGCGGTTTGATCCGAG
>JANLQX010000350.1:0-1543 GCA_031368095.1 Actinomycetes bacterium | reverse complement strand
CGATGGACTACTCGAACGCCGAGGACGATCCGCTGGTATCCGAGGGCCTGACACAGGGCATCTCGGATTCGAGCATTTCCGATGGGCAGCTGCACCTCACGTTCAACCAACCGGGCTACTTCTCGCCCGTCTGGGGCGGATACAACGCTGCCGGCCACGGCCGCGAAGCCAACGTCCATCCCGTCGATGGCCGCCGCTACCGCAAAGCGCGGGTCCGGATGAACGTGAGCGGCGCGGTCGGCGGAGGAATCTTCTTCTACACCTGCCCGTATGGGGTGAACGACGCATGCCAGAGCGGGGTCCAGTTCGTCACAACGCCGGGCTGGCACGTCTACGAGGCCGACCTCCCGGCTGCGGACGTGACCGGGATGCGAGTCGCCGTCTCTCCTGCCGCCTCGGCGTCAGCGACTATCAACGACGGGCCACCACCGAGCGGCTCCGACAGTCTCAGTGAGGGCAAGAAGCTCTCCGTCTCCAGCGGCGGCGTGACCGTCGACGTCGACTGGGTCCAGATCCGCGACGACGCCGGTGACGGCAACATCGACGACGACGGGCAATCGGTCGGCCCGATCCCCGAGGTCCTCAACCCCGACATCGCCGGCGCCGTGCCCATGCTGTTCCCGAGGGTGGGCGACCCGATCGCCTACGCAACGACGGTGTGCGCGAACCGGGACTGGGCATCGACGGTTCTGCACGACCCGTGGGACTTCAGCCAGAAGTCCGACGTCGCCCTGGCCGAGAACTACAAGCAGTGGACGGTGGCGAACGGCATCTTCGACGGCGTCGGCCTCAACGGCGCAAACGGCGCACCGGGCGATCCCGGCATCCGGCTGAACATGGGCGGCCAAACCATCGACCCGACCGTGTTCCACCGCCTCACCGTGCGGGTGCCGAGCTGGGACGGCACCTACAGCCAGCAGTACCACGACAACGGCGGCTGGGTGTTGCGAGCACTATGGAAGTTCACCGGCGCGGCGGCGCGGTGGCAGCTCACCAACCCGATCGTCGAATACCCGAACCTGAAGACGATCAGCGTCGACCTCGACGATCCGTCGCCCTTCGACGGGGTCAAGCCGCCTCCGCCCGGAATGAACGATCCGGAGATCAAGAACCAGATCGGGTGGGGCGTCGCGCCGCGCAAGGTGGGCGTCTTCCGCATCGACATGGCCGAGCCGTTCGTCGACCGCCACACACTCGTCGACCAGGTGTGGCTGGCCGGCGATGACTGCGCGAAGACAAGCGCCGAGATCGTGTTCCGCGACAACAACCCCGGTGGCGCAACCACGGCGGAGATTGCCAGTTCGGCCTCGCCCAAGGGACCCTGGGCCACGATTGGATCAGTCCCGGTGGCGAACGGGCTGAACACCTTCACGTGGCAGAACCCACCCGGCGGCCGCTTCTGGATCCGCGTCGCGATGGCAAGATCGGGTTCGACCGGCACCGCGATCTCGACCGGACCCGTGTCCGTCGATCCGAAGGGTGACGTGACCGCGCAGGGCGACCCGGGGGCGCCGGCCACGACCGTTCCTCCGACGACGACGAC
>JANLQX010000315.1:0-2104 GCA_031368095.1 Actinomycetes bacterium | reverse complement strand
GACGGTGCCGTCGACTACGAGTCGGCGCTGGCCTCGGTCGGCCCCGAGCGGCCGGAGGTACAGATCATGGGGGGCGATTGGGCCGCCGATGACCTCTATATCCTCTACACCGGAGGCACCACAGGCATGCCGAAAGGGGTGCTGTGGCGACAGGCCGACATCTCTGTGGCGGCAATGAGTCTGCGCAATGTTGCCGCTGGAACTGACTACGAAAGTCTCGACGCGTTCGTCGCCACACTGCCTGACATACCTCCCCTGATCACCCTTCCGGCGGCGCCTTTCATGCATGGGGCCGGCCATTGGATTGCGTTCACTGCTTGGCATCGCGGTGGCACAGTAGTGATTCAGGACAACACGGCCACCCTCGACCCGGTCGACATCCTGCAGGTCTGCGCCCGCGAAGGTGTGCAGTTCTTGCAAATCGTCGGCGATGCCTTCGGCCGGCCGATTGTGGATGAAATTGAACGAGCAACAGCGGCCGGCACGCCCTATGACCTCTCAAAACTGTCAATCCTCCTGTCTGGTGGAGCGGCCCTTTCGGCCCCGTTGAAGCAGAGATTTCTTTCCGCCCTCCCCCATTTGCTGATCATCGATGGCATCGGATCATCCGAAGCGGGCGGACAAATGCAGAACGTGTCGACCGGCGATCCTTCGAAGGCGACGACGGGCACGTTCATCGCCAGTCCCGGCAATCACGTGCTCACCGAAGAGCTCGATGGCGAACATGAGCCGGGCCACGATGGGCTCGGCTGGCTGGCCAAGTCCGGTCGACTCCCACTGGGGTATCTCAACGATGCGGCCAAAACGGCGAAGACGTTCGTGAGTGTCGACGGCGTGCGGTACTCCGTTCCGGGCGACCGGGCCAAGCTCCTCGTCGGTACTGAGGCATCGATGGGTGCTCCGATTGTGGAACTTCACGGACGCGATTCCGTCACCATCAACTCGGGCGGCGAGAAGATCTTCGCCGAGGAGGTGGAAGCGGCGATCATCGCCCATCCATCCGTGTACGACGTGGTGGTGGCCGGCCGCCCGAGTGAGCGATGGGGCAACGAGGTCGTGGCCATCGTTCGACTCACCGAGGGCTCCCTGCCGGACGAAGCGGCGCTCCTCGCCGAGGCCGAGCGACATGTGGCTCGCTACAAACTGCCCAAGGCGTTCGTGTTCGTCGACACCATCCAGCGCTCCCCGTCCGGAAAGGCCGACTACCGCTGGGCCAAGGACCTGGCGGCACGATAGGGCATGGGTACCCCCGCTATTCGCATCGTTGGGCTGGGCGACAGTCTGACCGAGGGGGTCGGTGATCCGCGCCCCGGCCGGGCCGGTTTTGCCGGCCACCTCGACGGATGGCTCTCCTATGTGGCCGACGCCATTCGTTCATCTGGCCAACCGGTCGAGGTCGAGAACTTCGCCGCCGCTGGGGCGCGTCTCGAACACGTCATGAATCAGCAACTTCCGTCCGTCCGCACCGAGCCAGCCGACATCATTTCCTGCTTCATCGGCATCAATGACCTGTGGGACGCCAACCTTGATCTCGACGACTTCGGTCGGCGCTTCACGCTCCTCTTCGGCGTGCTCTCCGGCTACGCACCGGTGGTCATGACGGCATCGATCCACGACGTGTTCGCGCCGTTCCCGGTGCGGGCCCCACTGCGCCAGAAGCTCCAACACACGATTGCCGCCATGAACGAAATCATTCAATCGGCCGTGCACGATTCCGACCTGCTTCTTATCGACTTGGCTGGCCGCCCCGAACTGTTCACGTCCGCCGTCCGGGCCGTCGATCGTCTTCATCCAAACCGCTATGGCCACCAGCTCATCGCCGCTGAGGTCATCCACAAGTTGCACGACCGCGACTTGTTTCTCGCCGTGAAGCCCCCCACGGCTGTTCCGGTTCGCCGTGGCGTCCAAGACCTCGCCCACATTGCCTGGGTCAGCGGGTACGTCCGCCAGAACTGGAAACGATGGCGAACCGAAATGCGCGACAACCGAGCCACATCCGACTGAGTCGGTTTGGGGTCGAGGGCATCCCACATACCCCTTTCTCAAGCCAAACCACGCCAAAAAAGGCCTATCTGGGATGCCGAACGTGCCGATGTGGGATGCG
>JANLQX010000298.1:0-2137 GCA_031368095.1 Actinomycetes bacterium | reverse complement strand
AGCTGGCCGCGGTCGGATCCGGGGGAGCTTTGCGCCTGATCGAGCCGCGCGTGGGCGCCAGCTACCTCGACCAGGTCCATCGCTTGATCGACACCGACGAAGCCGACGCGTCTCTCCTCCTCCGCGACGGAGCCAGTGCGGCGCTGGACTTCTATGTCACCGCGGACCGTACCCGCGGAGGAATCCGGCAGAGCATGTTGGAAGAGATCTACGTGGCCTGGGCTGCAGACCGGGCAGGCAACCGGCATTCGATCATGGTCGCGGGAACCAACGACGAGGTTGCCGCGCTGAACGCGCGGGCCCGCCTGGACCTGGTCGGCCAGGGCGTCGTGGGCAAGAGCGGGGCGGTGCTGCATGACGGGAACGGGGCAGGCCTGAATGATGTGATTGTGACCCGGCAGAACGACCGGATGTTGCGCTGCAATCAGGGCAAGGACTTCGTCGCCAACGGTGACCTCTGGACTGTTATCAACAACGGGGGTGGGAACCTCAAAGTGAAGAGCCTCCGGCACGGGGGAGTACTCACCCTGCCCGCCGACTATGTTGCCGCCCATGTTGAGCTCGGCTACGCTGCGACCATTAACCGGGTTCAGGGCATGACCGTGGACACGTCCCACATTCTCGTCGACCCGCAATCCACCTCCCGCGAGCAGCTGCATGTCGCTGCGACCCGGGGCCGGGAGTCCAACCGGATGTATGCCGTCGTCGAGGAAACCCTGGAAGTCGACGCGCACGCCCCCGACCACCTCCGCACCAACATTATTGATGCGCTCACTGCGGTGCTGGCCAGGGAGAGCGCGGAACGGTCCGCGACCGAAGAAATCCAACGCGCCCAGGACGCCGCGGCCAGCTTGTCCACGTTGCTGCCGGCACATGAGGACGCGCTCGCCCGCGTCTATGACCCCAACCAGCTCGACCGGATGGAAGCCGCAGTCCGAGATATGCGTGAGGCGGCGATCGCCGACCGGGTCGTTCGAGACGAAGCGTGGACGAATCTTGCGGGCCGGCGTGCGGCACACGAAGCCCGCGGCGTCGACGTGCGCGACCGGCTGGCCGCGGCTGTCCGGGCCGAGGATGCCAGGCCGGACTCTACCGTGGAGTCGTTCGCGAAGATCTACCACCACCGCGTCGGTGTCCCTGCAGGCCCGGCAATGGAGACGGGACTTCCAAGCTGGGTCAATCCTCCGCCGGCAGGAGTGGACGGAGGCAATCGGGAGATTCGCACCTGGCTGCACGCGCAGGCCCAGCTCATCAATGACCGCACCCAAGCCCTGGTTGATATGGCGGCCATGACACCGGACCTGTGGAGCGAGAAGCTTCGCCCATGCCCGGATGACGTCTCCTTGCAGAGAGCGTGGCGGCGTGATCTCGGCAACGTGGTTGCCTACCGCGACCTAAACCACATCGTTGACACCGAGTTGCCTCTCGGTACTGTCCGCCCCGACGACGCCGCGTACTTGGCTGCTGCCGCATCCCTCGCGCGTCTCCGCGTTGTCGAGGGCGACGTTGCGGCGGAGCCGCGTGGGCGCGTGGTCGGGCTGCGGCAGCGGCTGTCCGGGGACGCCGATTTGGGGAAAGCAGTTGATGCGGCCGCGCGTGTGCGGCGACTACGCGATCGTCATATTGAGCAGGGAAAGCCCGCCTCGCACGACGAGGCAATTCGGCGCGGTCCCGTCCATCGTCCGAGTCTGCAGGAGGAGTGGCCGCTTTGTCTCCGCCGATCGCAACCGGGCGTCATCCGGCAGGCGTGTGATGTGCGAGCTACCTGGCCATTTCCGTTTCTGTGAAATTCCGAGCTCTGGATTTTCCACATACCTATTTTGTTGGTGGTCTCGTTGTTGACAACGAGTGATTGGCCGCTCTGCGCGTCAGGGGCGCGCGGACCGAGTGCGTACCTCGGCTGCGACCGACGTGAGCGTCTCGGTGAAGGCGGTGAGTTGCTGAGCAGTGAGGCTGGTGGTGCAGGCGGCGAGCATCTCAGAAAAATCTTGGTGGATGCTGCTCATCACGTTGTGCCCGTGCGGGGTCAGTTCTAGATAGAGGCTGCGGCGGTCGCCGGGATGGTCGACCCGCTTGAGCAGATTCGCCTCGACTAAGCGGCGGGCGATGGCTGTGATCGCACCGGTGGTCATGCCCA
>JANLQX010000267.1:0-11144 GCA_031368095.1 Actinomycetes bacterium | reverse complement strand
GTCTCTGGTTGTACTGCATGCTCGATGTCGGAATGTTCGGGTTTCGCACGATGCATCCTTTTGGCTTGTTCGGTGTTCCCGTGCCGCAGTTCGCCGCAATTCCTCTCGCCGGACTGGCCCAGATCACCAGGTACTGGCCCGACTGGACGACGGTGGGGTACCTGTACAAGGGCGAGCTTCTTGCCGGCCATTCGGCGTGGCTCCATGCCTGGCGAGACACCCTGCTCATCGCCGGTGGCGCGGCATTCCTGGCGGTAATTTTCGCCTTTCCGGCCGCCTTTCTGACGGCACGTTCAACGTCGCCGGGCCGTCCGGTTTCCGCCGGCATGCGGGTACTCCTCGTGGCGCTCCGAAGCCTGCCGGAGATCGCCCTGGTCTTCTTCTTCGTGTCGGCCATCGGTATTCAGTCACCGTTCCCGGCCGCCTCAGCGATGGCCGTCGGCTCGTTCGCGTTCATTACCAAGTTGACGGCCGACGATCTCGACGGTGTCGGGGCGGGGCCGCAAGAGGCCCTGCGAGCGGCCGGCGCAACTCGCAATCAGGAAGTGATCGGTGCGGTCGTGCCGTCAGCAGTTCCGATGCTTGTCGCCAACGCGGTGTACGCGCTCGACGTCTGCGTCCGCGGTGGAGTGTTGCTCGGGACGATCGCCGGCGTCGGCGTGGGGTACCTGTTCACCCAGACTGGCTTCCTACCGAACCCGTTTCAGACAGTCGGAGCGTTCGTGCTCTCAACGTTCGTCATCGTGTTCGGGATCGAGCAACTTGGTGCGCAGATTCGCAAGCGCCTTCTGTAGCGGACAGCCGTTGCTCAGGACACTTCGGCGTTGGTCAGCCAGCGGTGAGCCAGCCCGAGCGCCACACCGGTAACGCCGAGGAGCACCAGGGCCGCCGCGCGAGCGCTGAGTGCGAATCTCAGGTCGGCATCAGCGAATGACCGGAAGGCGATCGACTTGGTCGACAACCGCAGCGCGATGCGGGCGAGTCCACTGCCGACGTTGGCCAGCACGCCTTCCCAGATCAAGATGTACGCAAGGCCCCACGCCAAGGCTCGTCGAACGCGCAGGCCGAGGGCGAGGAACACGGCCCCGTAGGCGAGGACCCCTAGGACGGTGCTCACGGCTCCAGCCACAATCGCCCCACTCGGCATTCCTGCCACGGCGAGAGCGATAGCCGACCCGCCGATCGCGAACGGGGCGCACACCACGACCACCGCCGTCCACGCCGCCACCACGATGACGAATCGATTCGCCGGACGGAGCCACAGGTGGACCAGCGTGCGGTCGTCGATGAGGTCCCCGAAGGCCGACGAGCCGAGCACGAGCGCACTCACCGGCACGATGCCGCCCAGGGCATAACTCTGGAACAGACGCCACGTCTCGAGCTGCGGCAGCTCACGATTGCCGGTATAGAGCGCCAGAGGAATCATGCCAGCCGTAAGCGCGCTGAGTACAACTAACCGGCCTCGAGTGGCGAGCAGGCGGAGGAACAGCGCAACCAGCGATCGAAAGACCCCCATCACGCATGCCGCCTTGCTACGAGATAGCGAAATACGCTCTCCAGGTCCTCGTCGAGCGGGGTGATCTCGTGAATCGAGGCGCCGATGTCGACGCCCAGCCGGGGGAGGAGACGCCGGAACGTGGCGATGTCGACGACTTCGGCGAGGAGGTCATTTCCCACAACCGTAAGTGAGCGTACTGACTCGGATCCCACGAGCGCCGACGCGAGCTGACGGGGCTCGTTCGTTCCGACCCGCACGCGCAACGGCCGGTCTTCCATCAGTGAACGAATTTCGGAATACTCGCCCTCGGCGGCGAGTCGTCCTTCGGCGATCAAGATGATTCGTGATCCAAAACGTTCCACCTCTTCAAGAACATGACTCGTCACAATCACGCATCGGTCACCGGTGCCGAGTTCGTGGAAGATCTCGATCATGCGTAGTCGTTGGCGTGGATCGAGACCGTTCAGCGGCTCGTCGAGAATGAGCAGGGAGGGGTGATGAACGATGGCGGCGGCGAGTTTCACGCGCTGACGCATGCCCTTGGAGTACTCAGCCAGGGGACGGGCGTCGTCGGGGTCGAGCTCGACGAGTGACACGGCATCACGGGCGGCTGCCTCGGGGTTGGCCACCCCGCTGAGTTGGGCGGTGATGGTGACGAAACGGAGGCACGTGATTGGTTCGAGCACCGTCTCTTGTTGCGGAACAAGGCCGATACGTCCGAAGACGGAGCGGTCTTCACGGGGATTGGCACCGTAGATCAGCACCGTGCCGGACGAGGGTTTCGTCAGTCCACACAGCAGCCGCATGACGGTTGACTTGCCGGCCCCGTTCGGTCCGAGAAGCGCGGTGATGCCGTTGCCAATGGTGAAGCTCACGTCGGATACGGCCACGACCGGTCCAAACCATTTCGACACTTCGTTGAAGACGACCGGGCTCGATGGTGTGAGAGAGCTCACCGGGTGACCTCGAGTTGACGGAAGCGAATCACCAGGATGGCCAGGCAGGCGGCGGTGACCCCGCCGAACACGACGATGGTGGGAAGCAGCCCGAAGTTGGCGATGGTGGCCTTCCCGTAGACCTGCTCGGCGAAGATCCCGGGCGCCAGCGACGTGGACACGAGCGCGCCCACACCGAGTCGACCGTTGCCGTGGGCCGCCGTCCCGAGAATGGCCCCGACCACCTGCGACACGATGCTCACCAGAATGAAGCCGGCCGACGCAAACGCTTTGCGGTCGGTGAACGACGAGATGGCGAGGCTTATGGCCGAGAAGAACAGTGCGATGGCCGCCCCGGTAAAGACGATCCGAAGCAGAAGCACGGGTAGGTCGGCCAGTGATGGACCGGCGTCGAGAAGGGTGCGGGCCACGGCCAGGAGCAGCACCGGGCCGATGGTGACCATACAGAGCACCGTGAACACCGCGGCGAGCTTGGCGGCCACGTAGGACAGTCGGCTGAGTGGCGACGAGAGATAGATGCCGAGCACCCGGTGGCGTCGGTCGGGGCACAGAGCCTCCGGAGCGACGAAGGCGACGAAAAGTGAGATGGCGGCAATGATCGTGCCGTAGTACTCGTGGTAGTCCGGCAAACCGTTGTTCAGTTTGTTCTTGAAGAGTGCGGCGATACCGATGAACACGATGGTCGGCAGATAGGCAATGGCGATCGACATGACCGGAAGAATCTTGGCCTTGGCCCCACGGCGAAGACCGAGAATTCGCTGAAGGGTAGCCAGGTAGAGCGTGAAGAAGGCGCCGCTCACACCCTTTCGTTCCCCGTCGTAGCGCCGGTAGCCGCGGTCGAAGATGCGGGCGGCGGTGGGACCTGACTCGGTCATTCGGTGGCCTCGAAGAAGACGTCTTCCAGCGATCTTGTGTGGCGACGCATCGCCCGTACGCCAATATTCAACGATGCCGCCGTGGCCATCACGGCGTCGTGAGGAGCGGCGTGGGTATCCGGATCGATCAGCAGAGCGAATCGATCGGTCGGATGACGTTCCACGCCGACTCCTAGTGCGGTAAGTGCACGTACGAATGCCTCTGTTGTTTCTGGGGTGGCATCGAGCTCAACCATGAGCGGTCCAGTTTCGGTTTGCATGGCCGCATCGATCTCGCCTCCCTCGGCGATCCGCCCATTGGCGACGATGACGACCCGGTCACACGTTCGCTCAATTTCGTCGAGGAGGTGCGATGACACGATCACGCTCAGGCCGAGATCGTGGCCGCAGCGGTGAATGAGCTCCAACATGTCGTCGCGTTGGATCGGATCGAGGCCGTTGGTCGGCTCATCGAGCAGGACCAGCTTTGGATCGTGGGCGATGGCCTGAGCCAACTTTACGCGTTGCTTCTGCCCGGTCGACATCGTGCCGCAGGGCCGTGATCGTTCCTCGCCAAGGCCGACCTCGTAGAGCGCGTCGGAGGCACGACCGGCCGCCGCGCGTCGGGGGAGTCCATGAAGCTCCGCCACGTGACGGACGAAGTCATATGCGGTCATATCAGCTGGCAAGGCTTCGTGTTCGGGTGAGTACCCGAGGCGTTGGCGAATGAGCGGAGCTGCGGTGCGGGGATCAAGGCCAAGTACTTCCAGCGAGCCGCTGGCCGGCTGGTGCAGACCGAGGAGGAGACCGAACAGCGTTGTCTTTCCTGCTCCGTTGGCGCCAAGAAGTCCGGTGACGCCTTCGCGGATGACGAAGGTCGAATCGGTGAACACCGGCCGCTCGCCCCATGCCTTGGAAAGATGTTCGGCGACGACAACCGTCATACGTTCTCGAGGTGGTCGGGGGTCCGGGTGCGAACGCCGCGTCGTCGTTTGGTGCGACGTTCAACGGCCACCAGGTCAGGTCTCTTGTAGGCAAGGACGTCGCTGGCAATGACCTTGATGATCCCTGCCACTGGAATGGCCAGTAACGCGCCGAGCAGGCCGAACAACTCGACGCCGAACAGCACACTGAGAAGGACGACGAGCGGTTGCAGTGCGACGGTTCGAGCCATAATCGTCGGCTGCAGCACTTGATTTTCGATCTGTTGGTAGACGACGTAGAAGATCAGCGTGGCCACGCCCACCGGCGTCGAATACAGGAAGGCGACGGCAATGGTCGGGATTGCCCCGAGCGTGGCGCCAACCAGCGGAATGAGGTCGGCAAATGCCACCCAGAGGGCGAGGACGCCGGCGAACGGAACGTTGGCGATGAGCAAAAAGATCCAGGTGGAGAGACCGGCTATCACGCTGATGGCGAGGTTCCCGTTCACGTATCCGGTGACGGCGCGCGCGCATTGTCGCCCCACCCGTCGGGCTCGTTCCTGAGCCTTCGGATGCAGGACCCGCGATCCGCTGAGCAGGAGCCCATAGCCTTCGAGGAGCATCAGGAACGTGAGCACGGCGATCGTCAGCACGGCCGCCACGCTGGAGAACACCGTCCCCACGGTCCCCACCGCCACGCCGAGCACCTGCTTGGGCTCGAAGACGTTCTGGGCCCGCTTCTGCAGCTCGTCCTTGTTCTTGTCCAGCCAGTCGTCGAGGTGGTATCGCTTGACCAGCTTGCCGGCCGTCCCCTTGCCAGCTTCGGCATCACGTACGTATTGCGGCAGGTTGTTGGCGAACGAGGTGCCCTGCTCGGCCAGGGGCTTGATGAACAGATACCCGAGCAGGCCGATACTGGCCAGGCCCAGGAGGAAGACGACGGCGGTGGCCAGCGCCCGTCGGAAGTGGAGTCGCTTGACCAGAAGATCAACCGGCGGCGTGAGCACGACGGCGAAGAACGCTGAGATGAGAACCCACGTGATGATTTTCGTGGTGTGCGACAGGAGCCACAGCGCGCCGCCGGTGGCCAACACGATCGCCACGGTCGTGACGATCTTGGCGATCGGGACTCCCCGGGTGGCCCGGCTGAGGCTCCAGCCCAGGGCCTCGACGGCTTCCCCGATGTCGTTGGAGCCAGCGGTGGGGCCAGCGGTGGCCGGGTCCGGCAGATGCTCGCTCACTGGGGGTCGAGCGTAGACTCCACGCCTCATGGGTCAGCTGATTACCGTCACCGAGAAGTCGAGCGCTCGGCGCGACCTCATCCGCTTCGAAACGAACCGGGCGCTGACCGGCATGGCCCACGAGCGCTACACCTCGCTGGAGTCGGCGGAAGGAACCCGTCCCCCGGATGTGCTGGCCCGGCTGCTCTTCGAACACGGCGGCGTTTCCACTGTCACGGTGCACGGCAACCAGGTCCTCGTCGAGCTCGCCGCCGGTGGTTCCACCGACGGTATGGCCGAGCTCATCTCGGACCTGTTCATCCACTACAAGCCCGGCGTCACCCCTTCGATGTAGTCCGCTTCGTGGGCGCTGCAGTGCTTTGGCGGGCGTTGCGTCGCTGGCGGTGCGGACAGGCAGCGCGTCGCCAGGCGTTTCGCGTCGGCGAGCATGCGACGGGCACCGGCGGTTGCGTCGATCCAACCTCACCGCCGCCCAGATCGGCCCCGTCCGCGCGCAGGTCGGTCCTTTTCCCGCGCAGATCGATGGAAATCGGTTCGATTTCGGCCGAAATCGGCTGATCTGTGGTGAATTAGGCCGGAGGTGCGCGCTGGGACGGGTGATCTGCGCGGAACGATCGTCGGTGGAACCGGCTGCGAACGCGCTCGATGGGGCATGCGAACAAGCGTTCCGGTAGGGTGATTGGGTGGGTGCTGTCGCTGCTGCTGTGTCGACCGGTCGACCGGTCCTGTCGTTGGAGGAACTTCGGGCGCGCACGGCGCCGGTGTCGCTTTCTGGCGAAAGGACCCTGCCGGTCCGGGCCGACCTTGGTGCCCTTCTGCCGGGCGAGGGTTGGCGACGGGGGAGCGTGGTGGAGATCACCAGTCCGTCGCTGCTCTTCGTCGGCCTGGCCGAGGCATTGGCGCAGGGGTCGTGGGCGGCGCTCGTCGGTATACCGGGTCTGGGGCTGGCGGCGGCCGTTGATCACGGAGTCACCTTCGACCGGCTCGCCGTGGTAGCTGCTCCGCCTCCGGATCTCGCCGCCACGGTGGTGGCGGCATTGGTCGACGCGCTTGATCTGGTGGTGGTGGGAGCGGGGGTGATCAGCCGCGCCGTCGACGCTCGCCGTCTCTCTGCTCGGGCTCGCGAGCGGGGGGCGGTGCTCATCGTCCACGGTCGTTGGCCTGAAGCGGTCGACGTGCGCCTCTCGGTGACGGGCCATCACACAGATGGTCTCGGCGTTGGACACGGCCACCTGTCGTCGTGGTCCGTCGAAGTCGAAGCCGATGGACGCGGTGCCGCCGCCCGTCGCCGTCGGGGCGTCGTCACCCTACGCAACTAATGGGTTCATTTTCACAACTGATGGCGAGTTCATATGTGGATATAGGCCGGTGGGCGTGCGTGGAATGACGACGCCCGCGCGCGTCAACTGGTATCTGTTTCGTCCGGGCTGGCCGCCCAACCGGAGACTTCGACAATTCGAAACACCAGAATTTTGGCAAATGGACGATCGCGATATTGAAGATATCGCCGGGCCAACTCGCTGGCGAGAGACTCCTCCCGGCCCTGAACATCGTTGCCCTGCCAACGCAGTTCGGCCCGTACCCACCACAGCTTTGACCAGTCGCCACGATCCCAATGTTCGATCAGCAGCGTGGCCCGGGAATCGGCCTCGAGGTTGCGTTCGCGTTGGAGTCGCCATGACGACTTTGGTTTCACCCGGTCCACTGGCACGCCGACGTAGCCGTCTTCGTCCTTCACGTAGGCGACGGGCACGGCGTCGACGCCTCGCTCGGCGTGGATCGTGCACAACACCCCGTGATCGTGTGCCGCCAACCGAGTGAGGGCCTCGTCGGTGGCGAGCCTCATTGCTGTTGTTCGTTTGTTGAGATCATGGGAAGCGAAATCGTAGGTCTCTCGAAATATGCTCAGGTGGTGCACCTGAAACTGCCGCAATGAACCTCGCTGTTTGGGTGGAGCGTCATGGCCGCCTCCAGCCCAACAGTCCAGCGCTGTCCGACGGTGAGCGAGTCCACGCCGACTGGCGTACGTTCGCCGCCCGGACGGGAGGCGCTGGTCGTGGCCTGCGTGAAACCTTCGGCCTCTCCCCCGGCGACCGGGTAGCCATCGTGATGCGTAACCGGCCCGAGTATCTCGAGGCGCTCTTCGCCATCTGGCACGCCGGCCTCGTGGCCGTGCCAGTCAACGCTCGTCTTCACCGCAACGAGATCGCTTACATCCTGGATGACAGCGGTTCGGCCGTCGTCGTGACCGACTCCGAACATGGCGACGACGTCGAGTCACTGGTCGGCACCGTTGCGTCGCTGCAGGCAACCGTTGTCGCCCCGGGTGCGCAGTGGGACCGTCTCACCGCAACGGCCCCGGCGCCGCTCGTCGACCGCCTAGCCCAGGATCCGGCCTGGCTCTTCTACACGAGCGGAACCACGGGGCGACCGAAGGGTGCAGTACTCACGAATCGCAACCTGATGATGGCGTCGCTCAGCTACTTTGCCGACATCGACCCCGTCAACGCGCAAGACAGCATCCTCCACGCTGCGCCGCTGTCGCACGGCTCAGGGCTCTACGGGCTGCCGCATATCGCCCGGGGAGCGGTGAGCGTTGTGCCGCACTCAGGTGGCGTCGACGGTGACGAGATCGCCGCGCTCCTGGCCCGTTGGGCCGGAATGTCGTTCTTTGCCGCCCCCACCATGATCAAGCGACTGGTCGGTGACCCGGCCGTCACTAACGCCGACCTGTCCAATCTGAAGACGATCATCTACGGCGGCGCGCCGATGTACCTGGCCGACCTCGAGGACGCGCTCGGCGTCTTCGGCCCCCGCCTGGCCCAGATCTACGGGCAAGGCGAGACGCCGATGACGATTACCGCTCTGTCCAAGGCCGACCATGCCGACCGGTACCATCCCCGGTGGCGAGACCGTCTGGCGAGCGTCGGTACCGCCCGCACCGATGTGGAAGTGCGAGTCGTCGACGAAGACGATCGCGAAGTACCCGTCGGCGAGATCGGCGAGGTGGTGGTGCGCGGCGATGTGGTGATGGCCGGCTACTGGAACCAACGTGAAGCCACGGCCGAGACTTTGCGCGGTGGCTGGCTGCACACCGGAGACCTCGCCAGCTTCGATGCCGACGGATATCTCACGCTGCGCGACCGGTCCAAAGACCTGATCATCAGTGGCGGCATGAACATTTATCCTCGCGAGGTCGAAGAGGCGTTGCTTCGTCATCCTGGGGTACGCGCCGCTGCTGTTGTCGGCCGTCCCGACTCCGAGTGGGGCGAAGCGGTCGTGGCCTTCATCGTGGTGTCCGAAGGTGTCGACGGAGTTGTCGCGCCGCGCATCGACGACCTCGATCGGACCTGCCTTGAGAGCATCGCCCGGTTCAAGCGGCCGAAGGAATACCGGTTCGTCGACGCTCTGCCGACCAACAACTACGGCAAGGTGCTCAAGCGCGAGTTGCGTGATCAGCTCCGTACGGAAGGCTCCGCAGTGGAGCCGACCTGAACCTGGCAACACCCATTCCAACCCCAACACTCATGGAGATTATAATGGCAATCGAACATGCGGTCTACACCGCACAGGCAACCTCAACCGGTGGACGCACCGGCACGACAACGTCCTCGGACGGACAAATTGAACTTTCACTGATGACCCCGAAGGAGTTGGGTGGCCCAGGCGGCCCCGGTTCGAACCCTGTACAGCTTTTCGCCGCTGGATACTCGGCGTGCTTCATCGGAGCGATGAAAGCCGTCGCGGCGCGCGACAAACTGCATCTCCCGGCGGAAGTTTCGATAGTCGCCAACGTCGCAATTGGCGCGATGGTCGGCAAACCCGGCGCGTTCGGGGTGTCGGTCGACATGGCCATCAGCATTCCCGGCATGGAACGTGATGACGCCGAAGCACTCGTTGCGAAAGCCCACGAAGTGTGTCCGTATTCCAATGCCACCCGAGGCAACATTGATGTCGTCTTGACGGTCGTCTGACATGGCGATCGCCGCAACGGGTTACGCCCATGTGCGCCTTACCGTCACCGACATTGTCCGTTCCCGAGCGTTTTACGACGACGTCTTCGGATTTCCTGTCGCTTACGAAATGCCCACCGACGCCGATGACGCAACCCGCGAAGCACTCAGCTTTCTTTACAACGGCGTGATCTACCAGGTGGGCGGCGGGCTGCTCGGGTTGCGTCCGGTGGCGCCGTCGGACGATCGATTCAACGAAGACCGGGTCGGGCTCGACCACGTCAGTTTCACCGTTGACAGTCGCGCCGAGGTCGATGCCGCCGCCGCCGCATTGGACGCGCTTGGGGTCGCACACAGCGGAGTGAAGGACATTGGTGTGGCTGTTTTGCTGGAGTTTCGCGATCCCGACAACATCGCCCTCGAACTCTTCGCACCAGCGAGCTAGGTCAGGTCGACGGACCGGGCACAGCGGCAAACGTGACCGCAACGTGTGTGCCGACCCCAACGACACTGGTGAGCTCGAGCGTGCCGTTCATCGCCTCGGTGAGGCGTCGGGCAAGAACGAGGCCAAGTCCGGCTCCGCCTTCACGGCCGGCGTCGGCGCCGAGGCGATCGAAGGGCACGAACAACCGGGTCAGGAGTTCGGTCGGGATCCCCGGGCCCACATCGGTCACATGAATCGTGGCGAAGTCACCCGATACCTCCGTGGCGATGCCCACGGAGGTATTCGAGGGTGAAAACCGAACGGCATTCGAAACCAGGTTGAGGATCACCTGTTGCAGACGCCGAGGGTCAGCCCGAATCGTTCCCAACGGCCCAGCGGGTGTGACGGTAATGGTGACGCTGCGTCGGTCGGCGAGGGGCTGGATCAGATCGAGTGACGCGGCGATCACGTCGTGCGCGTTGAGGTCGACCAGATCAAGGGGCATTGCTCCTGCTTCAACTCGCGCAAGGTCGAGAACGTCATCGACGATCGACAAGATATGAGCCGATGCGAGTCCGATCTGATCTAGTGCAATGCGACGTTGATCAGGCGACAAATCAAGGGTCTGTAGGTTCTCGGTAAAGCCGGTAATTGCCTGTAATGGAGTTCGCAACTCATGGCTTAGCGCCGTGACGAACTGTGACTTGGCGAGGTTGGCGCGTTCGGCCGTCTGTCGGGCTAGGTCCGACTGGTGTCGGGCGTCGCGTTCCGATGACGCTCGGTCATGCTCAACGGCCAGCGAGGCGAGATGGGTGAAACGTCGCACCAGTTCTTCGTCTCGTTGGTCGGGTTCGTATGGCGACTGGTGATAGACGGCGAAGGTTCCCACGACGTCGGACCGACAGCGGATCGGGCTTGACCAGCAGGCCCGCAAGCAGTGGCGCGCAGCGAGGTCGCGGAACTGGACCCACCTCGGGTCCGTCGTTACGTCGACGGCAATGACTGGTTCGCCGAAGTGAACGGCGGTCCCGCACGAACCGGCGAACGGCCCGGGCACGAGCCCATCGATGGCGGCGGAATAATCGGCCGGAAGGGTGGGCGCCGATCCGTGCCGCAGCGTTCCGGCCTGGTCGAGGAGGAGAATCGAGCATCGGCTGTCGGGCATCAGTTCTTCGAGGGCGCGGACTACCGAGTCGAGCACCGTCGGCAGTGGCGCTCCGGACGCGATGTCGGCCATCACCGACGTCTGATGGTCGAGCACGGCAGTGACTTCGTCGCCGGAGAGGACGTTTATG
>JANLQX010000223.1:0-2123 GCA_031368095.1 Actinomycetes bacterium | reverse complement strand
CGGGTCGCTTCGCCGATTCCACTTTGCTGCGATTTCCACTCCGCCGGCGTCGGAGTTTGGAAGGATGCTCGGGTGCTGTTGAAGTTTGAGATGCTGGTTGTCGGCGATGACGTCGCTGCTGTGCGCGATGCGCTTGTCCAGAATCCTGCCCTCGTGTCGGTTCGTGGTGGGAACACCGATGCCGGGTTGCTGGCGTTTGCCCGCAGCGCAGCGATGGTGGATGTCTTTGTGGCTGCCGGTCTGGATGTGAATGACCGGGACTCGGTGGGGATCACGCCGCTGCATCGCGCGGCGCAAGGCGCCGCCTTCGCGGTAGCGAAGCGCCTCTTGGACCATGGCGCTGATCCGACCGCAGTGGACGATCGTTCTCAAACCGCCTTGCATTGGCTCAGCCTCGAGCATCATAAATTTGTGACGGAGCGGTCCGACATCGTGGCCACGGCCATGCTGCTCATCGAGGCCGGCACGCCCACCGGTTCAGCGTTGGGCTCGGGCGTAACGACGCCGATCAACATGAACGCCGGGTTCGGCCGTCTCGAGCTGGTGCAGCTCCTGGTCGACAGTGGTGCCGACCCCACGGTGCGCGATGGTCGAGGTATGCATGCGTTGCACTGCGCTGCTCGACACCGCAAGGTACGACGCTGGCTCCTCGGCTGGGCCAAAGCGAACGGTCGGACGTGGACCACGCCGATCACGGACTCGGTGCTGTGGACCGGCGATCATGACCGGGTACGTATCCACCCGGACGGCCGCCATGCACTCACGACCAAGCACCCAGCCGCGATCGCAACCTGGAATCTCGGCCCTGAACCGATGCCACGATTGGCAGCGCGAACGGACGGATACCGTGCCTTCGACGCCGTCTTTCTTCCTGACGGCGCATCGTTTCTGTGCGCGCTCCTCGGCGGTCCTGTCGAACTCCGGTCCTGGAACGAACCCCCGGTTTTGCTGCGTTCATTCCCTTGCCCGGGCCTAGACGGCGCCCTGGCCGTGGCACCGTCGGGCCTCCTGTTCGCAATCCGGGGCGACCGCGAACAGGTCCACATCATCGCTACCGATGACGGAAGGATCGTGTCGAACATCGAGGGCGGCGAGTACACGTGGTCCATGGACTGGTCACACGATGGCACTCGGCTTGCGTTGGCGGCGTCCTATCAAGGCGGTTCGCGAGTCGGCGTCGCTCTGATTGACCCTGATGGGAGAGTCCGCTCCGAGATCGACATCCAGGTGAACGAAGATCGACAGGCGATGCCTCTTTGCGAAGAGGTGTGCGGTGTCCGTTTCGCCCCCGACGACACGTCGCTAATCTTCTGGCAATCGACGAGAAGCGACTTCTCCAAGGCACCACCCGGATGGCGCGGGAACGTCGTCTGCAGTACGCCCGACGGACAGGTCCTATGGATCACGCCGATCGATCAACGACTCACCGGAGAAACGGTGTCACCACTCGACGCCGGCTACGGGATGGGCTTCCACACCGAGCCAGCGTTCTCTGCTGACGGCCGACTCATCGCAGTCGGCGTTGACGGACACCTTCTCGAACTCGACTCCACCACCGGCGCCCTCTTCAACCATCGAACCGTCATCGGCGTGGTCCACTCGATCGGCTACACCGAGGAACTCGGCTCATGGGTCCTCGCCACGTCCAACGGTCTTCAGATCCATCGAAGAACAACCCGAACGACGAACCCGAAACAAGACGTCACTGCCCACCAGTGAGCTTTGCGCCGCTCAGGCTCGATCCTCCAAGAAAAGCCGGCTCGGGGTCGCACACTCGGCGCCGGTTCCGATCTCGGTAGCCGCGTACTCCCGGCGAGATACAGCCGGCGGTTCGGCTCCAGATCGACCCGACCTACAAATACTCCGCGCGCTTACAGCGAGAATATGCAGGTAGCGACGATGTAACCCGTATGCCGATCGAGCGTGACCGAGCACGCACGCTGGGTGAAGCCAGCCCGGGAGACGGGCTGGCTTGGTAGTCCTCAGCGTCTCCAGCGCCGCCGACGTGGGATGTTCGGTTGGTACGTGGTGATGATCGCTGGCGGTAGCGATCCGTGTTGGAGCAGGGCCTTGCCGTGGGGCATCTCCATCAGCGCTTTGCGTTGTACGAGGGGGAGGGCGGT
>JANLQX010000370.1:0-6667 GCA_031368095.1 Actinomycetes bacterium | reverse complement strand
CGGACTCAGCTCAGGGCGGACAGCTCCCTCTCAATAGCCATCAGCTCCTCCTTGCTTCCCTGCACCTTTGGCCCCGTGAACCACTTCTTCGCCGAGACCATCCACCAGATGCCGACGAACAGGGCGATGCCACCGATGACCGGCAGCGTCAGGTTGGCGGTCTCCCACTTGTTCCACGGCACAAACTGCGGGAGCAAACCGACAATACAAATCCCGAGCACGTAGACAACGGCGAACCAGCCGACCGCCTTGCTGCGGTTCCCGAGGTGCCACGGGCCCTTCTTGAAGTCCGGGTTCCGAAGACGGAGATAAACCGGAATGATGTAGCTGATGTAGAGACCGATCACGCACATGAGCGTGAGCGCGAAGAAGGCCACCGGGATCGCCTTCTTCGTCTGGATGAGGGTGAGGGCGCCGGCGATGGCCGAGAGGACCACACCGAACCACAAGGAGTTTGTTGGCGTGCGGGTGCGCGGGTTGATCCGATGCCAGAACTTCGATCCGGGCAGTCCACCGTCACGCGAGAACGCGTAAATCATTCTGCTGTTGGCGGTGACGGAGGCCATGCCGCAGAAGAATTGACCGACCGTGGCGATGATCACGAGCAGCTTGCCGAGGAAGCCGGCGATCGACATCGTGAACACCAGCGCGCCAGCCAAAATCCCACCGGCGGCTATCTCGTCATATTTTCCCTTCGGAATGGCAATGAGCATCGCGGCGTTCATCAACAACGCAGCAATAGCCGAGATCCAGATCGAACGGACAATGGCTTTCGGGGCGCTCGTGGCCGCCCCGTGGGTCTCCTCGCTCACATGGGCGGAAGCATCGAAGCCGGTGATCGTGTACTGGGCGAGCAGCAGACCGACCAGGCCGACGTAGAGGCCCGATCCGGGGAAGCTCCAGCCGGTCGAGTTCTTGAAGTCGAGAATACCGGTCGTGCCGGTCTTGTTCTTGCCGGCCAGAAGGAGCGCTGCAACGATGATGACCACGCCAAAGACGTGCCACCACACGCTGATATCGCCCAGCATCTTCACCAGCTTCACGCCGTAGGTATTCAGCAAACCGTGAATGCCCAGGAGGATCAGGTAGGTCACGTAGACCGTCATCTTGGTGGGCCGTAGGTCGTCCCAGCCCAGCAGTTTGAAGCTATAGAGGACGTAGTTGGCGAGCGCCCAATCGACCGACGCAATGACGCCGATCTGGCCGACAAGATTGAACCAACCGGTGAACCAGGACCACGCCGCGCCGTTCTTGCGGGCCAGCTTGGCCGACCAGTAGTAGAGGCCGCCCGCCGTCGGGTACGCCGAGCAGATCTCACCCATCGACGCGCCCACCGCCAGCGCACCGATGCCAACAATGACCCAGCCGAAGATGATGATCCGAGGACCACCGGCAAACATGCCGAGCGAGAAACTGGTGAGCGCTCCGGCGAGCACGGAGATAATCGAGAAGCTGATGGCGAAGTTCGAGAACGTCCCCATACCCCGATGCAGTTCCTGGGCATAGCCCAGCTCATGCAGTCGGTCAGTATCGGCGTTGTTCGTGGATTGACTCAATGGATCCCCCTCGGATCATGTGGTGCGCGGCACGTCGTCCCCGTGCTTAGCACTGCACCCCCGGGCCCCGTCGACTTCATCACGGTCCGTCACCGGAGTTCTGTCACCACTTACAGCTTCGCAACTTCCACCATGCCTGATCGTTGCCGCAGCTTCATCACCAGTTACAGCTTCGCGACCTCCACCATGGTGTCGGAGAACGCCACCGCTCCCCCGTAACTCGACAGCGTGTCATTGGTGAGGGCGTTGGCCGTGCGCCCATCGGCATGGGAATGGGCGTTCCAACCGAACGGCACGGCGCACACGCCCGGACGCACCGTGGTCCCAATTCGAACCGGAAGCGTCAACGACCCCCGGCTGTTGAACACCCGCACCGAATCGCCGTCGACCACCCCGCGCGCCACGGCATCAGCGTTACTCAGTTCCACATACGGACCGCTCTCTCGCCCGCCGTGATTCGGTAAGTGCGCGTACGAGGAGTTGAGGAACCGGGTATGCACCTTGGGGGTCATGAGCGACAACGGAAACTCGGTCGCGACGGACCCGTGGGGACCTTCCGTCGCTGGGTGATACGTGGCCACAAGACCGAGACCGTGGCTCTC
This sequence comes from Actinomycetes bacterium, assembly GCA_031368095.1. GTDB lineage: Bacteria > Actinomycetota > Acidimicrobiia > Acidimicrobiales > JANYDT01 > JANLQX01. The sequence continues at coordinate 4,509 of JANLQX010000370.1, read as the reverse complement.
CATGAGCGTGGACGACAGTTGGGCGCGACCGTTCGGGGTGGCGAAGCCGCCATCAGCATGGGGACGGAAGTCGTCGGGAATCGCCAGTCGAAGGGTGCCGGCCTCCCGGAGGCGCTCGATACTGAGGCCGTCGGCATAGGGATGATCGCAGCACATCGCCCGGCTCAGCAGCTCCTCGTCCGACAGGAAGAGCTCGGAGTCGGTAAAACTCATGGCGGCGGCGAGACGGCGGAAGAGCTCGGCGTTCGACACCGACTCGCCAACCGGAGCGATGGCCGCGTGGTTCCAGTTCAGATGAAACGAACCCCACGACGGCGTGATGTCATCGGCTTCGATGTGCGTGGTCGCCGGGAGCACGATATCGGCGTAGCGAGCGGTGTCGGTCACGAACACTTCGTGCACGACGGTGAAGAGATCCTCGCGCTCCATGCCGCGGCGGATCGCGTCGGCGTTGGGGAGCGTGACTACCGGATTAAAGTTCCAGATCATCAGCGCGCGTACTGTCGGCATCAATTCCGCGTCGTTCAACCACCGGCCCACCTGGTTCTGCGACAGCGCTCTCGGCACCGCCTCGGCGCGAACGGTACCCAACGATCCGATGGCGGAAGAGGTGAACGTGCCGACGGATCTGGACATGCCGCCACCGCGATGCCGCCAGGATCCGAGCACCACCGGCAAGGCGGCCAGGAGACGGAAGAACTGCGCACCGTGCTCGCGGTGTTCGGCGCCGATAACTGTGCGGAAGTGAACGGGCGGAGCGGCGCTGAGTGCTGTCGCCAACTGCTCGACCTCACCAACCGTAAGTCCACAGACTTCAGCGGCGCGCTCCGGCGACCAGTGGGTCGCCTCGGCCGCCAGATCATCGAAGCCCGACGAGTACCGATCCACGTAGTCACGATCCACGTGGCCATCGCGCACGAACACATGAATCAAGGCCAACATCAGCGCCACGTCGGTACCCGGTAGCGGCTGGAGGAACGAGTCGCACGAGTCGGCCGTCATCGTGCGGAGCGGATCGATACCGATCACCGTGGCCCCGTTGGAACGGGCCTCCTCGATGAACGGCCACAAATGGCGGTTGGTGAGACGGGTGTTCGTACCCCACAACACGATGCACTTGGCGTGGCGAACTTCGACCGGGTCGGCGCCGCGACTCGAGCCGTAGGTCGACGCCGTGCCAACTCCAGCCGCCTGGCCGCAAATCGAATCGACAATGCGCGTGGCGCCGATGCGACCCATGAACCGCTCATGGGCGTGCATGGCCAGCACGCTCTGATTGCCGGCGTCCCACAGCGGGACGATCGCCTCGCCGCCGACCTCGTCGACGATCGACGTCCACCGCCGACCGATTTCGGCCAGTGCTTCGTCCCACGTGATCGGCTCGAATCGGCCTTCGCCTTTTGGGCCGACCCGACGCAGCGGTGTCAGGACCCGGTCCGGGCTATAGACCCGATCGAGATAGCGATTCACCTTGGGGCACAGCTCACCGAGCGAGAACGGATGGTCGGGGTTGCCGCGCATCTTGGTGGCGCGCTCGCCGTCGGCCGTGTCTTCGACGGTGACGATCCATCCGCACGAGTCCGGACAATCGTGGTGACAGGCCCCGGTGACGGTACGCATGGTGCAAACGGTAGACCGGCATCTCATCGCGGCCTAGCGATTTGTTGAGATCGCCGGTTGGTAGCGTCGCGCCAGCCATGAAGGTCGTATCCGACTCCGCCCACCTTCTCCACGACAACAGCATCGAGGTCGAGTGGGGTATCCCCGCCGGCCACTGGGAGGCACCTGTGAGGGCCGAGGTGATCGAGGCGGTGCTCCGTCGGCGGTCCGAGGACTTCTCTTTCGTAACACCGACGGAGCACGGTCGAGCCCCCATCGATGCCGTGCACGATCCCGGGCTCGTAGATTTTCTGGCTCACGGGTGGAAGGAGTTCCAGTCCGTGCGCCGCCAGCGCGAAGTGTTCCCGGACACGATCCTGCATCCGGCGCTTCGTGAAGGGATGGGCCCGGCGCCGGTTCCGTCGGCCGTCTACGCCCAGCTCGGATACTGGTGTTTCGAGACGATGACGCCCTTGTGCGAAGGAACGTTCGCAGCGGCCAGCGCCGCCGTCGATGTCGCCCTGACCGCCACGGATCTTGTTCTTGGCGGAGAGCGATCGGCATATGGGTTGTGCCGGCCGCCGGGGCATCACGCGCCTCGCGCCGCGTATGGTGGTTACTGCTACCTCAACAACGCGGCCATAAGCGCGCAGATGATCGTCTCCATGACCGGTTCGAAGGTCTCCGTCCTCGACGTGGACTATCACCACGGCAATGGCACGCAACAGATCTTCTACGCGCGCCCCGACGTGCAGTACGTGTCCCTGCACGGCGACCCGAACGAGGCGTACCCGTATCTTGCGGGACACGCCGACGAACGCGGCACAGGGCGCGGCGCAGGTACCACCGTCAATGTTCCCCTCCCCCGCCGAACCGACGACGACAGCTACATCGCCTCGCTGGGCCGGGCCCTCGACGCCATCGATTCGTTCGACCCTGCGATCATCGTCGTCTCCCTTGGCGTGGATACGTTTGAGCATGACCCGATCGGCGGTTTTGCCGTGACGACCGGGGCCTACGCAACGCACGCGGCGATGGTTGCTGCGCTCGGCCGTCCGCTGGTCATCCTCCAGGAGGGCGGCTACCACGTGCCCTCACTCGGGCTCAACGTCGCCACGTGGCTGAGCGGCGTGGAGCGGCGTGGAACCGAACGAGTGGGCCGGCAAAAGGTTGAAGGCCCCGCCGCTTGACGACAAGTCGTCGAGCTTCGGGGCCTTCGGTCGGTTAAGGGTCCGCGGAGATCGAGTGCTCAGGCGTTAACCTTCGCTTCGATTCCATTCGTGCCCGTCCGGTCTTGCGACCTGGCGGGCACGTCGCTTTGCCAGCAACGCGCACGGATTGCTCCAGCGCACCACGGCTCGTCCGTTGCGTTGACCCGAAAGCCTTCGCTCCGTACGCACGACCGCGCCCTTTCGGAGGCGATCATGTTGCGAACCTGCACCTCACCGGCCCGCTCGTTTCGGCGACCGCCCCGCCTCGCCCCAAGATCGAAACCCTGTTGCGCTGCGTTGCTTTCGCCGTCGTTTCTGATCGGCTGGGAAGATCGTGCTGGACCAGATCTCCTGGGTCAAGGCAGAACGCGAGATCCCCAGGTTGTCCGACGGACTTCCTCGATTGTCCCCCGTCGATGCGAGGTTGTGCACCTGTTGGACACAGGCTTGTGCACAGGCCGAACAAACGCCAGCCGCATTCAGGATCGGTTTCGTGCGATCGGTGAGGTCGGTATCGTCACTTCCGTGTCGAAAAGGCGTACCGCTCGCTTGTTCGACACCGACGACCGACGTCTTCTTCGTCTTGCGGGACCGGCGTTCCTTACCCTGTCGGCTGAGCCGCTTTACGTGTTGGCCGACACGGCGATCGTGGGCCATATCGGCACGAGCGAGTTGGGCGGACTGGCGATCGCCGGCACCGTGCTCTCGACGCTCACATGGCTGATTGCGTTCTTGGCATCGGGAGTAACGACCCAAGTCGCCCAGCGGCGGGGCGCCGGCGACGACGCCGGTGCTCGTTCAGCGGTCAGTCAGGGGCTGCTGGTTGCGGTAGTGCTCGGCGCGGTGACGGCGGCCGTCGCCGGCTTAGGTGCTCGCTCGGTGGCGATGCTCGTCGGCGGGAAGGGCGGGGTGCTCGAGGCGGCCGTGACGTATCTCCGCATTGCGTCGCTCGGCCTGCCGGCCATTGCCCTCGGACTTCTCGCCAATGGGTGGTACCGCGGAATCGAGAACCTTCGGATTCCTGTTCGCCTTGCCATCGGCACGAACATCGCCAACCTCGTTCTCGAGATTGCGTTCGTCTGGCTGTTTCACTGGGGCATTGCCGGGTCGGCGGCGGCCACGGTGTTGGTGCAGTGGATCTCCATTCTTGTCTACGCTGCGGCGTTGCGGGGGGTGATCCGGATCGAGGCACCAAAGACCGCGCAACTCAGCGCGTTGTTACGCATAGGCGTAGCAATGGTGATCCGGACCTCGCTTATGGTAAGCACACTTAGTGGTGCAACGTGGTTGGCGAGCCGAATCAGCGATCAGGCCCTTGGGGCGCACCAGATCGGCGTCCAGGTCTTCCTCCTGTTTGCCCTAATGATCGACGCCCTCGCCGTTTCATCACAGTCCGTATTCGCCAACCGGATGGGCACATCCACCGCTGGGTCGCCCGAGTTGTGGGCCGTGACCAGACGACTTATCCGACTTGGTGTCATCGTCGGCACCGGGCTCGGCTTGGTGCTCGTGGTTCTTTCGCCGGTTCTCGGCCACGCGTTTTCGGGCGACACGTCCGTGGTTACGCGTTCGGTTCCGGTGCTGCTCTGGGCCGGCGCGCTTCAGGTGAGCGGAGCCGTCGTCTTCGTTCTAGATGGCGTTCTCATGGGTGCGGACCTGTTTCCATGGCTGGCCGGCGGCGCGTTTGTCGCGGCCGCGG
>JANLQX010000365.1:0-1939 GCA_031368095.1 Actinomycetes bacterium | reverse complement strand
CGTCCGCTGAGCTGCAAATGCTCGCGGAGTACGGATCGACGGTCGACGTCAAAGTCGCCGGCCGCCGACTACGCGTCGCATGGGCCGGCGAAGGCTGGCGACGCGACATCGACGCGCTCACCGACACCAAACTCGACGTCGTCGCCGCCCGACGCATGTCACCCGGTGCCCGCGCCGCACTCGACCACGCCGGGATCGGCTGGGTCGACGAACTCGGCAACGCAGAGATCGTCATTGGCTCAATCCTCATTTCCCGCACCGGCCACAACGAGACACCCCCGCCCCCTGGTCCGAGATGGACACCCGCCGTTGCCGCCGTCACCGAAGCACTCCTACTGGACACGCCGGCAACCGTCGCCGCCACCCAGGCAGCGACCGGGTTGTCCGTCGGCAGTTGCACCAACGCGCTGCGCACCCTGACCGAACTCGGCTACCTCCACGCCGACGTCGCCCGCGGACGCGGTTCCGCTCGCCACATCCACGACCCCGACACGCTCCTCGCCGCGTACGCAGGCACCGCCAGAGCACTCGCCCCCGTCGAGCGGGTCACCGTCGGCGTCACATGGCGTGACACCCTCGCCGGTATTCGAGACATAGGCCGACGATGGGACGACGTCGGCATCAACTGGGCCACGACCGGCACCGCCGCCGCGGCGCTCATCGCACCGCTGATCACGAACGTCACCACAGCCGTGATCTACATCGACGCCACCACCATCCCCGCCCTCCACGAAACCGCAACCCGGATCGGCCTCAAACCCATCACCGGTGGCCGACTCACCCTGCGACCCTTCCCAACCATCAGCGTGGCGAGGATGGCCGAGACCGTTGAGGGCGTGCGGCTCGCACCATGGCCCCGCGTCTACGTCGACCTGAGAGAAACCGGTGTACGTGGCGAAGAAGCCGCCGATCACCTACGCGAGGTGTGCCGTGCCCGATGAACCAACCCGCACCCGCGTCGCACGAGCAGCCGCAGAAGCAGCACTCGTCCGGGTCGTGCACCACTACGGCACACACCCCGAGTTCGTCGTCATCGGCGGACTAGTGCCAGAGCTCCTCTGCAGCGACAGCGAGTTCCGTCACGCCGGAACGACAGACATCGACGTACAGGTCACCCGGCGCCTCGAAACCGCACTCCGAAACGCCGAGTTTGAACCCGATGCCGAACGCGTGTGGCGGTGGGTCGCCGATACCACCAGCACCAAGACCATCGTGAAGTTCGAACGGCTCGCCGACCTCGACGACCAGCCAGCCCCTCGACCGTCACGTTCGACGAATGTGACAATCTCGGCGCCGCGAAGGGCGGTGGGCGACGGGTCCCCGTCCGGCGCTCACCTGAGGAATTCCGCATCCGGCGCCAGCGTGGATGAACGGGTGCGTGCCCACATGGCCGTCTCATGGGCGGCGCCGTCCTCGGGCATCCCGGCCCCCAGCTCGACCAGGCGATCGGCGACAGGACGTCCGAGCGAAACGGCCGCGTGCAATGCACAGGCCTGGAGCCAGGGCCTCCGCCATATGTCCCCGCCGTCCCGCATCAGATCGGTGAGCAGATCGTCGAGTGCAACGGGTGTCGACGTCGACGACACCACCTTGGACAGCGTTTGCAGGCGTCCGCGGTGGTCATCGGTTGGCTGGAGCAACGGCATGGACAACATGCGAAGTGAGGTTGGCACCGTGACCTCGAGCGTCTCGAGTGCCAGGGCTGCTGCGCGCTGGTCACCGCCGTCGAGCAGCTGGGCCGCTCTGTGCACGGCGGCCCTGTCGCCGACCAGAGCCAGCGATGCCAACGTGCGTCGTCGCAACAGGAGCAGTTCATCGCGGAGCGCGTCGCATAGCGCCTGGGTCTCGGGACTCCCCCTCACCCTGCCGATCGCGTGGACGAGCCGCAGCGAGTGGGCTGCGTCCATCCGGATCGTTGTCGTAGCCACCTCGAGCCGGC
>JANLQX010000094.1:0-12483 GCA_031368095.1 Actinomycetes bacterium | reverse complement strand
GCGCCGACGATCGGCCAAAGCACGAGCAGCGTCACCACCGCCAACTCCGCCGGAACGAGCAGCGACGCGGTCCACCGCGGCGCGCCCAACTGCTCGGTGGCACGGCGGGCACTTCCGGGCGACGCCAATTTGCCGACGGTCGCCACTCCGAAAACACCGACAAGGCAAAACACACTGGCAAGGGAAAGAACAGTCATCGGCAGCGATCAGAAGGTGACGGAGAGCGCTTGCTTCGGACACATACGAACGGCAAGCTCGACCACGCTGCGCCGGTCTTCACTTGGCTGCTCATCCAACACGACGAGTTCGTCGGTGTCATCAATGGAGAAAAGGTCAGGGGCAAACCCGACACACAAGCCGTTGCTCTCACACTTCAACCTGTCGACCGTGATGCGCATCGGACTATTTTGGTGGACCGGAGGCACTACCGCGGTGAATGGGCGAAAGGGCGGCCGGGTTATGTGTCGGGCGACACAGTTCCGTATCCTCGCAGCCATGTCTTTTGAAGATGTCATCCCGCTCGACGCCATCGATCTGTCCGAGCTCGAGTTCTGGGGTCGCCCGCTGGCCGAGCGGGAAGGGGCGTTTTACCAACTCCGGACCAACCGGCCGCTGGCGTTCTTCACCGAACCAGAGTCGCAGTCCGAGCTCGTCCCCTCCGGTCCCGGCTACTTCGCGGTGACCAAGTACAACGACATCATCGAGATTTCGAAGGACCCGGCCCTGTACTGCTCCGGGAAGGGGGCCACCTCGATCTTCGACCTCCCCGAGTTCATGAACGACTTCTTCGGGTCCATGATCAACATGGACGATCCCCGCCACGCCCGTCTACGCAAGATCGTGTCGGCGGCGTTCACCCCCAAGATGCTCAAGGACATCGAGGACCAGGTGGTCATTGCCGCCCGCGAGATCGTCGACGACGTCATCATCAAAGGGGGCGGCGACTTCGTGACCGATGTGGCGGCCCGGCTCCCGCTCAAAGTCATCTGCGACATGATGGGCATTCCGGAGGTCGAATACGACACCGTCTTTACCAGATCCAACGTGATTCTCGGCGCCGCCGACGAAGAATATGTGGCCCAGGGTGATGCCGATTTCATCATCAACGCGCTCCTCACGGCCGGTGGTGACCTTCACAAACTGGTCTCCGACCTCGGCGCCGAGCGTCGAGCAAATCCCACCAATGACCTAACCAGTGCCCTCGTCAACACCGAAGTCGACGGAGAGCGTCTCACCGACACTGAGCTCGGCTCGTTTTTCATCCTGCTGGTCGTCGCCGGCAATGAGACCACCCGCAATGCCATTGCCCACGGCCTCGACCTCTTCACGCAGAACCCGGAGCAGCGCGACTACGTGTTGGCCGATATCGACGGACGCATGCCCGCGGCCGTGGAGGAGATCGTTCGGGTTGCGTCGCCCGTCGCGTGGATGCGCCGCACCGCGACCCGGGCCGGGACCCTGCGCGGCGTCGACTTCGACGAGGGAGCGAAGTTCATCCTCTACTACTGGTCGGCCAACCGCGACACCGACGTGTTCACCGATCCGTTCAGTTTCGATGTGACCCGGGCACCGAACCCGCATGTGGGCTTCGGTGGTCCCGGCCCCCACTTCTGTCTCGGCGCCCACCTCGCCCGTCGGGAGATCAGCGTGATGTGGAAAGAACTCTTCAACCGGGTGCCGAACATCCGCGCTACTGCTCCTCCGGACCGTCTGCTCTCGTCGTTCATCAACGGGATCAAACACCTCGAGTTCACCATCTAGCGCCCGAGTCCCACCTGCGTTGGAGTTCTACACGTGAGGCGTACCCTCGGCATAAAAACTCGTCCAGCGAGCAGTGAAGCGCAGCGGAACAGCGCAGCACCAAAAGACGGAGTCAGGCCAGCACCACCAGGACTTGGTGAGCGTCGACCTGGTCGCCGACAGCGCAGCGAACTTCGGTGACCGTTGCGTCGGCGGGGGCGTTGATCTTGTGCTCCATCTTCATGGCTTCCATGGTGACCAGGGCGTCGCCGGCGCTCACCTGTTGACCTTCGACCACGTGTAAGGCCACGACCCGTCCGGGCACGGGGGCGATAGGACTTCCCGACGCGACGCCACCTGCCGTTTCGGGGAACCGGGGTACGAGAGCCCACGTGGACTGACCGGCGGCAGAATTGCACCAGGTGTGGTCCGCCAGCATTGCCGTGACGACCCGCCTGGTGACACCGTCGATCGACAGAACAAGTTCGTGACCACTACCCACGGGTTCCGCCCGGACCACACCAACCCCATGGTCGTGACCGTCGACGGTCACCGTCACTTCACCTGGTGAGATCCATCGATAGGTACACCTATGAACACCACCATCAGCGTCGGCCAGCTCGACCAGTTGGCGGTGCACGCCCATGTTGCGCCATCCGATTGGCGCGAACGACCAGCGCCTGTCCTGTGCCACCCGCATGAGGGACCCGCTGAGCAAAGCGGCAACGAGATGAGCCCGCTCATCTCCGACCGCAAGACGTGAGTCCAGGAGGGCGCGATGCGTTTCGACGAATGCCGTGGTGGCAGCTCCGGCGAGAAAGTCCGCATCGTTCAGAACACCGACGAGATAGTCACGGTTCGTTACCGGCCCATGGATCCGCATGGAACGTAGGGCCTGGGCCAACTGTCGAACCGCCTGGGTCCGGGTTGGTGCGTGGGCGATGACCTTGGCCAGCATGGGGTCAAAGAATGTGGTGACGTTCGATCCGGTCTCAACCCCGTTTTCGAACCGAAGGCCAACCGCTGCCTCGGGCACTTCGTAGGTGTGCATAGGGCCAAACGTCGGTAAGAAGTCGTTGGCCGGATCCTCGGCGTACAGACGAATCTCGATGGCATGGCCACGCCGCTCCACCTGGTCCTGGGTCAACGGGAGTGCGAGCCCGTTGGCCACGTCGATCTGCCACCGCACCAGGTCGGTCCCGGTCAGGCACTCGGTGACTGGGTGCTCCACCTGCAGACGAGTGTTCATCTCCAGGAAGAAGTACTCGGGTGCATCCGGCGTATCGTCGTACAGGTACTCAACGGTGCCGGCGCCCACGTAGCCGATGGCCGAGGCGAGACCGACGGCCGCCCCGCCCATGACAGCGCGCATGGCATCGGTGAGAACCGGCGACGGCGCTTCTTCCACGATCTTCTGATGCCGACGTTGGATCGAGCATTCCCGCTCACCCAGGTGGATCACATTGCCCAACGTGTCGCCGAAGACCTGAAACTCGATGTGCCTCGGCGCGGCGAGGTAACGCTCCAGGAAGACGGTTGCATCACCGAAGCTGGCCAATGCCTCACGACGCGCCCCGACCACGGCGTCGGCGAGTTGATCGGGCGACTCGACGATGCGCATGCCCCGTCCCCCACCACCCGACGAGGCCTTCACCAACACAGGGAAACCGACGCCCACCGCCGCCGCCAGCCAGGCCGACGGATCGTCGCCTTCCGCCACGGCCGATGGGAGCACCGGTACACCGGCCGCGGCCGCCAGTTGCTTGGCCTCAACCTTGGTGCCCATGGCGGCGATGTTGGACGGAGTCGGACCAACCCACGTGATCCCGGCCTCGATGACCGCCTGCGCGAACGCCGCGTTCTCCGACAGAAATCCGAACCCGGGATGGATCGCATCAGCACCGCCGCGGCGCGCCGCACCAAGGATCTTGTCGATCACCAGATAACTGTCGGTGGCGCTCGAACCACCGAGGGCAACGGCCACGTCGGCTTCTCGCACGAAGGGTAGGCCAGCGTCGGGCTCGGCGTACACGGCAACGGTTCCGATGCCCATGGCGCGACACGTGCGAAAGATACGTGACGCGATCTCGCCCCGGTTGGCCACGAGCAGGGTACGAATCATCTGTCTACCTACATTCGGAACACGCCGAACGACGACGTGCCCTTCACTTCATTGGTATGCACGGCAGAAAGGGCCAAGCCGAGCACGGTGCGGGTATCGCGAGGGTCGATGATGCCGTCGTCCCACATCCGGCCGGTGGCAAATAATGCCGTGGACTCAGCCTCGACCTGCGCTTCCAATGCCGCAACAGCTTCAGGGTCGCGGCCCTTGGTGATGATGTTCATCACGCCCGCCAACTGCTTGGGGCCCATGACCGCAATACGGTGATTGGGCCAGGTGAAGATGAAGCGTGGGTCATACGCCTTGCCGCTCATGCCGTAGTTCCCAGCACCATAGGAAGCACCCACCATCAGGGTGAGGTGCGGCACCGTCGAGTTCGATACGGCGTTGATCAGCTTGGCCCCATCTTTGATGATGCCGCCCTGCTCATATCTTGTGCCAACCATGAAGCCGGTGATGTTCTGGATGAAAAGAATCGGCGTGTCGATGCGGTTACACAACTGGATGAACTGCGAACCTTTCTGCGATTCCTCGGAAAAGAGAATGCCGTTGTTGGCGATGATGCCGATCGGGAATCCGCACAACGATGCCCACCCGGTGACCAATTGCGTCCCGTAGGCACCCTTGAATTCCTCAAATCGTGATCCGTCGACGATGCGCGCGATGATCTCGCGTACGTCGATAGGTTTGCGCACATCAGCCGGTGCCGCACCCAACAGCTCAGCCGGATCGTGCACTGGCGCGTCGGCCGGCATCGTTGGACCCGGGCCACGCTTCCGCCAGTTGAGATGCCCCACGATGTCGCGACCGATACGCAACGCATCAAGTTCGTCGACGGCGAGGTAATCGGCCAACCCGCTGACCCGAGCGTGCATCTCGGCCCCACCGAGTTCTTCTTCATCGGCGTCTTCGTCGATCGCCATCTTGACCAGGGGCGGACCACCGAGAAAGACCTTCGATCGATCCTTGATCATGACGACGTAGTCACTCATGCCGGGGTTGTACGCGCCACCAGCCGTCGACGGACCAAACACGATGGAGATCGTCGGGATACCGGCCGCGCTCATGCGCGTGAGCTGCTTGAACGACGCCCCACCCGGCACGAAGATCTCCGCCTGTCGGGGCAGATCGGCGCCGGCGGATTCGGTGAGCGAGATATACGGCAACCGGTTGGCGAGAGCAATCTCCATTCCCCGCAAGCTCTTCGTCACCGTCGACGGATTCGACGCGCCACCCTTCACCGTCATGTCGGTACCGTTCACAAAGCACTCGACGCCATTGATGATTCCGACGGCGTTGACGTTGCCGGCGCCGACCGGATCGCCGGTCCCCCAGGCCGCCAGGGCATGGAGCTCGAGCAACGGCGTGTCGCGGTCGACGAGCAGCTCAAGGCGTTCTCGGACGAGCATCTTGTCGCGCTCGCGATGACGTTCGATGTAGCGCTCGCCACCGGCAATCGTCGCCTGATGCTGCTGGGCAATCACCTCGTCGAGGAGCACCTGCATCGCCGCCGCATTGGCCCGGAACTCGGCGGAGCGAGCGTCGAGTCGGGTGGGAAGCACAGCCATCGTTCGACGACCGTAGGGCCCAGGATCACACCTAGGCAAACGGACGCAGCCCTAGGCCGACTCGCCCTGGGCCCGACGGAGTTCGGCATAGCGAAGCACGGCACGGTCCACCGCCTTGTCGATGGCTTTCTCCAACTCGTCGGTCGTCACCACGTCGGACAGCGAAAGGCGGATCGACACGAGTTCGCGGGCGAGGAACTCCGTGTCGGCCTGGGTCCGCAGCGACGTGCCCCGATCACGCTCGGTCGTGACCCGATCGCGATCGGCCTGACGGTTCTGAGCGAGAAGGATCAGCGGCGCCGCATACGCCGCCTGCAACGACAGGACGAGGGTGAGCAGGACGAGCCCGCGGTCGTACGGGTCGAACTGCAACGAGGGCGGTGCCGCCAGGTTCCAGATGATCCAGCACACGATGAAGGCCGACTGAAACACCAGAAATCGCGCCGTGCCGATGAACCGGGCAATGCCTTCGGAGAATCGTCCGAAGGTTTCCGTGTCGTAGTGCACGCCGAGGCGCAAACCTCTCTGGCGCGGTACCGAGAGGTCAATGGTGCTGCGGCGCCCGAAGCGCGATTCCTTCTCCGGACGCGCCGGCCGAGGAGAGCGAGCCGGCCGGAACTTCTTCACCGCCGCCTCTCCGCACCCGGTCGCGACCGATCGTCACACAACACGCTCATCATCGCCGCCGCCAACCATCGGGCAGCAGATGGTCGAGCACGTCATCGACCGACACCGCGCCGAGCAGGCGACCCTGGGCATCGCATACCGGCACGGCGACCACGTCGTAGGACGCAAGGCGCCGCGCAATCTGGGCCGTAGCGAGGTCGGGCGGGACAAACTCCGGCTGATCGTCGAGGCAGCGACCGAGCGGCGTGGCCGGCGGTTCGCGCAGCAGGCGCTGGTATCCGACCGGGCCGAGGTACCGACCGGTGGGGGTCTCGTGGGGTGCCTCGCAGACGAAGACATGAGCCGCTTCGGCGGCAGGAAGGTCGGGGTTGCGGATCCGAGCGAGCGCCTCGGCCACGGTGGCGTCGGCGGCAAAGATCAGCGGGTCCGGGTTCATCAGACCGCCGGCCGTGTCCGGCAGATAGGCCATGAGGCGACGGATCTCGGCCGACTCCTCCGGGTCCATGTCAGCCAGTAGCTCCTCACGCTTGCGGGGCGCCAACTCGGCCAGCACGTCGACGGCATCGTCGATGTCCATCTCTTCGAGCACGTCGGCGGCGCGCTCGGAGTCGAGGTGTTCGATCATCGCCGCCGCTTCGTTTTCGGGGAGTTCGACGAGGAGATCAGCAAGATCTTCGTCGTTCATCGCGTCGGCGACAGCGTTGCGCTCCTGCTCGTCGAGCGCCGCCATTTGGGTGGCGGCGTCGGCCGGATGCATCTCGCGAAGTTCCGAGACCTGCTGGGTGACCAGGTCAACGCCGCCGAAGAATTCGCGCACCGTGTCCCACCCCGCAAGGCGGCCTGTACGGCGACGGCGAAGCACCCCTGGTGCCGACAGCGAGACACCGGACACTTCCCAGGCGCGCGTACCGTTCGGCGATGGACGAAGGGCGAGGTCGTTGACCAGTTCGCGACCGACTCGGCGATCGAGGATGTCAGACGCCACCAGCTTCTCGCCGTCACGCAGACGGAACCGCTGGAGGTCGACGGTTCCGGAGTGCAGCCGCACGCCTCCACCGTCGATCTCGGCGATGCGGTTGGCATTGACGAAGATCTGGCGACGTTGAATCGTGGCCACCAGACCCAACACCGGCGGTGGCATATCCGGGCCCGGGTACCCCACGACCACGTCGACGATCCGACCGACGGGCGCGCCGTCGTTCGTCAGGATCTCCAACCCGATCATGCGGGTGACAAAGACAGGCGCTCCGCTCACACCCCGAACCTAGTTCCCGAGCCGACCAGCCCCGACGCACAAAGCACGAGACCGAGTTTGGTACCAGGTGCGCTCCCAGCGAGCACCGGTGACCAAACTCCGACGGACCCGGAGCCCAACGCGACGCCGGGCCGGCGCTTTCGCGTCGACCCGGCTCGTTGGCGGAAGGGGTGGGATTTGAACCCACGGGGCTCATCACCCGACGGTTTTCAAGACCGTTACATTCGGCCGCTCTGTCACCCTTCCAGGGCCGCCCATCGTAGGGGCAGCGTCCGTCGGTCGTCGCTGGTTAGACCTGGACGGCTTCAGTTTCAAGAATCGACGGACGACACTCACGGGTGTCGGGCAGCGTCAGGAACGAGGCCGGTTGGATGACGATGTTGCGGTCGACCGGCTTCCACTTGCCGTTGCGGTCTCGGGACATCGTGAATGCCTTGCCCGTGGTCCAACCCGCCGGCGGCGCCGGGAGGCACAGGTCGTCGAACTTCAGGCCGGCGCCGCCGTTGGACATTTTGCATGGCTTGAGGAGCGCCGAGTACGCATCCGACATGTCCTTCGGCGTCACCGTACCCGTCGACGCCAACCGATTGAGCGGCGGGTCCTGTGACGTGATGGTTCCGCAGCCGACGACGGCGAGCGAAAGGGCGAGGGCGCCGACCAGCCAGATGGCAAGCAACCGGGGCGTGACGTGTTCCATGAGAGAAAGCGTACGCCTGCGAGGGCTCCCTGCCTACCCCAACTACAGGCCCTTGACGATCTCCGCCATGAGCGAGCCCGCCTCGGTGGGATTGAGGCCGATCTTGACGCCGGCGGCGGCGAGGGCGTCCATCTTGCCCTGGGCCGTACCCTTGCCGCCGGAGACGATGGCGCCGGCATGGCCCATCTTCTTCCCCGCCGGCGCCGTGACGCCCGCAATGTAGGCACTCATCGGCTTGGTCACGTGGGCCTTGATGAACTCGGCCGCCTCTTCCTCGCCGGTTCCGCCGATCTCGCCGATCATGATGATTGCCTTGGTCTCAGGATCGTTCTGGAACGCCTCGAGCGCGTCGATGAACGCTGTACCGGGAACGGGATCGCCACCGATGCCAACGCACGTGGACACGCCGATGCCGAGCTGCTTCAACTCGTACAACGCCTGATAGGTGAGCGTGCCGGAGCGACTCACGATGCCGACGGCCGGCTTGCCTTCCTGGGGCGCCAGAGCGATATCACCTGAGGTGATCCCGATGTTGCAACGCCCGGGGCTGATGATGCCGGGACAGTTCGGGCCGAGCAGGCGAGTGTTGGGGTAGTCACGCTTCAGCAGGTTGTACGTCTTGGCCTCGTCCTGGGCCGGGATGCCTTCGGTGATGCAGACGATGAACGCGATGCCGGCGGCGGCGGCCTCGACGATGGCGGCCGACGCGGCCTTCGGAGGCACGGCGATGAACGACGCGGTTGCGCCGGTGGCGGCTACAGCTTCGGCGACGGTGTTGAACACCGGGATGCCTTCGACGTCGGTGCCACCCTTACCGGGCGTGACGCCGCCGACGACGAGCGTGCCGTAGGCCTTGTTCCGCAGCCCGTGGTACTTGCCCTGCCCGCCGGTCAGGCCCTGCACGATGACCTTGGTGGTTTCGTCAACGAAGATGCTCATTTGTATGTGTACTTTCTACTTTGAACGATTGCTACGTTGACTTACTTTGCCAGCGCGACAGCGGCGCGGGCCGCTTCGAGCATGGTCGGCATGGAGATCAGCTTGTCGGCCGGGATACCGGCATTGGCGATAATGGCGCGGCCCTCTTCGGCGTTGGTGCCGTCAAGACGAATCACGATCGGCGCCTTCAGCGTGACCCGACTCATCGCTTCGACAATGCCCTTCGCCACTTCTTCACCGCGGGTGATGCCGCCGAAGATGTTGATGAAGATGCTCTTCACGGCCGGGTCGGTGTTGATCACCTCGAGCGCACCGGCCATCACGTCGGCATTGGCACCACCGCCAATGTCCAAGAAGTTGGCGGCGCTACCACCGACCTGATTGACAACGTCGAGGGTGCTCATGGCGAGACCGGCACCGTTGGCGATGATGCCGACGGTTCCGTCGTGGCCGATGTACTGCAGGCCCTTCGAGTGGGCGAGGGTCTCACGGGCATCACGCAGCACGGTGGACTCGTATTCGGCCCAGTCATGGCGGTACATGGCATTTTCGTCGAGCGACACCTTGGCGTCGAGGCACAACACGCGACCGTCGGGGGTGAGAACGAGCGGGTTGATCTCGGCGAGATCGCAGTCACCTTCGGTGAAGCACCGGTAGAGCTGGACGAGGATCTCGGCCGCCTGATCGATGGCCAGCGGATTGAGCTTGGCGTCGACACAGGCCTGACGGGCTTCGGCCAACGTGATGCCGTCGACCGGATCGATGTGACGCTTGACGAGCGCGTCGGGATTCTCGACGGCCACCACTTCGATCTCGACGCCTCCTTCGGCGGAGAGCATCAACAGGTGCTTCTTGGCGCTGCGGTCGAGGGTGAACGAGGCGTAGTACTCCTCGGCAATGTCGGCGGCGTTGGCGACAAACAGGCGATGGACGATGTGGCCTTTGATGTCCATATGGAGGATGTTCCCGGCATGCAACCGGACCTCGTCGGCATTCTCAGCGATCTTCACACCGCCGGCCTTACCGCGGCCGCCGACCTGGACCTGCGCCTTGATCACGACCGGATACCCGGCCGCTTCGGCCACCGCCACGGCCGTCTCCACGTCGTCGGCGATGCCACCGGAAGGCACCGGCAACCCGAAACGGGCGAACTCGGCACGGCCTTGATACTCGAACAGATCCAACGGAAGGCTCCTCGGTGAGGCGAAAGGGGTACGGCAGAAGGGGACTAAGCGAGCTGACGCTCACGCTCATCGAGCGTGGTTTCCAGCCAAGTGGTGATCGTGTCGAGCGGCGCGCCCGGGGTGAAGAGTTCGGCCACGCCCTGGCTCTTCAGCAGCGCAATGTCGGCCTCGGGAATGATGCCGCCGCCGAAGATCACGACATCGTCGACGTCGCGACTGCGGAGCTTCTCGATCACCAGGGGGAACAGCGTGCGGTGGGCGCCGGAGAGGATCGACAGGCCGATGGCGTCGGCGTCTTCTTGAATGACCGTCTCCACGATCATGTCGGGTGACTGGAAAAGGCCGGTATAAATGACCTCGAACCCGGCGTCTCGAAGCGCCCGGGCGATGATCTTGGCGCCACGGTCGTGGCCATCGAGGCCTGGTTTGGCAACAACGACCCGGTATCGGCGCAACATCGGGACGTGATCCTACGGCGGTACGCCCACCGGAACGAATCCCAGCAGGTCAACGCCCGTCGTCGGCTGCTCCCGGTACGGTGGGGCGGTGGCTCGCACACCCCCAGGACCGCCCCCGGTAACCCCGCCGGGATGGCGTCCTCCCTCCACCGAATCCCGCAATTCGCACACGATCCGTATGATCGTGGCGGTCGCCGTGGCCCTCGGAGTGAGCGCCATCGTGCTCGTGCTCTTCTCCGGCGTGGCGTCGAAGCGGCCGGACAAGGTCAACCTCGGCAATCGGCTCTTCGTCATGCGCCAACTGGCCAAACGCACCGCCCAGGCGGTCGACGGCCCGCTGTTCTTCAACGATCTCGTCCGCGACGAGCGCCCTTTGCCGCTCGCCGTGATCCTCCTCGGCAGTGAAGGCAAGGACGACTGGGCGGCCATGAACGCCCTGCCTCCCGGTCAGCCGTCCACCTGTGCGGTCGGTTGGGACGCGGCCCGCAAGGTGTTCGTCAATCCGTGCACCGACGACGTCTATGCCCCCGACGGCACCCGCGACGACGGCGGTGCACCACTCGCGCGGTACTCGGCCACCGCCGACCGCGACACCGACCGCCTCATCGTCGATCTCAACGTGTCCTACGCCGACACGCTGAAGACCAGACCGCCCTCGTAGGCGTCGTCAACGATCCGAGCGGTCGGCGAGCAGGTCGCGAAGGTCGGAGCGCTTGATCTTGCCAGTGGTCGTTCGGGGCAGCTCGTCGACCACGACGATGATCGCGGGGACCTTGTACGCCGCCAGGAGCTCGGCCATCGCGGACCGCAGCACGTTCACGTCCACGGTGGCACCGGGAAGGACGCGAACAGCGGCGGCGACCTGCTCGCCCTTGCGGGCGTCGGGTAGCCCGGTAACGGCTGCCTCAGCCACGCCCGGTTGGGCCTCAAGAGCGGTCTGAACCTCGGCCGCGTAGACCGAGTACCCGCCAACCTTGATCACGTCCTTGGCCCGCCCGACAAATTCCACGGTGCCGGCCAACCCTCGGCGAACAAGGTCACCGGTCCGCACCCATCCATCGTCGGTCACGGCCGCGGTCGTGGCAACCCGGTCGCCGAAGTATCCCTGCAACACGCCAGGCCCGGTGACCAACAACTCGCCGACCTGGCCAATTCGGACGGTGGCGCCGGCCTCATCGACAACGCGCGTCTTCACTCCGGGGAGTGATGCCCCGCGCGCCTTGGTCAACGCTCCGCCGGCATACGGCGGCGTCACCTTCATGATTGCGGCGCCAGAGAGTTCGACCATCCCGTAGCCCTCGACAAACAAGGCCTCGCCCACGGAAGCTCCGATGATCGGCAGCGTTGCTGTGGCCCCCATTCGCTGAAACTGTCGGGCCAGGTCCGAAGGCATCGCATCGGCACCGCTCATCCAGACCCTGACGCACGTGAGGTCTCGCTGAGACGCCCCGGCTTCGAGCAGCATTCGGTACATTGCCGGGACGCCCACAAAAATCGACGATCGACGTGACTCGATGGTGTCGAGCACCTCGTTCGGGCGAAACCTCGGGAACACGAACGCCGGAACTCCCGACGTGAGCGCGCCGAGGAACCCGGCAAAACCCATCACGTGGGCCAACGGCAGCGCCATGACGATTTCGTCGTGACGCAAACCGGTCGGAAGAAGGGCCAAGCGGCGGGTCGAGGCCAGCAAGCCGCGATGGGTGAGCGCGGCGCCCTTCGGCTTTCCCGTGGTTCCCGAGGTGTACAGAAGTACGGCGACGTCCGACGGAAACACCGCCGCGGGCTGGCGCCGACTCGTGGGAGCTTTCGGAGCGAGAAGCGACGGGTCGGTCAGGGTGAGCGTGGCTCCCGAGTCCTTGCGCACATGGGTCCGCTCGGCCGTCGTCGACG